>PBFS01000019.1 GCA_002718845.1 Gammaproteobacteria bacterium | reverse complement strand
TATTTTTAAGAAAGTTTTTATTATTGATAATAAACCAAATTTTGAAAATAGATATCACTTACATGTTAGCAAAGCAAATGAGGATAGTTATAAGGAAAATAGTAAATTAATTAAAATAATATCAGACAAGCTTTTAAAAGAGAGGTCCAAGAGAATAAAACCTGCGACCGATAAAAAAATTCTCGTCTCGTGGAATGCATTAGCTATTTCCGGCCTTGTTGAAGCATATAAATTAACTAATAATCAATTATATTATAAGTCTGCCAAAAAAAGTTATTCATTTATTAAGGAAAAAATGTGGAAAGATAATAAGCTATATGCTTGTTATCATGATAAACCGCAATTTGATGGATATCTTGATGATTATGCCTTTCTATCTAAAGCATGTTTAGATTTACTACGAATCAACTGGGATAATGATGAGTATATTTTTTTAATACAGTTAGTGGATAAAGTTTTAGAGAATTTTCAAGATAAAGATAATGGTGGTTTTTATTTTTCTTCTGTTGACCAAAAAGATTTGATATACAGGCCTAAATCTTTTATGGATGAATCCATGCCTTCAGGCAATAGTATGATGGCAAACATCCTGTCAGAAATATATGAATTAACAGGAGAAAACAAATATTTGGAAACTATGGATAATATTTTTAAAGCGGCATCAGATTCAATAGAGAGATCAAATGTGTCTCACTGTAGTTTATATATTAATGCAAACACATCTTTAACATCTAAGAGGCTAGTTATTATTAAATGTGATAAAGAGGATATTTATGATTATAAGGATAAAATATATAAAATAGAAGATTTTAGAGATTCCATATATTTTTTAGATCACACTATAAATAGTCCGATCAAATCAATAAATAAGAAAAAATGTTTTGGTAAGTTCACTGCTTATATTTGTGAAAATAATGTATGCTCAGAACCTATAAAAGGTTTTAACAGTTTACAAAAAAGATTATTAAATGAATAATGAAATTTAAATGAAAATAATTTATTTATCAATTAGATTTCCATTAGTAATACTTCACATTGTTATAGGTTTAATTATATTAATTTTCTTCCCATCTAATGTATATAATTTAAAGCCTATACATCATAAAATTAGTTATTATTGGATGAAAGTATTAGTTAAATTATTTGGTTTAAATATTATAAAATATGGTGAAATAGATTTATCAGCAAAATCATATGTATCGAATCACATAAGTTTCTTTGATATTATTATTCTGAACTCCCTTATACCGTCAAACTTCATAGCAAAATCAGAAATAAAAAGCTGGCCAATAATTGGGCATCTTGCTGCAAAAACAGGGACCATTTTTATAAAAAGAGGCGATATTAATGATAATGATAAAGTTATAAATATTATAAAGAAATATATTTCTTTAGATAAAAAAGTTTTTATATTTCCTGAGGGAAGAATTGGAGATGGAAAAAATATAAGAAAATTCCACAGTAAAATGTTTAATGCAATTTGTAATACAAATAATAATAGCCAACCAGTATTTATTAGATACCCTGTAAATTTTCCATCTAATATAGAATCTGACGATTTGATGTGTTGGTCTGATAAAAGTCAAACATTGTTCAACATTTCATTAAGATGTATGTGTAAACGTTCTACAAACGTTATTATATATTTTGGAAATTCAATAAAATGCAATAAACCTGCGTATGATTTAGCAAAGCTTACTTTTCAAGGAGTTTGCAATTCAATAAACAATATTAAATAATCTTACGTTTGTTAGATTAAATCATTCCTCGTTTATCACCTTCTTTACCAATTTCTACATCAACAGTTATATCAGTTGTAGGCGTCCACTGGCAGGCAATTACCATACCGGACTCTATTTCCTCTTTTTTTAATAAAGATGGAACATCACATATCCCAGACGGATGATGTCCCTCTCCTTCAAGAATTGTAGCTCGACAAGAACCACAACTTCCAACTTTACACGATAAAGGCCAATCAATTTTAGCTCTCAGAGCTGCTTTCATTAACATTTCATCTGGATTACACATAAAAGTTTCTCCTGTACCTTTTACTGTAACCTTAACTGGTTCTTTCTTCTTAAATAAACCGAATACCATTATTCTCTCCTTAGTAGCATTTTAAAAAATGTAATTATCTGATTATGCTTAATAAATAATGCCACGTTTATCGCCTTCTTTCCCTAGCTCAACATCAACAACAATATCTGTTTTTGGATACCATTGACATGCTAGCACCATCCCATTTTTCATTTCTTCTGGATGTAATAGAGATTCAGGAACACATGGGCTAGCTGGATATTTGCCTTCTCCTTCTACTATAGTAGCTCGACAAGAACCACAGCCTCCAGCCTTACATGAATGAGGCCATTTAATATTTGCTTTAAGCGCAGAATTCATGAGGCTTGTATCTCGCGAAATATCGAATTCTTCACCTGTTGATTTTATTTTACATTTTATAGGTTCTTTCTTCTTAAATAAACCGAATACCATTATTCTCTCCGTGGTGTATAAATAAAATAGTCTTCAATATAGCATAATTATGAAAAACTGTAAGTATATTAGATTCGAAAATCAAATAAATCTATTTCTTTTTAAATTAAACGATAATAAATAACCCAGCAACATACTCCTTAATGTAAAAAATACAAGGAAAGCTGCCCAAAGATTATGATTATTATGTTCAAAAATAAAAATTTCAAGAATAAAAAATACTGATCCTGATAATATCATGACGTTCCTAAGAAGCTTAGTTTTCATTGCTCCTATGAAAACTCCATCTAACCAAAAAGCTATGCAAGCAGAGAAAAAAATTAAATAAAGCCATATTAAATATTTTTGTGCTGATAATAATATTGCTCCAACATCAGTGATTACATTTAGTAGTGGAACACCAAATAAACTAAAAAATATTATAAACAGTATAGTTAAATATATTGAAAATTTACCCGTAGAAGAAATAGATTCATGTAATAATTCCTTATTCTTTTTACCCATAGAATCTCCAACAAGTACTTCTGATGCATGAGCAAAGCCATCTACCCCATGTGAGAAGATAAAGAAAAAATTTAGCAAAATAGTATTTGCCGCTAATATGATATTTCCATAACTAGCGCCTGTTCTCATAAAATATGCAAAACATGTCATTAAAATAAATGATCTTATAAACATATCAATATTTATAATTATTTTATTTTTTATCGACTTCCAATTTAAAATATTTTTGTAATCAAGGTTGATGTTTTTATATGTTTTTTCAAACATTAATGCATACAATATAAAAAATATTATAGAATATTCCGAGATAAGTGAAGCTATTGCAACTCCCTCTATTGAGAAATTTAAAATATAAATAAAATAATAATCTAAAATAATATTTAGCAAATTAACTATAATGCTTATAGACATAGCAATTTTAGTCCTTTGGGTTCCAATATAATAACCGATTAATATGTCTCTTAAAAAAATAGCTGGGATCGACCAAATTCTATATTCTAAATAAATTTTACTATTTTGTTTTACCTCAATAGATGAATTCATAAGTCCTAATGAAAAATCGATAATATAGAATCTAAAATATAAAATAGTTAATGATATGAAAGATGAAATTAATAATATATGGCAAATTGTTAAAAATAAATTCTGATAATCTCGAGAACCTGCGTTTTGTGATACTAGCCCAGTTGTTATAGACTTTATAAATCCAAAGCTAAATAATATATAGCTTATAATTATTGACCCTAAGCCAATTGCTCCTATGAAAATAGTTGAGCCTAGATGGCCCATCATAATATTATCCACGAGGCCAACTAATGGTATGGTTATATTTGATATAATTAGGGGTAAAGCTATTCTAAGAGTATTTCTATCAAACTGTGAAAATTTGAAAAACAATTTTTACGATATCTCAATCATGTCAAAATCAGATTTTGATCCACCACATTCTGGGCAAACCCAATTCTCTGAAATGTCTTCCCATTTAGTGCCAGGCTCAATGCCATCATCTGGCCAACCTTCTGCCTCATCATAAATCAGACCACAAATTAAACAAAGATATTTTTTCATATTTTTATTGATGTAGTTTCGCATAATTCTAGGATAAACCCAATTTATTTGTTATAAATATTTAATGGAAAATGATTTAATTCTTAAAGGACTATACCCTATTAACACAAATAATTATGATTCAGATTTAGATTTTATAGAAAAAACTATATTGATAATTAAGTCAGGCATAAAAATATTTCAATTTAGAGGTAAATATTTATCTTTTAAAAGAAAAAAATATCTTATAAAAAAAATATATGAGAACTGCCAAAAAAATGAGGTTCAATTAATAATTAACGATGATTATAATTTAGTTAAATATTTTGAAGGTTCTGGCCTGCATATTGGGCAGAGTGATATTGATTTAAAAAAAATAAGAAAATACTTTGGGAATAAAATAATTATTGGTAAATCTTGCTATGATTCTGTAGAAATGGGTGTTACAGCTGAAAAAGATGGTGCGAGTTACGTGTCTTTTGGAGCAATGTATAAAACTAAATCTAAAAAAAATTTTAACATTTGTGACTCTAGGGTAATAATTTCTGCAAAAAAAAATCTTAAAATACCAATATGCTTAATTGGAGGGATTAATATTAATAATATAAAAGATATTATTAGATATAATCCTAATATGATATCTATGATTTCAGGAATTTATGATTATAATAATATTTTATTAAATATAAAAAAAATAAATGAGATGATGAAGGTATGAGTAATTCTAAGAAACTATTTTTAGAAGCCAAAAAATATATCCCTGGTGGAGTTAATTCGCCAGTAAGGTCATTTCAATCTGTAAATGGCCATCCATTTTTCGTAAAAAAAGCTAAAGATCAATACTTGTACGACGAAGATAATAAAAAATATATAGATTATATTGGTTCTTGGGGAGCTCAGATATTAGGACATGCTAACAGGGATGTAGTAAATGAAATATCAAAAACAATAAAAAATGGTATTACATTTGGAGCTCCATGTAAAAATGAAATATTGTTAGCTAAAAAAATTACTAAAATATATCCATCAATTGATAAGGTTAGAATGGTAAATTCAGGCACTGAGGCTACTATGAGTGCTATAAGATTGGCTAGAGGTTACACAAAAAAGAATAAAATATTAAAATTCGATGGATGCTATCATGGACACGGTGACTCATTTCTAATAAAAGCAGGTTCAGGGTCATCAACATTTAGTGTTCCAAACTCTCATGGTGTTACAACATCAATTGCTAAAGATACTATTTCAGTACCATTCAATGATATTGAAAAAGTTAAACAGGCAATAAAGAGGAACAAATTAGCATGTATAATAATTGAGCCAATAGCTGGCAATATGAATTTTATTAGAAGCAATATAAATTTTCTTAAACAATTAAGAATGTTATGTAACGAGAATAAGATTGTGCTTATTTTTGATGAAGTTATGACTGGTTTTAGAGTAGCCTTAGGTGGGGCTCAAAGTATTTATAAGATTAAACCTGATTTAACTACATTAGGTAAAGTTTTAGGCGGCGGTTTACCTATTGGAGCATTTGGGGGGAAATCTAAAATAATGAATCATATAAGTCCTTTAGGTGAAGTATATCAAGCGGGCACATTATCTGGAAACCCTATAACTATGGCAGCTGGATTAAAAACTTTAAGTTTAATTTCAGAAAAAACATATTTTAAGAAATTAACTAAAATAACAAAATATTTAACAGATGGTATAAACATAATTGCGCGAGAAAATAAAGTAAATATGTCAGCTGATAGCGAAGGTGGTATGTTTGGTATATTTTTTACTAATCAAAAAATAAAAGATTATAATAGTATCTCTCGCTCTAATATAAAAAAATTTATAGGTTTTTTTAATTATATGCTTGCTAATGGAATATATTTTGCTCCATCAGCATATGAAGCTGGATTTGTATCGTCCAGACATCTTAAAAAAGATATTGATACGACATTAAAAGTCATTCAAAAATGGGTTAAAAATAACTAAGAATTGTTTATTAATGTTATTTGAATGTCAGCAACATTTGTCCCTGATGGGCCTGTTATATAAAGTGAATTTATTTTATCTAAAAAAGTATATGAGTCATTATTGGATAAATAATCATTTATATTTAAATTGATTCCCTGATAATTCTGCTCTGCCTCTTTATCAATTATGGCTCCAGCAGCATCCGTTGGTCCATCAATTCCATCTGTTCCTACGGAAAGTAGAACCCAATCTGTCGCAACTATTTCGCCTTGAAGATTAGCTAGAAAAGAGAGGGCTAATTCTTGGTTTCTTCCTCCTTTGCCTGATCCTTTAATATTTACAACGGTTTCACCACCAGTAATTATTGCTATTTTTTTATTTTCTCCATGAAGATTAATAGCATTATTGATTTCACCAATCAAATGCTTTCCCTCTTCGATAGCTTCTCCTGTTAAATTTTTGTTAGGGGTAATAGTTTTGTAACCTATATTAGATGCGGCATTTGCTAATTCTTTTTTAAATAAATGATTACTACAAATTATTTTATTATTTATATTTTTTAGTTTTATTGGTGTCTCATCTATGCTTCCATCAACACCTTTAGTTAAATGTTCTAACACATTTTTTGGTATTGAGTTAGTAAGATTATATTTAGATAATACTTTCAAAGACTCTTTATAAGTAGTCAAATCTTCTGTAGTAGGACCACTTGCAATTGTACTCAAATCATCATTTATAACATCAGAAATAATTAACGACACACAGTTTGATGGATTTGCTAATTGAGCTAGCCTGCCTCCTTTAATGCTAGATATATGTTTTCTTACAGCATTAATCTCATTAATATTTGCGCCGGATTTTAATAATAAATCAGTTACTAATATTTTATCATCTAAAGTGATAGATTCAGAAGGTTTACATAACAAAGAAGAACCTCCTCCACTTATAAGAAATAAAACTAAATCTTTATCTGTAGATTTTTTAATATAATCGATAACTTTATCAGCAGCTTCTATGCTAGTTGAGTCTGGTATTGGATGAGATGAAATATGCAACATAAAGTTAGAATTAGTTGTAATATTTGTTTTGGAAGATATAACAATTGGTTTGTTATTTATTTTATTTGTAAGTTGGTTTTCTAAAAAATAATCTAACAAGCCATTCATCATGGATACTGATGCTTTTCCAAATGCAATTGGGTATATCTGTTTATAATTTTTTTGAAAAATTTTATTTGATTTTAAATAATTATATACGCTGGTTCTAGGATTGAGTTTATCTAAACAAGACGAATATATATTTATTGCATCATCACGGAGAGACATATGAGAATTTAAACAACTTTATTTGGTAACTCTTCATTAGCAAAAAATGCTAAACTATTATCTATTGCTGTATTACCCATAGCAATACGTGTTTCCGTTGATGCGCTTCCTAAATGAGGGAAAGATACAACGTTTTCTAGGGTTTTTAATTCAGATGGTAAATTTGGTTCAGTTTCAAAAACATCCAAGCCTGCTCCTGCAATTTCTTTAGTTTTAAGGGCAGTAACAAGTGCTTTCTCATCAATAATGTCACCGCGTGCAGTATTAATAATAAATGCTGAGCTTTTCATTAAGTTAAATTTCTCCTCATTCATTAAATGAAAAGTTTCTTTTGTTGCGGGACAATTAACCGAAACAAAATCTGACTCTCTACAAATATCCTCGATAGTTGATAGTTTTTGAGCATTGAGATTTTTTGTAACGTTTTCTGGTATATCAAATGGGTCCCAAAAAAGTATTTCCATATTGAATCCATGATGTGCTCTTTTAGCAACGGCTTGTCCAATTCTACCAAAACCTATAATTCCTAGTTTTTTACCAGTGACCTTGGTACCGAGTAGGTGCGTGGGCCTCCATCCTGTCCATTTATCGGCTCTTAATTCTCTTTCACCTTCACCAACTCTTCTTGCGACCATTAAAATTAATGACATTGCAATATCTGCAGTACAATCAGTTAATACTGATGGTGTATTTGAAACTGTTATACCAAGTTCTTTAGCTTTTTCTATATCTATATGATTAAAACCTACTCCAAAATTACCAATCATATTTGCTTTTCTATTTTCAACACTTAAAACTTCTGCATTAATCTTATCTGTTACTGTTGGCATTAAAACATCACAATTTTGAAAAGCGTTTTTCAATTCTTCAGATGTAAACGGAGTGTCTGTTTCATTTAAAGTAACATCAAAAAGCTCTTTTAATCTATCTTCACAGGCTTTTGGCCATTTTCTTGTAACTATCGCTACAGGTTTTGACATTATTTGTCACCTACGGGATTTTTAGTCCAATACTTAGATGCTGCGGCTGCTCCACTTCCTGGCTCTACTTTTATACCATTATCTATCATTGCCATTTCAGCACCTGATATTGCGCCAAATAACATGCACTCATTTAAATCTCCAAGATGTCCAATCCTAAATACTTTTCCAGCAACTTTAGCGAGTCCTGCGCCTAACGCCAGATTATATTTATTAAACGCTGTGCTTATAACAGGAACAGCATCACAACCTTCTGGAACAACTATTGCTGATACAGTGTCCGAGTACCACTTTTCTTCTTTGGCACATAATTCAAGTCCCCAGCCATCGGTAATAGCTTTCCTTGTACCTTCAGCAAGCCTATAGTGTCTTTTCCATATATTTTCTAAACCTTCTTCAAAAATTAAATCTAGGGCTACTCTAAAACCTCTTAATAAATTTACTGGAGGAGTGTAGGGAAGGAATCCTCCTGAAGTCTTCTCGATCATGTCTGCTACATCAAAATAGCATGTTGGATAATTAGAATTTTTCATCGCCTCAATTGCTTTTTCGCTAACACCAAGTATTCCTAGACCAGCAGGCATCATAAAACCCTTTTGAGAACCACTAACTACGCAATCTACCCCCCAATCATCCATTCTAAATTCATAACTGGCAACGGAACTCACTCCATCAACCATTAAAAGAGCAGGATGGTTCAAATCATCAAGTATTTTTCTAACGCCTAATACATCACTTTTTACACCTGTAGCAGTTTCATTTTGACAAACTAATACTGCTTTTATCGAATGGTTTTTATCCTCAGAGAGATGTTTATGATAATTTTCTAAGTTTGCCCCTGTTCCCCATTCTTCTTCCATGATAATTGGCTCAAACTGTAGTCTTTTACACATATCCAACCACAACATACTGAATTGTCCAAAACTAGCTCCAAGAACTTTATCTCCTATATTTAAAGTGCTTTGTAAAGCAGCTTCCCAGCACCCAGTTCCTGAGGATGGGAAAAAAATAGTTTTACCATTTTTTGTTAATAAGACTTTCTTTAAATCCTCTAATAAAGGCTGTATTAAACCTGGTATTGTAGGATTTCTGTGATCCTCCATAGGGCAATGTATTGCTTGTTGAACTGCTGCAGGAACATTTGATGGTCCTGGTACGAATAAAAAATGACTTCCCGACATATTATTTCCCTTTTGTGTAATTGTGTTTGAATTAACTCTAAAATTAATTTCATATAGTATGCCATAATTATGAAGATTTTAAACTATAATATGGTGATTTTACGGTGCTACTATTATGATGTTATATCTTTTATATGTAATTACAGGAGCTATAGGAGGTTTCGTTGGAGGCTTTTTAGGTCTTGGGGGTGGTATAATTTTTGTGCCATCTTTATTTTATATTTTTACTTATTTTCAAATACAAGATAACTATGTTATGCAAAGCGCAGTAAGCACATCTCTTGCATGCGTTGTTATCTCAAGTTTGTCGGCAGCAATTAAACACTATAAAAATCAATTAATAAACTGGAAAATATTTTATAAAATGCTGCCTGGGCTTACGTTAGGTTCATTATCAGGAGTATTATTTCTAACTATTTTTTCAAGTAATATAATAAAATTATTTTATAGTACTTTATTGATTATGGTTGCAATATATATGTTTTTTGAAAAAGAAAATAACATTAAAAATGTCTTCAAATTTAAATTTATACATTTCTTTTCATATATAGTAGGCACAATAAGTGCTTTATTAGGTATTGGGGGAGGAACATTGACAACTCCTTATTTTAAAATACAAGGAGAATCTATTAAATCAAGTATAGCAACTGCAGCAGCATGCGGAGTTCCTATTGCGTCTTTTGGTATTATTTTGAGTTTTTTTATAAATATTTTTACAAATGCTTTTGATACAACTATTTTAAATTATATTAATATTCCTGGTTTTATTTTAATTTCATCTTCAGCAATATTATTTTCTTATATTGGTGCAGCAACTACGTTTTCAACTAACTCTTCCTTACTAAAAAATATATTTTCTTTATCAATATTAATTATTGGCATAACTATATTTTTCTTTTGAATTTTTTTTCAGAGTATTAATTCCAGTGGCATGTTCAATAATTTTATTTTTTATAAATGTCATATTATTAAAAATTTTTAAAGATAAAACTTTAAATTTTTTTGGATAAATATCATCAGTATAAAAACCTTTTAAAAAATTTATCATGTTATAAGTTCTATTATTTAATTTCATGCAATCATATTCAAAAGATGATAGGAATTTTTTATTAATAGTATTTTTGTAAAGCTCAATATTTTTTATTAGTAAAAAAATATCTTGCAACCCCATGTTTAAACCTAATCCAGCCATAGGATGTACGGAATGAGCTGCTCCTCCAAGAGATATAATATGTCCTTGGTAGTATGAATTAAGATGAAAGCCTTTTAGCGGAAAAATTAATTTATTTTTAATTTTTCTAATATTTCCTATGCGTGAAGCTAGACTAGCATTTAAGACTTTAATCAGCTTGATATCACTGAAATCTGAAACCTCTTTAATGATATTTTTTTCTCCAGACCATATTAAATTATATTGATTATCTGATATTGGTAATAAACCTTGTATTTGGTTATTAGAGAACTTTTGATAAGCAATATCAGAAATTTCTTTATCAACAGTAATATTCAATACCAGAGCATCATGATTATAATCAATCTCTTTTCTCTTTTGCTTTGTAACAGGCAAAATATCATCTATTAAACTGTTGGTTTTTATAATTAACTCTACGTCTCTTAGTGTTTTCTGATCAGAATAAATGTCAAATAAGTTATCAGATTTTTGAGATATGCGGCTAATTTTTTTATCATCAATTTCGTAGATAAATTTATTTGCCTCTACCTTGTTTTTCAGGGAATCAAGAATAGAGTATTCTGATATTACACAACCTAAATAATCATAAGATATTGAAGATGAATTAAATATAACGTCATCTCCACCTATATCATCCCAGGTAACTATAGAGCTATACTCTCTAATGCCTTTATTATGTATGTAATCCCAAGCATCACATTTCATTAACATATACTTTGACAATAGATTAATTGAGAAAAATCTATCAAAGTTTTTTTTTGATTTATTGTCTGGTTTAGTCTTTACTAAATATATTTCATTATTATATGCAGATAATGATAGGGCGGCTAACATGCCTACTATACCATCACCAACTATTAAAATTTTTTTCATGTGTCACCCTTTATTTGTAAATATGAGTATTTATCTATTCCTAATATTTTTTTTAAAAACATATTTTTTAAATCAGATGATGTTTTAAGTAAAGTTATCATAATCAACGAGGTTATTTTTGAGGGTATTTTATCATTTATAAATATTTTTGTGGCAAAATCAATGTTGTTAAATACGCTTAATCTATCCTTATTTATTGAATTTGCTAAATTTTTAAAGTTCACAGAAATTTCTCGATTTTGTGTTCCACAATAATTAAGCAAAGACTCTAAATTTCTCAAACTTAAATTGTATCCTTGTGCTCCTACCGGATGTAACAATTGTGAAGAATTGCCAAGTAAAAGTATATTATTCTTATAAATTTCATTAGCCCTTGATGTTACTAAATCATATTTGCTAATTAAATTTAGCGAATGAATATTAGAAACAAATCCATTAAAAATAGATTTTATAAGTAATAAATCAATCGCATCATTTTGGAAAAATTTTTTTAAATATTCTTTTTTTATTGTCATGATTAAATTTATAGATTTTTTGTTATATGGAATTGCAGCAAAAACCCCGTATCTATTAAATAATTGGAGCGCATGATTATTCTCAAAAGTTGCCTGGCAATTATATATAAAAGATACTTGGGAATAATCAATCATTTTTGATTTTATAGACATACTTTCTTTGAGTTTAGAATTTATACCGTCAGATACAATTAAGTGTTTGGTATGAATATGCTTATTATTAGAAATATGCAATTCTAAATTATTCTTTTCTTCAATATTATTTATTTCAGATTCATCGTAAATTATTATAGATTCATTCTTAAGTATAAGAGAGCGGATTGTGTGCAACAATTTATATCTATCAACCACACAACCAAGATAGTTAAGAGATATTTCTTCTGCAGAAAAAGTAACTCTATTTAGGCTATTATAACTTTTAATAGTTAAATCCGTTATTGGGTAGAACGCGTCTGTCATATTTTCCCAAATACCAAATTGTTTCAAAAGCACTATAGATCTATAGTTTAATGATAATGGGTGAAATTCATTTGTTTTTATAGTTTCTCTAATATTGTTTTTTTCAATTAAGCAACATTTGAATCCTTTTTTTGAAAGCTCCAGTGCAGTCGTACAACCAACTAATCCGCCTCCACTTATTACAAAATCATATTGATTTATATTAGTCATTTTGCATTATCTCTTCTATATCATTTATATTTTTTGGTACTGAACTAGTTAAAATTTCAGGTCCTTTTTTAGTTATGAGAATATCATCTTCAATTCTTATACCAATATTATGATATTTTTTTGGCACAGATTTATTTGGCCTAATATAAATACCGGGTTCAACAGTAAATATCATTCCTTCCTTAAGTTTTATTGGTTTATTATTAATTTGATAATCACATGGATCATGTACATCAAGACCAAGCCAATGGCTGGTGTTATGCATATAAAATTTTTTATACGCCTCATCTTTTATTATTTTCTTTAGAGGTCCTGTAAGTAAGCCAATTTTAATTAACCCCATGCAAATAATTTTTATCACTCCATTATCTATATCTAAAAGAGTATTGCCTATCTTGCATTTTTTAATTGCTTTAATCTGCGCATCTAAAACAATTTTATAAATTAATTTCTGCTCTTGTGTAAATTTTCCATTAATAGGTATCGTGCGTGTTATATCAGATGCGTAGTTTAAATACTCACATGCTGCATCTGTAAGTAATAAATCTCCATTTTTTAACTTTGACGAATTTTTAGTATAATGTAATGTGCAAGCATTTTTACCAGATGCAACTATTGCAGGATAAGCATCTGAGCATCCATTTTGATTAAAAGCAAAAGATAATTCAGCCTCTAATTCTTTTTCAGATATACCGGGCTTACATTTTTTCATTAAATGTATATGTGCTTTTGCTGATATTTCACAAGCATGCTTAATAGTATTAATTTCAGTTTTATCTTTAATTAGACGAAGTGACTGTAAAATTTTTTTAAGGGAAAATATTTTTGACGGTGATTTAACTCCATTCCTATATTTCTTATCAAGCTTTACAATAATGTCATATAGTTTTTTTTTAATTAAAGAAACATCTTCTAAAGAATGATAGACCGTATTTGCATTCTTCAAATATAAATCCATATATTTATTGGTCTCATTAAGATAACCGCACTTATTGAATTCATATTTTTTTTTAATCTGCGAAGAAGACATGATTTTTCCTGTCCAAATCTCATCTAATTTATTGGGTTTTTTAGAGAAAAAATGTGAATTTATTTTTCTGCCAGCTTTATAAATTAACAAAATGGCATGTGGTTCATTATAGCCAGTAAGATAAAAAAAGTTGCTGTCCTGTCTAAAAGGAAAGAAAACGTCATTATTTCTGACTCTCTCAGGCGAAGATTCAATAATACACAATGAATTATTATCCATTAATTTACCTAATTTATTTCTTCTCTGTGTGAAAATATTCATAATATTATTTATTTTGTTTTCGCAAAAACATAGTTTACAGATGTCAATACATAATCTCTTATATTATCATAGTGTCGTTTATCTTCATCGCTGCTGTTAAAATTGTATTCATCTTCAATTTTGCCTATTTCCTCAAAATCATGGATTATCTCCTGTAACTCCAGGTTATTTTTTATATATTTTTTGTCCAAAACTATACTTATAGCAAGGGAATAACCTTTTGACCATTGCCCCAGAGCAATTAATTTTTTTTTGTCAGTAACCTCGGTATCAAAGCTAGGGCTAAAAGATTTTTCATTAAGCTTAGTTGATAATTCTATAATGTATTTTTCTAAAAATTCATAATGGTCTAATTTAAGTTTTTGATAATCAAAATACTTATTAAGTTCTATGCTATATAACCCTTTTTCTAGATTACAAGAAACAAGTCCAGAAAAATATCCTTCAGATTCATGCGCTGTAAATGGGCTATCTAAATCTTCTAATAGGGCTATTAAATCATTGCTCGATAAATTCATTGTTTCTTTATGTCTCTCCAGTAGATTAATATTGATAGAAATATTATAATATATGTAACTAAGTAAATATTTATTATTAACAATTATGTCCAAACTAACAGAACAGCTAGAAGATCTAAAATCATCAATTAATAACATAAAAGAGCAAATGAAAAAAATGAAGGTGGAGAATACTCTTTTATCTCAACAACAAAATAACCTTGTATCTGAGAAAGCTGATCTTGTTAAAAAAAATGAAGTAGCTAAAGATCAAATAAATTCTATATTAGAAAGAATAAAAAATATTGAGAGTTAATAATGAAAGAAGATTATATAACCATAACAATATGTGACCAAGATTATAAAATAAAATGTGATGAATCAGAATTAGAATTATTAAATAAATCTGCAGCATTTTTAGATATTAAAATGTCTGAAATTAAAAAAGTTTCTCCGACTATGACTAAAGATAAAATTGCTGTTATGGCGGCATTAAATATAATAAGTTTGTATTTAAACAAGGAGGAAGAGCTACAAGAATTCCAGAATGTTTCTAGTGAAATTGAATCGCTGCAAAATTCTTTAAAATTAGAAGGATTTGATGAATGAGATTTTGGCTCATGAAAAATGAACCAGAAGATTACAGTATAGATAATCTAAAAAAAGACAAAATCGAACCTTGGGACGGCATAAGAAATTACCAGGTGAGAAATATGATACGTGATGATATGTCTATAGGTGATTTAGCATTTTTTTATCATTCTAATTGTGAGATACCTGGCATCTACGGTTTGATGACAATTAATTCAAAAGCTTACGCAGATCACACGGCCTTTGATACAAAAGCAAAGTATTATGATTCTAAAAGCAAAAAAAATAAACCGACCTGGTTAATGGTTGATGTTAAGTATAAAAGAAAACTTAAAAGAGCAATAACTCTAACAGAGTTAAAAAGTTATAAGCAATTAAATGATATGAGAGTTGTTCAAAGAGGAAATAGATTATCCATCACAGAAGTTTCAAAAAAAAACTGGGACTTTATCTTAAAACTAGAATAAAAAAATAATAAATTTTTTAATTTCTACGTTGTTTTATAAAAATTTTATAGTTTTTTACGTTGTTTTATAAAAATTTTATAGTTTTTTACGTTGTT
>PBFS01000026.1 GCA_002718845.1 Gammaproteobacteria bacterium | reverse complement strand
CAGGTGCAGCAGCCTCTTCAGTTTTTACTTCTTCTTTAGCTGGTTCTTCAGCTGGTGCTTCAGGTGCAGCAGCCTCTTCAGTTTTTACTTCTTCTTTAGCTGGTTCTTCAGCTTTTACTTCTTCTTTTTTAGCCAATCTTTTTTTCTTTAACTTCTCAAGCTGGCTTAATTTTATTTTCTCTCTATTTTTTAAATTATCTTTATCTTGAGAATACTCTTTAAGGTATTTTACTCTATCACTTATTTGAGCTCCCTTAGAAACCCAATAGTCTAGTCTTTCTAAATCTAAGTTTATTCTATCTTCTGTCTCAAGATTTGGATCATAACTACCTATTCTTTCTAAACATCTACCGTCTCGACGCTGCCTTTTATCCATTACAACTATATGATAGTAGGGCCTTTTTTTAGCTCCGCCTCTTGATAATCTAATTCTCACCATATTTTAATTACTCTCCTTAGTTGGAAAACAGCTAATTATATCACTAGTTAAACTTTCTAGTTAGTAATTTTCCCATCAAAAAGGATTTTTATTGAATATCTTGCTATTTTTACCAAGAAAATTTGCTATTATCATAATAAATAAACAAAAACTAATGGAAGTTATATCTAAAATCTAGGCATGGATTGTATCATCACGGAAAACCTAATAATTTAAAAATGGAACTATTGGCCTCTCTATCAATAATTGGTTATATTTTGTCAACGTTAAGTATAAAAAATATGCTTATGCAATTTAATCAAAAATTTACACAAACATTATTTTGCATAGTTTTATTATTAAGTATTATTCTAACAAGCATATATACGTATGATCTTGCCTCATCTCATTCTATGCAGATAAATTTTGCAATAGCTTTACTAGTAACTTCCCTTATTTTGAACTATCTATTCTTTTTGTTTATGTTTACAAAACCTATAAAGCACTTAGGCGTAATTCTTTTTCCATTAACTATAGGTGCTATTTTACTTACCCTGTTTTTTAATTTTGAAAAAGAGCAAATAAAAATAGATAATAGTTTAATTCTACATATAGTTGTCTCAATTGTATCTTATGGTTTTCTTGGTCTTGCGGCCATACAAGCTATTCTTTTAAAACATCAAGAATATAAATTAAAGAATATTCAAAATTCATCTCTAAATAATGTTCTTCCATCAATAGAGAAAATGGAAAAAGTTATGTTTGAACTTATAATACTTGGATTTATACTACTTACACTTTCACTTTTAAGCGGGTCTCCCTTTGTTATATTAGATGGCAATCAAAACTTATTACAAAAAATAACTTTTTCTATTATTGCATGGGTAACATATTCTTATCTTCTTTTCAAAAAATTTTCTTCTGGTGTAAGAGGTAGACAAGCTACAAATTTAGCTCTTGGGGGCATGATGTTTCTATTTATAGCATATCTTGGAACAAAGATATTTTTTACGTAACGCTTAATGAATATAGATTTTAATAATGATAAATTTTGATTTAGAAAGCTTGTTTTTTGTACTGTTTATACTCCTATTGTTATCGGCTTTTTTTTCGGGAGCAGAAACATCTCTCATGAGTGTTAATCGTTATAAACTAAAGCATAAGCATAAGCTTGGAGATAATTCTGCAAGTAAAGTTAATTTCTTAGTTACAAATCCTGAGAAAACATTAGGCTTAATACTTCTTTTAAATAATTTTGTTAATATACTTGCTTCTGCAATTAGCACATTAATAGCAATAAAAATTTATGGTGAAGCAGGAGTGGCAATTTCAGTAGTTGTACTCACAATTATAATACTAATATTTGCTGAGGTAACACCAAAAACATTTGCAGCGCTTTATGCGGATAAGATTGCATATCCTGTTTCATTGTTGCTTTATCCTCTTATGAAGATTTTTTATCCAATCGTAATTCTAATAAATTTTATATCAAGAATTATTCTAAGGATATTTGGCATTAAAACAGAAAAAATTAATCAAGAATTATTAACAAAAGATGAAATAAAGTTAATTGTAAAGGAGTCTAGTCACAGAATACCTAAAAATCATGAAGATATGATAGTTAACATGATTGATCTAGAAAAAGTAAAAGTTGAAGATGCCATGATACCTAGAAACGAACTCGTTGCAGTAGATATTGAAGATGATCTTGAAAAAATATCTAAAAAAATATTAAATTGCAAACATACTAGAATACCTATTTATAAAAAAGAGTTAAATAAACTTCTAGGATTCTTACATAAAAGAAAAGTTATTGATATATTGATTGAGAATAAAATGACTAAAGAGAGTATATTGAAACAAATCAGCCCGCCCTATTTTATACCTGAAGATACATCATTAACTAGCCAACTTATAAATTTCAAAAAACAAAAAAAAAGAATGGGGTTTGTTGTAGATGAATATGGTGATGTTAAGGGCGCAGTAACTCTTGATGATATACTTGAAGAAATTGTTGGAGAATTTGATGAAAATGCTAAAAATGATGGTATTGTTAAAATAAATTCACAAACATATATTATTGATGGTGCTATACAAATAAGAGAAATAAATAAATCTCTAGGTTGGAAAATTCCTGAAACAGCTGCAAAAACAATTAATGGCTATATTCTTGAATGTCTTGAAAATATTCCAACACAAGGAGAAACCTTCGACAGCGAAGGTTATTTATTTGAAATAGTGGAAATATCAAATAATTTTGTAAAGAATGTAAAGGTAACAAAAAAATAGTATTATATTGTTATGAACAAGAAAGTTAAAAATAATCTATCTACTTTTGAAAATGATCTTAAAATGATGCAAAAAATCTTAGAAGATATTGAATCTAAAGATCTTAGTTTAGATGAAATGATAATGAAATACCAAAAAGGTATAGAGTTGTCTAAAAAATGTCAAAAGACATTAGAAGAAGCTGAACAAAAAATAAAACAAATAACGAAGTAATTAAAATGGATTATACATTATTAGATAAAATTATTTATCCGTCAGACCTTAAAAAACTTGATTATGGCCAATTACAAACATTAGCAAAAGAATTAAGAGAGTTTCTTATAGAATCTGTATCAAAAACAGGAGGTCATCTTGCTGCGGGGTTAGGTACAGTAGAATTAACAATAGCTCTACACTATATTTTTAATACTCCTGAAGACAAGCTTATATGGGATATTGGGCACCAATGTTATCCACATAAAATATTAACTGGTAGAAAAGAATTTATGTCATCATTAAGAAAAAAAGATGGTCTCTCAGGTTTTCTAAAAAGAGACGAAAGCGAATATGATGCTTTTGGAGCTGGCCATTCCAGCACCTCAATAAGTGCTGCAATTGGTTATGAAATTGCATCAAAAATAAACAATGTAGATAATAAAGTCGTGGCAATAATTGGTGATGGAGGGTTAACTGCTGGGATGGCATTTGAGGCATTAAGTCATGCTGGAGGTCTTAAATCAAATATTTTAGTAATTATAAATGATAATGAAATGTCAATATCGCCAAATGTTGGTGCTATGCATAAATATTTAACAAGGATGTTAACAAGCAAAACATTTTCATCAATAAAAGAAAGTGGTAAAAAAGCTTTAGGTAACATGCAAACAATTAAAGATATTGCCAAAAAAGTTGAAGGGCAAGCCAAAAGTTTAATAACTCCTGGTTTACTATTTGAAGAGCTAGGTTTTAAATATTATGGGCCTGTGGACGGGCATGATGTACTAAATTTAGTAGATATATTAAAAAATTTACGAGATAAGTCTGGTCCTAAAATACTTCATATACTTACAAAAAAGGGTAAAGGTTATAAATTAGCAGAACAAAACCCTATAACATTTCATGGCGTAACACCATTTAACGCAAAAACAGGCATTACTGAAAGTAAAAAAGTTTTAAATAAACTTACATATACACAGATATTTAGTAAATGGATAGATGAAATGGCAATGAAAAATAAAAAACTTGTGGCAATTACACCTGCAATGAGAGAAGGGTCTGGACTTGTAGAATTTGAGAAGAAATATCCTGAAAGATACTTTGATGTTGGTATTGCTGAACAACACGCAATAACATTTGCTGGTGGTTTATCATGCGGAGGGATTAAACCAATAGTTGCTATTTATTCAACCTTTCTACAGAGAGCTTATGATCAAGTAATTCATGATGTGGTTGTACAAGATTTAGATATTCTATTGGCAATAGATAGAGCTGGTATAGTAGGAGCAGATGGTGAAACGCACCAAGGTATTTATGATTTATCTTTTCTTAGAATACTTCCAAAAGTAGTTATTATGACGCCTTCAGATGAACAAGAAATGTGTAATATGTTAACAACTGGGTTTAATCACAAAGGTCTTGCTGCCGTAAGATATCCAAGAGGTTATACATTAGGCTTAGATTTTAACTTAAATATTGATGAAGAAATTAAAATCGGTGAAAGTAGAATCATTAGAAAAGGCAAGAAGATAGCATATCTTGTATTTGGAACATTATTAAATACTGTCCTTCAAGTAGCAAATAAAAATAATGCTACTGTGATTGATATGAGATTTGTCAAACCTATTGATGAAAAAATGATAATTAATGTATGTTCGAATTATGAGTATATTTTTACTATTGAAGATAATGTTGTATTAGGTGGTGCTGGATCTGCTGTGAATGAAGTGATTTTAAAATATGGTTTTAACATAAAAATTAAGAATATAGGAATTCCAGATAAAACAATTCCCCATGGTAATCAAAATGAGATCTTGGAAGAAATAGGGTTAGATTATAATGGTATAATTAATGCTACTAATGATTATATTGATTATTTAACAGAAATTAATAAAAAAGCCACATAGCTAGGAATAGGAAATTTATACTTTAACAACTTTTGTAGAGTTCTCATCAGCGCATATTTTGAATGGCCATAAGGGTCCTTGTAAGCAAATGCATGGACATAATTGGAAAGTTGAAGTTGAAGTTTGCGGAAATAAACTTGATAATATTGGTATGATTATAGATTTTAAAGAAATAAAAGAATTAACTAACAATATAGTAAATGAACTGGATCATCAGTTTTTAAATGATTTACAGCCGTTTAAAAAAATTAATCCTACTGCTGAAAATATAGCAAAATATTTGTATTGTGAGCTTTCAAAAATACTAGTTAAAAAAGATGTTGCAATAAAATCAATAAAATTATGGGAGAATGATAGGTCTGCAGTGACGTATTCAGAATAAATTACAATGGCTACTAACAAAAAAATTATTGATGAAACTGAAAAAAATAATGTATTACCGGATACACAAGGGTTAACTGATACTAGAAATCTTCCAATTAACAAAGTAGGTATAAAAGATATATTGCACCCTATGATTATTAAACAAAGGTGTGGAAAAAAACAAACAACAGTGGCTAATTTTAATATGTATGTAAACCTTCCTCACAACTTAAAAGGTACTCATATGTCTAGATTTGTCCATATACTTAATAGTCATGAAGATTATATAACAGTAGAAATTTTTAAGAAAATGATTGGAGAAATGCTTATTCTTTTAGAAGCAGAATCTGGACATGTTGAAATGTCATTTCCTTATTTTATAAAAAAAACGGCTCCAGTTTCTAAAGTGCAAAGTCTTCTAGATTATAATGTTTCATTAATAGGGGAAATTAGAAAAAATGAAGCTAATTTAAAAGTGAAAGTAACAATACCAGTAACTAGTTTATGCCCATGTTCAAAAAAGATTTCTGATTATGGTGCTCATAATCAAAGATCACATGTAACTGTCACTGTTACAGTAAAAGAATTTATTTGGATAGAAGAAATTATTGATATAGTTGAAAAAGAAGCGTCTTCAGAATTGTATGCTTTGCTTAAAAGACCTGATGAAAAATTTGTTACAGAAAAAGCATACGATAATCCAAAGTTTGTAGAAGATATGGTTCGAGATATCTCATCACATTTCAATAATGATGATCGTATTTCTGAATATATTGTAGAATCAGAAAATTTTGAATCGATACATAATCATTCAGCATATGCACAAATTCATCAGATAAAAGAATAATCTGTTATCTAAACTCTGTATATAAAGCTCTTATAACTTCTTGGCTGGCAACATTAGAAAAAGCTGTAAAGTTGTCATCTTGTACTTCTATATATGTGCCGTCTTGATTAGATGATAATACAAGATTAAAAGTTTCTATATCTGATGATGAACTCCAAAATGCTAGGTTATCAAAAAAAGATTCTTCCTCAGATTCAGAAACTTCTGCGGCAGATAGTTTTATAACTCCATCACCCTCTTGGGCGCTTAAAATTCTAATACCTATAGTTTCTAAAGATTTGATTGTTTGTGGCCAAACTCTTTCATAAATATCTGCAATAAACAACGAATGTATTCCATATTCATCTATATTTAGACTGGCGCGATTTCTTGCTCCTGTTGATTTAACAACTGTGTATCCTTTAGACTTAGCTTCATCTCCACCTAAATAAATAAATAATCTAGAAATCATCTCGCTTTCAATTTCTGGGTCTCTGGGTCTATTCTGCCATCTAAACTCAGTATCTCCGTCAGACATATATTCTTTGCCATAATGGGTTATTAAGATATCGATAGATTCATCCTTTAGTAAAAGGCGGGTTTTAAAACTATCTCGAGTCTCCGGTGCAACCAATAGCGGTACATATCTTCCAACATATTTTTGTATAGTTCCAAGTTGTGCCTCACTAAGGTTTTCAAGGAAGACAGTTTTCATAATGCCTAAGGTATAATCTTTTTGGTTTAACTTAAAACCTTCAGATTGCCAAAATCTATTTATACTTTCCCAAATAAGTTTCTTATCAGTGCTTTTAATAACAAGGAAAGAATCCCTGCCTTGCCTAACTATTTTAATACCATCCAACTTTGTATCTGTTGTGAAAACTTCTATTCCTTTTTTTCCAGCATATTCTGGTATTTCTAAAATATCAATGGTGCTTGGGTTTATTAAATCTGGTGGTACTTCTAAATCAAACTGAGTGTCTTCATAAGATGTATTTCTTTTATATACTACCACCTCTTCTCTTTCGTCAGATGTAATATTTGCAATATATTCACCAAACGATGAGCAACCTATGAGAGAGAGACATAAAAAGAAAATTGTATATTTTATAAATTTTAAATTCATTGGTGTGTTACAGATAATATACTAGCACTAATAAGAGACTCTTCTACTACTTTTTCAAATTTCTTATCAAGCCATGTTAATGGCAGTCTTATTCCATTGTTTATTAACCCCATTCTATGTAGAGCCCATTTAACTGGTATGGGATTTGATTCTATAAATAAATTATCATGTAAAATATCTAATTTGTTATTAATATTTTCTGCTTCTATTTTGTTTCCATTAGATGCATAAGAACACATTTTATGCATCTCTTTTGGCGCAATATTTGCAGTTACAGAAATATTACCTTTAAAGCCTAGCAAAATATCTCTCACGGATGTTTTGTCATCTCCTGTAAATATTGAAATATTGTCTGAGCATTTTTCTAATAATTCTTTAGATCTCTCTATCTTACCTGAAGCTTCCTTGATGCCTATAATGTTATCATGTTTGCTTAGTTTATAAACTGTATCAGGCAACATATCCACAGAGGTTCTTCCTGGCACATTATATAGTATTTGCGGAATTTGTACTTCATTAGCTATTTTTATAAAATGTTGATATAAACCGTTTTGACTTGGTTTATTGTAATAAGGCGTAACAAGCAAACAAGCGTCTGCTCCCAAGATTTTTGATTTTTTTGTTAATTCTAACGCTTCACTAGTTGAGTTTGCTCCTGTGCCTGCTATAACAGGTATTCTTTTATTTACTATTTCTAAGGTTTTTTTAATTACTTCTGAATGTTCATTAAAATCTAGCGTTGCTGATTCTCCAGTTGTGCCTACTGAGACTATTGCATCGGTTTTATTTTCAATATGAAATTCTATGAGTTTTTCCATTGAATCAAAATCTAATGTTTCATCATTATTCATTGGGGTTGCGATAGCAACCATGCTACCTTTAAAAATATTATTATCAACACTCATGTTTTTATTTCTATCCTTGGCCAAATATTCAATAATGTATTAAACAAAACTGCTAAAGGTATTGCAAAGAATACCCCCCATAAGCCCCATATTGTACCAAAAAATAATATAGATATCAGGATTGCTATTGGATGAAGATTTACAGCATCAGAAAATAATATGGGCACAATTACATTGCCATCTATAACTTGAATTAAAATATGTATAATTAGAACATACCAAAAAATCGAAGATGTTCCCCATTGAAAAAATGCTACAAAAATAATTGGAGCGGTAACAACAATTGCTCCAACATAAGGAATAATGACAGATATTCCGCATAAAAAACCAAGTAGGAGGGCATAATTAAGTCCTAACAGTGCAAATAGCAATGTTGATGCTACCCAAACAATAATAATTTCAATAAACTTACATCTAATATAATTGCCAATTTTTATATCTAGTTCTTTATAAGCTTTTTTCGATAAGTCTAATTTTTCGGGGAAGAATTTTTTAAACCAAGACTTAATTTTAGATTTATCATAAAGTAAAAAAAATATTAAAATAGGCACAATTAATATATAGACAATGGTCTCTAAGATACTACTTGCTGATGATAATGAATAGGATATAACAGATTTACCTATCGAGCTTATTTCCGCATTAATAGAGGCAAATATATTCGTTAATTGTGTTTCGTTAATAAGTCCACTATTTTCTGATGTATGTCCTTGCAATAACTCTTTGCCTTTTTCTAAGATTGATGGCAATGATTTTATAAACAAAGTAATTTGCTCTAACATTACAGGTATTAATAAGAACAAAATTAACAAAGACAGAGCTATAAATGAAAAATAAACTGCCATTACAATTGTATTTCTATTTAAATGATATTTATGTCCAATTGTTCCAACCAAGCCTTCTAGCATGTATGAAAGTATTATAGCAACTAGTATAGGTACTACTGTTGCTAAAAGAATGTATGTAACTATTGAAATCGATAATATTATGAGTGCTAATGCTACCTGACTCGGATCTGTTAAATGAGTGTTATACCATTCTTTAAAAAACTTAAACATATAAAATTTTATAAACCTGTTGATTTGCTTTATATATAATAACTATATTCATGTTAAACTAAAATAACAATTATACACAATGAAAATTACTAAATTATCAAAAATATGAAGGTATCTACATTTCCTATTTTCACACTAAAAGATGCTCCAGCAGATGCTGAAATTATAAGCCATAAATTGATGATTCAATCAGGCATGATTAGAAAATTATCATCAGGACAATATAGTTGGTTACCTATAGGGTTAAAGGTTATCTCAAAAATAGAAAATATCATCAGAAATGAATTAAACGCCATTGGTTGTAGAGAAATTCTCATGCCGTTTATACAACCTGCTGAATTATGGAAAGAATCAGGAAGATGGGATCAATATGGGCCAGAATTACTTAGATTTAAAGATAGAAATGATCGAGACTTTTGTTTTGGTCCAACATTTGAAGAAGTTATAACTGATTTAATTAGAAATGAGGTTTCTAGCTATAAGCAACTACCATTAAACCTGTTTCAAATATCTACGAAATTTAGAGATGAGATTAGGCCTAGGTTTGGAGTAATGAGAGCTAGAGAGTTTATAATGAAAGATGCATATTCTTTTCACTCTAATCAAAAATGTCTTGATGAAACTTATGATATATATAAATTAGCATATACAAATATTTTTAAGAAATTAATGTTAGATTTTACAATCGTGGATGCTGATAGTGGAAATATTGGTGGAAGTAAATCAAATGAATTTCATGTTATTGCAGATACAGGTGAAGATGATTTATTGTTAGACGAATCATTAAATGGAATGAATCTAGAGATTGCCAAAATTAAATACTCTGAGGACGATTTGAATAAGATTATTAAAAAATCTGGTTTAATTCATAAAAAAGGTATAGAGGTTGGGCATATTTTTAAATTGGGTAAAAAATATTCTGAAAGCATGAAGGCAAAAATAACATTAAAAGACTCAAGCATGACAAACATTTTTATGGGTTGTTATGGCATAGGTGTAACGAGAATTGTTGCCGCTGCAATAGAGCAGAATCATGATGACAGCGGTATCGTTTGGCCACAGTCATTATCTCCGTTTCAAGTTGTTTTAATAGAAATCGACGGAGCTAAAAATGAACAAGTTAGAATGTATTCTCAAAAAATATACAATGAACTCTGCGCATCAAACATAGATATTATATATGATGATAGAGATTTAAAAATGGGAAGTAAAATAAAAGATTGGGAATTACTTGGAATACCACATATGATAATCATTGGAAAAAAAGAAACAGAAAATAATAATGTTGTATATAAATCAAGATTATCGAAAGATAAAAAAGAATTTGCTCTTGATAAGCTTATTGAAAAAATTTCTAAATCTTAACATTACTCATCTAAAAATCTAACGTTATCCTTTTGTTTATTATGCTGTTCTACAGACATTTTCGCTTGGTTGATAGCTTGTTCTGCAAATGAAATTGAATTTTTATAATCTTTATTAGAATGCGCTTTCATAGCTTTTTTTATTAGTTTTCTTGTATCTCTCCACTCATTTTTTAACTTAATAGCTTTTTTATTTACAGACTTAGCTTCTTTGATTAATTTTTCTGAAACTAATTTTGGAGGGACTGCGCCAGCCGAATAAACAGTTTGGGCAAGTATTAATAAAATTGTTAAGCTAAAAATTTTTTTCATATCAATTCACTATTATAGTTAATCAGTTTCTTTTATCAACTATATAGAATATCCTATCATGTATGACAAACATACTTATTATATATTATTCTCAAAATGGCTCAACGAAAAAAATGGCTCGTTTAATTGCAAGAGGGGCTGAAATGATTGAGGATATATCATCAGTCATAAGAACGGTACCATCTGACAATGAAGATAATAATGGAGACGCATTAGTTGAAAAATCTGACTTAGACAGCTGTTCTGGCCTGATTATTGGCAGTCCCACACATTTTGGCAATATGGCAGCACCAATGAAAACATTTATAGATTCAACAACTTCTGAATGGTTCAATGGAACATTGACTGGAAAACCAGCAGGTGTATTTACATCAACTTCCAGCCTGCATGGTGGTCAAGAAACTACACTATTATCGATGATGCTACCCTTAATCCATCATGGCATGATTATTACTGGAGTACCTTATAGTGAAAAAAGACTTGTAAGCACAAGATCAGGTGGCACTCCTTATGGTCCAAGCCATGTTTCATTTAATGAAAACGCAGAAATTACAGAAGATGAAAAAGAAATATGTATAAATTTTGGAAAGAAAATTGCAGGACTTGCTCTTAAAATAAAAACTTAAATTATTTATAATTCATAATCTTTCTTACAAATGGTATTGTTATATTTTTTTTCATAGATAATGATTTTTCGTCAATATTCTTAATAGCATTACATAAAAAATATAAATCTCGCTTATAATGTTTCATAATATAATCACATACTTTAGATGTTAGAGTCCATCCTCTATCCCTAGAAAGTTTTTGTAAAACTTTAATTTTACTGTCATCATCTAATTCTGATGTTTCAAGAAGTTGATCCCAAACGAGACGTGATTTTAAATCTAAAATATTAAATTTAATATCATTAAGATGTTTTGTGGATGTTACAAGTATATTTTTTTTCCTAAGAATTAAATCATTTATTATTGAGAATAGTTTCTCTTCTTTATTAGTTTCTATAATTATTTTATCTAAATCATCAATTACAATAAATTCTAGTAACGAATAATTAAGTGATTCTAGTTCATCTATATTAGAAGGAGATAAATAGTATTTTTCACCAGTAAAATTTTCTAATGTTGCTAAGCATAAATGAGTTTTACCAGTAGATTTACCGCCCTTTAAAAAAATAATTTTGGGTTTCTTCTCTTCCGATATACCTCTTAAAGTTTCCAGAATCATTTCATTTTCACCAATTATATAATTACAAAAGGATTTATTAGAAATAAAGCTAAAATTAATAGGTATTTGTTCTTTATTAGATTTAGTTTCCATTATAAAAGTGCATATATTTATAGATTAATATATAATCAAAGTCCTAACCATTTTAATATGAATAGAGCTTATAAAAAACTAACTTATCTAAAATCAGGGGTAAATATTAAAAAAGCTGATGGTTTGATAGGAAAATTACAAAAAAGCTATAAAAAAAACTATCCAAACGTTATATCTGGTATTGGTGGTTTTGCTAGTTTATACACAATAAATTTAAAAAAATATAGTCAACCAATCATAGTTTGTGGAACTGATGGCGTTGGAACTAAACTAAAAATAGCAAAATTATTGAATCAACATAATTACATAGGACAAGATCTGGTGGCTATGTGTGTAAATGATATAATTACATGTGGCGCTGACCCATTGTTTTTCCTTGATTATCTTGCAACAGGTAAATTGGATTTAAAATTTCATATAAATATCTTAAAAGGTATAAAAAAAGCTTGTTCCTCTATTGATATACCATTAATAGGAGGGGAAACTGCAGAAATGCCAGGAATGTACAAGCAAAAAGATTATGACTTAGCGGGATTCTGTGTTGGTATTATTGATAAAAAAAATATTATTAATAAAAATGAAATAAATAAAGGAGATATCATAATAGGATTAATGTCAAATGGCATACATTCTAATGGATATTCTCTTATAAATAAATTATTAGATAATAAAACACTTTCTCTAAGGAAGAATTACTTTGGCGTCAATCTTGGAAGATTATTAATAAAGCCAACTCTACTTTATGTAGATGCTCTAAATAAAATAAAAAAAACAATTTCCATTAAAGGAGCAGCTAACATTACAGGAGGAGGTATTACAGAAAATTTACCAAGAGTAATTCCAAAAAAATATACAATCAGTATAAATTTAGATAATTGGAAAATGCCAAATATTTTTAGATTAATAAAAGAAAGTGCAAAATTATCAATGGATGAAATGTTAAGAACATTCAATTGCGGTATAGGCATGGCTATTATTGTCAAAAAATCCGATGCAAGTAAAGTTATCAAAATATTAGAAAAAACAAAGTTTAAAGCAAAAATAATTGGTCAAATAAATAACAAATATTCAAATAAAATAATTAAATATGAGAAAGGTTAAATCTATAGTATTCCTATCAGGTAATGGAAGTAATTTTCAAAATATTATTGACAATATAAAATCTGGTTTTTTGCACATTGAAATTTTGAGTGTTGTATCAAACAATAAAAATGCTTATGGGTTAGAGAGAGCTAAAAAAGAAAAAATTAAAACTATAATGGTTAATTCTGATAATGATTATAATAATGTTACAGAATATATAATAACAAATTCTGTAGATATTGTTATATTAGCTGGATATATGAAAATATTGCCAAAATCATTCGTAAATAAACATATAGGAAAAATTCTAAATATCCATCCTTCTCTATTGCCTAAATATAAAGGATTAAATACTCATAGCAGAGCGATCAAGGACAAAGAAAAGTATCATGGTGCTTCCGTCCATTTTGTAACCCCTGATTTAGACAATGGGCCTGTTATTATTCAGGGTAAAGTTGAAATAAAAAATAATGATACAAAGGATATATTAGAAGAAAAAATTCATAAAATTGAACACGAGATTTATCCATTAGCTATTAAATGGCTTTCTGAAAAATTTATAAAACAAGAAAATGATAAATGTTTATTTAATAATGAAGTTTTAACTACACCTATAGAACACATATGAGAAATATTTTATACATATTTATATTATTGCCTCTCATGATATCTAAAAATTTAGCAATTGCTGAAGAAGTCATTATCACAAAGCATATATATCATCTCTATAAAGGTAGCTTACACTTTGCTACTAGTGAAAATACTTTATTAAAACACAATGGTAAATGGGAATATTTGGTTTCTAGTCATACCGCTGGAATTTTTAAATTAAAAAAAGATTTAAGAATGGAGTTATCTAAATTTGATATAATTAACGATAATGTTTTTACAAAAGAGTATGCATATAGCAGATTTCGCAAAGATGATGAAAATGTAGTTACAACAATATTTGATAAAAAAAATAATTCTGCGCACACTATACGCAATGGTAAGGAAATAGAACATTCTCAAATTAAAAATTTTCAGGATAGATTATCTGTTCAAATTGATTATCAAAACAAAATGAAAAAAGGTGATTTTGAACAAGAGTATAATGTCATTGATAAGGGAAGAGAAAGAAAATATATATTTAGCATTCATGATGGTGAAGTCATTGATACTATTTTTGGCAAAACAAATACGATTATTATAAGAAAAATTATTGAAGATAATAAAAGAAATACTTTAACTTGGTATGCAGTAGACCATAATTTTATACCCGTTAAAATTAAACAATACAGAAAAAAATCTCTAAAATTTACAATTGTATTAGAAAAAATAGTCAAATAGTTTATTCTTTTCTATTTTTTAATCTTAGAGAATTAATGTTAATAAATCCTTCTGCGTCCTTTTGATTATAATTTCCAGAATCATTTTCAAAAGTTGACAAGTCTTCACTATAAATAGAGTTTGGAGATTTTCTACCTAACATAATTACATTTCCCTTAAACAGTTTTATCTTTACCGTTCCAGATATACCTTTTTGAGTGTCATCAATTAATTTTTGTAAACTCTTTCTCTCTGGACTAAACCAATAACCATTATAGATTAGTCTTGCATATCTATTAGATAAATCTTCTTTAAGGTGCAATACTTCACGATCCATAGTTATAGATTCTATAGCTTTATGAGCTTTGTGATAAATTGTACCTCCAGGTGTCTCATAGCATCCTCTTGACTTTATACCTACATATCTATTTTCTACGATATCAATCCTTCCAACACCATGTTTGCCAGCAAGATAGTTTAATTTTGTAAGAATTTTTGCTGGACTTAAAGTTTTATTATTTAGTTTAATAATATCTCCATTTTTAAACTCGAGGTGTATGGTATCAGGTTTTTTTGCTGAATTCTCAATGGATTTAGTCCTTAACCACATCTTTTCATCAGGACTTTTCCATGGATCTTCTAAAATTCCACCCTCATACGATGTATGTAAAATATTTGCATCCATTGAATATGGGCTTTTTTTACCTAAGTCAAAATCTATAGATATATTATTTAGTCTTGCGTATCTTACAAGATCTTTTCTTGATTTAAATACCCACTCCCTCCAAGGTGCTATAATTTTTATTTTTGGGTTTAATGAATAAGCTGATAACTCGAATCTAACTTGATCATTGCCTTTTCCAGTAGCGCCATGACAGATGGCGTCAGCATTTTCTTTTTTTGCGATTTCAATTAGTCTTTTACTTATAAGCGGTCTAGCTATTGATGTTCCTAAAAGATATTCTCCCTCATATATTGCATTAGACCTGAGCATTGGATAAACATAATTTTTTACAAATTCTTCCTTAAGGTCTTCAATATAAATTTTTTTAATACCTAGTTTTTTTGCTTTTATTTTGGCATCCTTTACTTCCTCTCCTTGCCCTATGTCGGCGGTAAAGGTTATTACCTGACATCCATATTTTTCTATCAACCATTTAGCTATAACAGATGTATCTAATCCTCCAGAATACGCCAAAATCACCTTTTTAGGTTTCATTCGTATTTTCTGTAAGTTCGTTAGAAGGTTTTACCCATTTGAAACCTTTATTAGTGTTTTCTTTTTTCCAAAAAGGGGCGTCTGATTTTAAAGATTCCATAATTTCTCTAGTTGCATTAAATGCATTATCTCTATGCTCTGACCAAGTTGCAACTACAACTATTGGGTCAGTAGGTTTTAAAACTCCAATTCTATGAATAACCAGACCATCTATAATCTTGTGTTTCTTTATTGCTGCATCAACAATATTTGATAGGTACTTCTCTGTCATTCCTTCATAATGTTCTAATTCCATACTTTCAACTTCTTCATCATCATTAAAGTCCCTCATAGTTCCTAGGAAAACTGAAGAAGCTCCAATTTTTGAATTATTTTGTAATTGGTTTCTCTTATACTCGACAATAGCTTGCCAAGGATCAAATTTTTCATCTAATATCTCTATTTTCATCGTTAACCACCTGTAACAGGAGGGAAAAAAGCAACTTCATCTCCCTCTTTTAATTTATAATTCATGTTTACGTATTCATAGTTTACAGCAACTAAAACCTTTTGCGGAGTCTCTTTGCCAACTATTAATCCTTGCCATAATTCATCTACGGATATACTTTCTTCAATATCAAGATTAGCGCATTCTGTGCCCATGATATCTCTTATGCTTGCGAAATATTTAACGTAAATTTTCATGACAACGCAAATGTATCATAGAGACAAATAGAGTTATTATCAACATAATTAATTAGGTTAAATATATAAGGTAAACTCTAGAAATTATAAATTTAGTTGTTTTTTGACCGTCTAGCCTGATTTCCAAAAATCACCCCAAAAAAAATCGCTATATAACATAATATTGCTAATGTCCATTTACCACTCATAATGCCAGGATATAAAGGAATAAGTGGGAAAAACATGAGGCTTATAGTTCCGCCTACAATGATATGAATAAGGCCATAATCTGGGAACATTTGTAATAAAATTTCATATGCAGCAGTATAACCTGCAATCAAAGCAATGAAATAAAATAGATAGCTCATTACTGAATAAATCATAGTTCATAATATAACTTATATGTAAAGTTTACAATTCAGAAAATTAACCACCTATATATGACATTTCTATTTTAGGAATTTTAATTTTTATATTTTTATTCAAATTTCTAATCAACGAATATTTATCTAGTCTAGTACTCCAGATACTAGAAAACAAATTTTCCAAAACATCATCCTTAGGAGAGTTTCTTATAACTTGTAATAAATCATTCCCATGCGTAGAAAATAAACACGTATAAAATTTACCGTCTGCAGATAATCTGCCTCTATTACATGTATTACAAAAGGGTTTAGAGATTGATGATATAAATGCTACAGAAGCTTTGTAATCTAATAGTTTCCATTTTTGAGACGTAGCACCCAATACAGGATGGCTTTTTTTTATGTTAAATGTTTTCTTAATTTTCTTTATTAGGTCTTCAGATGTTATAACTTTATCTACATCCCATCTATTAGTTTCACCAACATCCATAAATTCAATAAATCTTAGTTCAGAATTAGTGTCTTTAAAGTTATGGATAATCTTAAATATTTCAGAGTCATTTATATTTTTCATTACTACAATATTTATTTTTACAAAATTAAAAACATCTAAGGTAGTATAAATAGCATCAATTACATTTTTATCATCATTTAATGGGTTTAGTTTCTTATTTATATATGGATTAAGAGAATCAAGACTAATTGTAATTTCATCTAAACCAACTTCTCGTAATAATTTAGCTTTTTTCTGAGTTAGCAAAGAACCATTTGTCGTCAAGGCAAGATGTTTAATATTAGTTTTTGTTTTTATTTTGTGAATTAGTTTTTCTATATTTTTTCTTAACAAGGGTTCTCCTCCAGTTAGTCTTATTTTATTAAGACCAAATGATTCCAACCCCTTAACTACTCTAACTATTTCTTCGAATGATAATAAATCATGTTTTTTTAGAAATTTATAACCACTATCAAAAATTTCTTTTGGCATACAATAAGCACATCTAAAATTGCATCTATCAGTAACAGAAATTCTTAAATAATTAAATGGTCTATTATATTTATCAGTTATATTATTTATGAGCATACCTTACATTTTTTATCTTGTTTTAAATTTACAATTCTATAATTAGAATACTTAACATCGATGAGTAATAATTTACTTTCCAAAGTTTCTCCAAAATTTAGGAGTAGTTTTATAGATTCAGTTGCTTGAATTGATCCAATTATACCAGTGAGACTTGACAATACCCCCTGGTCTAAACATGATTTATTTTCATCGTCCAAATCATTGTATAAACAATTATAACAAGGCATGTTAGGTAAATCATTTCTAAATACGGCTACTTGTCCTTCCATTTTAGCTGCTGACCCCATGATTAAGGGTTTCTTATTATCAATAGAAATCTTATTAATTATAGTTCTTGTTTTAAAATTATCCGTTGCATCGATAATTAAATCGCAATTTTTAAAAATTACATTATTTATATGGCTGTTAATCTGTTTATCTACTTTATTAATTTTTATAGTTGGGTTTAATTGAGTTAGTTTTTCAAATGCAACTTCTACCTTTTTTTTATTAACATCTAAAGAATTAAATAAAATTTGTCGTTGCAGATTAGTTGTATCTATTCGGTCATAATCAATTATAGTTAACTCGCCAATACCTGATGATGTTAGATAATATGCAATTGGACAACCTAACCCACCAAGTCCAATTAAACAAACATGTTTCTCTAAAAGTTCAGATTGCCCATGTATATCTATCTCCTCAAGCAATATGTGTCTATTGTATCTCTCTATTTCTTGATTAGTTAAAGATTTAAGATTATTTTTTATCTTTGTTTTCATTAAATTTTTTTAATTGCTCTTCGGTTGCTTCTTTTTGATATTTAACCTTATACTCATTGTATGGCATGCCATAAATAATCTCTCTAGCTTGATTATAATCTAATGACAAACCTTCTTTTTTTGCCTCTTCCACATACCACTTTGATATACAATTACGACAGAAATTTGCTAAATTCATTAAATCAATATTTTGCACTTCCGGATTATCTCTTAGATGTGAAACTATCCTTTGGAAGGTTGCTGACTCAATTTTTGCTTTACTATCGCTATTTTCTGACATTTTTATTACCTCTAACTTGTATAATAATATTAAATATAACATGTATATAAAATTTATATAACATGATTAATTTTATTGAATAAGAAGAAATAACTATATTGTCTTATTTTTTATTTGAGAAATATGTATTCCTAAAACTATAATGAAAAGGCCAATAAGATAATTCCAAATAATTTTCTCATTATAAAATAAAACTCCGAAAATTATAGCCCATACGGGAATAAGGTAATTCATAATCGAAATAAAAGAAGCTCCTGATGTTTGTAAAATATGAAAATATATAATTGTTGCTATTGCGGTACAAAAAATACCAAGTAATAACAATGAAGAAAAATGTATTTCATAAAAATTAATTGAAACGTTAGACTCTGATGAAAAAAGATAAGCTAACATAATAATAGCAGAAAATAAAATAGTACCCATTGAAGCATTCAAGGGATCAGTTATTTTATATTTCTTACCGAAAACAGCGGCACAAGAATATAATATTGCTCCACCAATTACCATAAGCTCAGATTTAATATCATGAAAAAATGAATTAGTAATAAATTTAGAATCTGGCATAACTAAAACTATAATTCCAAAAAAAGCTATAATAAAACCTAATATTTTTTTTACATTTAATTTTTCATCATCTAAAAAGAAGTGGGATAAAATTAATGTAGAAATTGGCATTGTTGACATGAGTATTCCTGCAAGAGAGCTATCAATTCCTTTTTGCCCATAAGCAATTAACAAAAAAGGGGCAACTATTCCGACAAGGCTCATATATAAATAATAAGGCCAATGTTTAAAATATAATAAAACTTTTTTATGTATTAAAAAAACTAAAATTATCAAAACAATAGCTCCAATTATCAATCTTCCTGATACTACTAATTGTGGCGTATAAGCCTCTAAAGCAAATTTATTTAAGGTAAATGCCCCTCCCCAAATAGCAGATAGAGTTAATAATAATATCCAGTTTATTGTATATGAGTTCATCTTAAGTTATCCTTTCATCTAAGAGAAATTAAGTAAAATACAGAGTCCTGAAAAACATATGAAAGTTTTGTCGATAAATATTTCAGAACCAAAAAAAATTGTATTCAATGGAAAAGAGCTTACCACAAGTATATATAAAATGCCTGTAGAAGAATCAGCAGAAATTTCTGAGCATGGAATTAATGGTGATAGACAAGCTGATTTAAAGGTACATGGTGGTTATGATAAAGCATTGTATGGATATTCATTTAAACATTATAAAAAATGGTCTGAAGATTTAGGTGTTAATTTTAAAAATTTTGGGTTGGTAGGAGAAAATTTAACGATAGATAATTTTGATGAAAAAAAAATAAATATTGGGGATGAAATTAGAATAGGAAATTGTGTTTTTCAAGTATCGCAACCAAGAATTCCTTGTTATAAATTAGGGATTAAAATGAATAATCGTGAATTCCCAAAAATGTTCTCCCAAAGCTGTTTACTAGGGATTTACTTAAGAGTAGTTAAGACAGGAAAAATATCTGTAAACGACACTGTTGAAATTATTAAACAAGAACCAAATAGCTTGTCTGTATTTAAAATATCAGAGCTATTATTTAAAGACTTAACAAATAAAGGAAAAATGAAAGAAGCGTTAAATTTGAAATATTTATCCGAGGAAATAAAAGAGAAGTTTAGGGAAAGGCTTATGAAGTTAGGTGATTTTGAATCAATATAAACGCATGAAAATATCAAATATAAAAATAATTGAGGATAATGAAAAATTTGTTATTTGCACTGGTGACAAAAAAACAGGCTCTCACCCAAAAATATATCTTAATCTACAAGGTGAAGATAGCTCTATAGAGTGTTATTATTGTGGTAAAACATTTATACACAAGTCAAAATATAAGAAAAAGTAATCATGTTTGAAGAAAGAAAAACAGTAAAAGAAGTTGAAGAAGGCATTAAATTAAGCCCAAAATTTGATGAGCATGGGCTGATTCCAGTTGTAACAACAGATTCTAAAAATGGGGTATTATTAATGCATGCTTTTATGAACGCAGAAGCATTAAAATTAACATTGGAGAAAAAAGAAGCTCATTATTATAGCAGGAGCAGAAAATGTGTTTGGCACAAGGGTAAAACAAGCGGTTTTATTCAAAAAGTTGATAATATATTAATTGATGATGATCAAGATTGTATTTGGTTAAAGGTATCAGTGACTGGAAATGCTAGTTGTCATGTTGGGTATTATTCTTGCTTTTATAGGGAAATAGAATTTGATGGTAAAAAAATTAAATTAAAGTTTACTGAAAAAACTAAGGTTTTTGATCCGGATGATGTATATGGAGATGCTCAGAATCCAACAATATTATAAATTGTTAAAACTTAAATTTTGACTAAAAAATTTCGCCAATACACCTGTTAAATAACAAATAATTATGACATATATAGGACCTACATTATCTCCCATTGTATCTATAAAATATCCTATCGAACCAAATACAAAATTATAAGGTGATACATATCCTTGGGTTAATAAAATGAAAATCATAATAGGAACAAGAATTAATGACCCAATTATTATATTTTGTATAAAATGTTTTAAAAATGACATATCGTAAAAAAAATATATTCAATAAACATAGTATAACAAAGAAATGTGCTTGGTCACTAATTTTAGAGGCCAAACAAGTAATTAGTGATGCTAATATTTTGACTAAATCAATTTCTATATCTAAATTAATTAATAATAATCTTTATAAATATTCCTATAGTCTAGAAAAAAACAAAATAATAAGAAAAAATTTTAATTTAGATGCAGAATTACAAAATCTATTCGATTTGTATATGCCAATAATATTTAATGGAAAAAATAATCCGTATTTAATAGCTCATATTGCTCAAACATTAGATGGTTATATAGCCACTAAATCAGGTGAATCAAAATATATAAGCTCACCTAATAATCTGGAGCATATACATATGCTAAGGGCAATATCGGATGTAATTATTGTAGGGACTAATACAGTAAAGTTAGATAATCCAATGCTAACTACCAGATTGGTAAAAGGGTTAAGCCCAATGCGTTTAATACTTGATAAAGGAAATGTTTTAAAAAATAATTATAATGTTTTTTCAAATAGAGATGGTAATGGATACAAGATAATTTCAGATAAAATAAAAAATTATAGTAATAATGTTTTTATTCTCCCTCTATACAAAAATAAATTTGATCTAAATGATATTATATCTTTACTTAAAAAACTTAATAAAAAAATTATATATATAGAAGGTGGTGGTTCAACTGTATCTAATTTTTATAATAATAAATTATTGAATAAAATGCATTTATGCATAAGTCCCATTATTATTGGTCAAGGACATAGTAGCTTTATATTACCAAAAATAAAATCTTTAAAAAATATCAAAGATAATAAAATAAAATATTTTAAAATGGGAGAAGATATTTTATGTGATATAGATTTATCTATTTCTTAAATTTAAAAATAGAAATAAACCTGGCAAAGAACAAATTAAGTTTAATATTCCATAAATTATTGAAACACTTATGCTTGCAGATGCAGATAATCCAATAAGGAATGAAACTAACAATGCTGTAACCTCTCTTACGCCCCATCCCCCAATACTCACCGGCAATGTCATAGAAAAAAGAATAATAGGTGTAAATACTAAAAATGCTAGATAGTCAATCTCCAAACCAAGAGATATAGCTGAAATAATATAAATTAATATATATGAGGCTACTACAAAAAATGACAGTATAATATGATTCCAAAAAATTGGTCCTGTAAATAGCATATGGAAATTTTTTGTTATATCCTTTGTTCCAAAATATTTTTTGATGTTATATTTAATTAAATATTTTATTAAAAAAAATATTAATGCTGTAGGCAAAATTAAATATAAAAAAGCTATATATTTCTGATTAGTTAAAAAATAAATTGTAAGCGAAGCAATAAAAACAAAAAAAAGCATTATTTGTCCAGATAACCTTTCAAAAATCACTGATTGAAATGATTTTCCCATTTTGAATATTTCCTTTTTATTATCTGAAGTACAATAAATTCTATATAAATCACCAGGAATGCCTCCTGGAAGGATATTATTCATAAAGCCTGCAATATAATAATATTTTAAGGAATTTTTAAAATTAATATTTAAGTTTGTAAATTTAGAGACATACATCCATCTGTATGCAGATAACAAATGTTGCCCAAAACTAATCCCTATAATTAATATAATATATTTATAATCTATTATATTTATAATCTGTAGAATCTTATAACCATAATTATCAAATATTATATAAATTAAAATAATAGAAATTATATATCTTATAGTGTCCTTGATTCTCATTATGTTAAAACAAGTATGTCTTCATGGCCAACAACCAAATCAGATTTGTGTAAATCAATCTTTTTCATTCTAAATTTATACCAATTATATAAAATATCATAATTAGTTTCTTTATCCTTTTTTAAAGCATTATAAATAGTTTTTAAATATTGTTTTTGAAACATTCGATCAATATCTTTTTTAGATGGAATAACCCATGAAGAGTCTTTATTGGATGAGTTAAAGTTTTTTATTTTAGATATATTTTTTATAAATTTTATACTTTTAGATCCCATAGTGTAAATATCATTTTTGAAGGATTCTTGATGTTTATTGAATTGCGAAACAATATACTTGTCGTGTTCATTAATTATATTCCATTTAATTTTCCCATTAAAACAGATTGAAAAGTATATAACCTTCTTTGATGCTACAGATGAAAATAAGTTCTTAATAAATGTCTTAGACAATATATCAGTAATTGCCGAAAAGCTTATTAAATTATATTTATTAATGATTGGCAATACCATTGAGATGTCTTGTCTCTTTAACGTTATCTTATCTTTTTTGGAGATATTTTTTTTTAAAATTTCGAATCTGGTTTCAGTATTCTTTATAATTTTATAATTATATTCCTTCAAAAATTTTTTAGTTATTATGGGAAAATTACTAAGAAGTTTTTTATCATGATCTACTAATAGCATTTCATCAAAAGCTATTTTGTTATGATAACACCACCTTAGGAAAGATCCTGTACCGCACCCTAAGTCAATAATTTTAGCAAAATTTTTCTTATTATTTTTATAATGCTTACAAAGGAGATTACTTCGTGCTAAAAAGTCATATTTTTCTCTAGCATTTATCCATGTAAGCTGAAATTTATTAAAATTCATTTATTGCCTTTTTAATAATTCTAGCTGGAACTGACCAGTTATACTTTGATTTATTACAGGTATTTTCATAAATATTTTTGTCATAATTTAGGTTAGTTTTAATGGCATCTGACAAAGAACTAATTTCATTTTTTTTAACAAATGTAGCATGCTTTCCTTTTAAAACTTCACGCAAAACTGGTAAATCTGTTGTAATAATTTTCAGACCTGCTATTGAGCATTCTAATATAGACATTCCAAAACTTTCATAAATAGTAGGTAAAACAAAAATACGTGATACCTTAATATATTTCACTATTTCTTCACTTGACAAGGTACCTAAAAAAGATATTTTGTTTTCTAGCTTTGATTTTCTAATTAATATTTTTAATTCAGAAAAATATTCTTCATCTATCTCAGTGCTCCCTATAATGTTTAAATGCCAATTGCTATCTACTTCTCTTAACGCTTTGATTAAAGAAATATAACCTTTTCTTGGTATAACATTTCCGATTGAAAGCAAATTATTATTAGTATTATTTTTTGTATGTATAAAAAATTTTTCATCAATTCCTGGTTTTGCTACAAATATTTTTTTATGTTTATTTAAATATTTTGATATTTCTTTTTTCATATAATTACTTACAGTTATAATACCGTTTGCTCTATTAAATGACCTTCTTTCATCAAAATATTTTTTCATATTAGAGAATTTATTTGTTGAATGTTCTAAAGAGCAAGGTAAATGTATCAAGAGATTAACTTTATTTTTAAGATTAATGTAGTGTTTAATTTTATTTGCAATAAAACCATCCAATAAAATAGTTGATCCTTTTGGTATTGTATTAATCAATCTAGCTAATTTGATGATAGATATTTGATGACTAACCATTTTTTTTATTGGACAAATAAATTTATTTCTCAGATAAATAGAAATATGCAAATCATACAAAGTTCCCCCTGTTTTTGTATTTCCAAAATGAGGAATAATGAAATAAAACTTTTTCATTAATTAAGCAAGGTTAAATACGATGCAGATGCAATATGTGATTCATTTAAAATCATCTTAATTGAATATAAGTTCTTAGTATTAAAATCTATTTCTTTTAATTTATTTATAAAATCTTCTGTAAGTTTTTTAGCCATAAACTCAGTAGTGGTAAGTACATTTTGAAACTCTGGAATATCATCTAGGTTCTTATAATTATATTGTGAAATACATTCTTCCAATAATTTAGATGCTAAATCAATATCAATTACAATATTTTGCTGGGTTAAATGGTTGCTTGCTACAATTAAATCAATTATATAAGTTGCTCCATGTAAATTTTTTGCAGGTCCAAATAAATCATCATTAAGACTGTGCGCAATAAACATATTTTTTGTTACTTTTACTTCAAACATTAGCTTTTCTTATAGTTTACTACTTTGCAATAAAATTTTTTATGCTTATCAATTCCTGAAAAGAATTTTGGTAAGTCATAAAAATTAATATAATCTTTTTCTATAAGATAGTCTAATTTATTGTCATTTAATAGTTTTATTGCTAATTCTCGTCTAGAATAGTTGTTCCAGTATTTGCTTCTATTATGAGATACCTTCGAAACTTGTGAAAAAATAAATTTTACCCTTTTGGATAAGAATTCTTTACCAAAATTAATTTTAGAAATACTGTTACCATACCAACTTAAAACGCATATTGTTGCTTCATCTTTTATGTGACTGCTAAGAGTATTAATTATGCTAGAATTTCCTGAGCATTCATATATTATATTTGCTTGATAGTCCTTAGGGATAGAGGTTTTAAAATTAAAATTAAATTTTTCTGCTAATTGCTTCTTACTTTTTTCTATATCTATAAGCAAAACTTCAATACCTATTATTGATTTTAAAACATATGCCATTAAAAACCCTACAATTCCAGCACCAATGATTAGAACTTTATCGCCACACGAAGGTAGCGTGTCCCACATACCATTAATAGCTGTTTCCATATTTGCGGTTAACAAACACCTTTGTAGTGGGATAGATTTAGGTATTAATATTAAATCGGCTTCATTCAAGACGTAAACTGTTTGATGCGGAAATAATGTATATACATATTTGTTATTATACTTTGGTGATCCTTTGACAACCTTGCCTACATTTATATAACCATATTTTACATCTGAGCCAAAATCTCCCATTTGGTAAGGACATCTCATTAACTCCCTCTGACTTTTAGGCACGTCTCCAGTATAAACAATTTTCTCCGTACCATAGCTAATCCCACTATAAATTGTTTTTATAAGAGCTTCACTTTTTCCTGGTGCATCAATTATATGTTTTTTTATGCAACTATTATTTTTCTTATTTATCCAAAAGGATTCTGTTTCAAAGGTTTTCATGATCGTTATTTAATATTAAGATTATATTAAATGAATAAATCTTTATATAAAATTATATTTCAAGCATATTGCTATCTATTGTTCTTATTTCTTGTGTTATATCAAGAATATTTAACATATAGCATATTACTATATAATACATTATTTTTTATTATTATTTCATCGATTATTTTTTATATTTTTAATATATTTAAAACAAATAAATTTACTTATGCATCTTATATAACGTATTTTAGAATAATTTTAATTATAATATTATTTTCTATTACTATAAATTCATATTTATCTAAAGAATTTTTTAGTATTTTTTATGAGAATAATTTATTCTTAATTATTTCCTTTATAGCGCTTTTGTTAGATTGGTTTGATGGCTTCGTTGCAAGATATCTAAAAGAATCAACAAAATTTGGCGAAATATTTGATCAAGAAACAGATACATTTTTATTACTAATTTTAGCACTGTCATTATACTTAAATTACAATACTACAATTGCAATTTTTATAATACCATCGTATAGGTATATTTTTGTATTTCTAGGATTATATTTTACATGGCTAAAAAATACCTTGCCAGAAAGCTACTTAAGAAAGACAATCTGTTCTATGACGGCGCTATTACTAATCATTTGTCATTTACAATGTTTATCTATGATATATGTCCAAATTATTAGCATATTAGCTTTTTTAATAATTACATTTTCTTTTACAAAAGATATAATTTGGTTATATAGGAGTAACAAACATGATAATTCGTAATCTTTTAATACTGGCAGTTTTATTAATTTCAGGCAATATCCAGGCTGATGATAAAGAATATATAATTGATGATACGCACTTTAGCTTAGGTTTCTTGGTAGAACATGCTGGTTATGCAAAGACTTTGGGTATATTTAGAGAAATTGAAGGTTCATTTACATATGATGAAGAAACAAATATTGTGAAAGACATAAACATAAATGTAAAAACTAATAGTGTTTTCACTAATCATGAAGGAAGAGACTCTCATTTACGCAGTCCGGATTTTTTAAATACAGATCAATACCCAAATATGGTTTTTAAATCTAAAACAAACAACTTAAATAATAAACCAGGAAAAATTACTGGCGAATTAACCTTAATAGGGATAACAAGACCGCTGGTATTAAATGCAAAAATAAATAAAATTGCTCAATATCCATTTCGTGTTGGTTTATTTAAGCCAATTGTGATGGGAGTTTCTGCCAATACGAGTTTTAAAAGATCAGATTTTGGTATGAATTATGGGGTTGATAAGAAATTTGTTGGAGATAAAATAGAGTTAATAATTGAGTTTGAGGCGATACAACAATAGGTTTAAATGAAGGAAAAAGAAATTCAAGTAGATCCGACAATTTTAAAATCATATATAGATTTGGTAGGATATAAAAAAGATAATGTTCTTGATGAACTTAGAGAAGTAACGCAAAAACTTGGAGACATATCTATTATGCAAATTGGAGCTGTCCAAGGAGCATTAATTGAAATGCTATGTAAATTAGGTAAATTTAAAAAATGTATTGAGATTGGTGTATTTACTGGTTACAGTTCTATTTGTATAGCGAAAGGATTAGAAGATGATGGTAAATTATATGCATTGGATACTTCTATAGAGTTTACGTCAATAGCACAAAAATATTGGGAAAAAGCAGGGGTAAAAGATAAAATTAAACTTATTCTTGGTGAAGGCAATAATACTTTAGATAAATTTTTAAATGACGGTCATAACGAAACCTTTGATTTTATTTTTATAGATGCTGATAAAAATAATTATTTAGATTATTATGAAAAATCAATAAAATTAATAAAACAAGGTGGCATGATAGCTATTGATAATACTATATGGAAAGGCAAAGTGTTAGATAATGAAGATAAAACAGAAAGTACTAAGTCTATAAAAAAACTTAATGATACTATAGCTAAAGATAATAGAATAGATCACTGCTTAATTACTATGTATGACGGAATGACATTATGCATAAAAAAATAAATACTATCATTAGTTTCTATAAATTTATTAAAGTTGAAGATACAAATTCTCTTAGGCATGTAATCTTTGATTATCTGGAAGGGTTAGGTATCCTTGGTACTATATTAATAGCTAATGAAGGAATTAATGTTAATCTTTGTGGTGGTTCTTATGAAATAGAATTATCTAAGAAATTTATAACTGAGCAACTAGATTTAGGGTTAATTCATTCCAATGAATCTAATATAGACTATCAAGCTTTTAGTAAACTTAAAGTAAAAATTAAAAAAGAAATCATCAAAGTAGGTTTAAAAATTTCTGAAAATGATATTAATAAAAATGAATATCTAAATCCAAAACAATGGGATAATTTGCTTGATGACAAACCTATTGTGCTAGATACAAGAAATAGATTTGAATATTTGTTAGGAACCTTTGAAAATGCAAAAAGCTTGGATTTGGATAGTTTCAGTGATTTTAAAGAAAAAGTAATAGAGAGTAAGAGATTAGACAAGAAGCAAGATATAGCTATATTTTGCACAGGAGGTATAAGGTGCGAAAAAGCTTCTGTTATTTTAAAAAATTTAGGCTTTGAAAATGTATTTCAACTTAAAGGTGGAATTATTAACTACTTAAATCACAATAAAAATATCGATTCTAAATGGAAAGGTGATTGTTTTGTATTTGATGACCGGATTACTCTATAACCCACCATCACATTCTAACGAATATAATGGCAGGCCATAATGAAGAATGAAGTTACTCATTCTCAAGGAAGAGTGCTATTTACACCCTGAATTCGGGTCTCGTGCTCTATTGCCAGCATCTTGAGCGATTGAATTTCCACACCATTCATTTATATAATCAACGGTTTCAATTCTATTTGCTCTTGAAGCAACTAAACAACTACCTTTGCGATCAACGCCCCAGATAATATAAGCAATAAAATCTCTCAAGTGAGAAGGGGTTTGCTCTTGATGAGGTACTCCAAATTTTGTTACATAATTACTTCTTGGATCTCCGTCAGCTTTTTGTTGCGCCTGAATTCTTTGAATTTCCTTCTGCAAATCCAATATATCAGCACCATCCCAAGAGCCAACAACAGTTCCATCTGGCAATGTTATATCATTTGAGCTATTAGATTTAGCTTCGCTTTGAACTGATTGTTCTGTAATATCATCCATTTTCATCTCCTTTTTTTATAGTTTTTACCTTTTTATGTTAAATTTCATTGATTTTAATCAAAGAAAGTATTTTTGATTTCGGTCAAGATTATCTATAGTAGAAGTCATGGAGAATCATATGCAAGAAACACAAAGCATGTATAGGAACATTAATAAGTGTCTTAACTGTAAAATTAGATCAAAGATATTTTGCGATAAACTTAATGAGGATTGCTTAGATCAAATATCAAAAGAAGTAAGACACGAAAATTTACCGAAAGGGTCTATTGTACTATCCCAAAATGATGAGATTTTTAATATATTCAATATAATACATGGGATTATAAAAGTTTATCAAATAAATGAAAATGGCGATGAGCAAATTATTGGTTTTCTTTATCCTGGAGATTTTTTTGGATCTCATGAAGGTGGTAGGTATGAATTCTATGCAGAATCAATAACACCTGTAAAACTTTGTAAAATACCTATAAAAGAATTTAGAAAATACCTGTCATTAAACAAAGAACTTCATGATAGTTTTTATGTAGCCGTTATGAATGAGCTAAAACTTGCAAGAATGCAAATCAACATATTAGCAAAGTATAGTGCTGAAGAAAAAGTTCTAGATTTTTTAAAAATGATTTCTATGAAACAAGTAGGACACGGGCAACCAGAAAACCCTATTAATCTTCAAATGACTAGATCTGATATAGCCAACTATTTAGGGTTGAAAATTGAAACTGTAAGCAGAGCAATAACAAAATTAAGAGTAAAAAATATCATTAATATTAATGAAAATGGCTTACTAATGTTAAACTAGTGTTATTTATCTGTATTTGTTAATTTATTTAGCATAGTTTCATAGGGTTTTTTATCTTTTATATTTTTATTAATAATAATTTTCCTGAGAATATTTTTTGTCATCTCTGAATCATTAATATCAATAGAATAATTAAGTTTCATATTAAAACTATTTATATCAGATTTATCTAAAGCAATTAAAATATCAAATGCTCTTAATATTTTATCTTTATTATTTTTTGAATCTAGCCGTCTTAGTAAAGATATATAGTCTTGTAATACAGTTTTATCGGTATTATCTAACGTAATTGCTGTTTCATATGCTAAAGCAGCAGAGTGGAAGTCACTTATAATTATATATGACTTTCCTAACATCACCCATCCTTCAAAATTATTAGGATTGTTGTTAAGTTTTTGTTCAAGGGAAGGAATATTTTTTCTAATTGTATTAATATTATTTCTTATTTCCTGATGTTTAGAAGATATTTTATTATATTCTTCAATATATCCAATATTAGATTTTCCTAAAAAAATTATAATGATAAATATAAATAAAATAGACAGTGTTAATAATATAGATTTATTATTAATAGAAATATTTTTTGCTTCACCTAAATTTTTAAATAAGAAAAATATATACAGAAAAGTTAAAATAACTATAAATATAAATATCATTTATTGAAATTTCCCCTAAATAAAAAATAAGTAACTAAAATAAAAAATAGAAATGGTCCAAGCCATAATATTATATTTTGGAAGTTAAAAGGAGGTTCATATAGTATAAAACTACTGTACCTATCAGTCATATATTGTTTTATATACTTCTCATCTTTGCCTTCTTCAATCATTTGTTTTACTTTATTTCTAAGATCAATAGCTAACGGAGCTTGTGACTCGGCTATATTTTGATTTTGACAAACCATGCATCTTATTTCATTTGTGAGTTTGTGATAAAGTTTTGTATTTTTATTTTCATCTGCACTAATAAACGAAACACAATTTATAAATATAAATAAAACTAATATGATTTTATTTTTCTTCATCAATCTTCTGTAAAAGTGGTATCAACCTTTTATTATAAATATCTTGTGTTATAGCTCCAATATATTTATCTCTTATAATGCCATTATTATCAATAAAAAATGTTTCGGGTACACCATATACTCCCAAGTTAATTCCTAACTCACCTTTGTTATCATAAAGGTTATGTATATATGGATTGCCATAAATATCTAACCATCCCAAGGCGTCACTTCTATTATCTTTGTAATTTATGCCTATAATTTTAATCTTTCCTTCTTTATGGATTTTCCTTAATTGTTGATGCTCACGTATACATTCTAAACACCAACTAGCCCAAACATTAATTAAATATCTTTCTGTAGGCAACATATCATTATTAAATGAATTACCTGATGATAGCTCACTTAATATAAATTGTGGAATATTCTTTCCTATTAAGGGGGATTTAATGTTTTTAGTATCAATAAATAAACCTAACAAAAATATTAGCATCAATGATAAAAAAAGTATTAAGATAAATTTATTTTTCAAATTATTTCTCTTTATAATTTAATTGTTTTCTTCTGTCTAAAAAAATACTTAGTACTCCACCTAAAATCATTATCAATGCACCAATCCATATAAGCCTTATCAAGGGTTTATAATATATTCTAACAGACCATTTATTTTCTGAAATAATGTTGCCTAGCGTGACATACAAATCTCTACCAATTCCTGGTCCTATGCCCGCTTCTGTCATTGGCATACTGCTTGAAAAATATAATCTTTTTTCTGGGTATAATTTGTTTATTAACTGACCGTTTTCATGTACAAGAAATTCTGCCTTAATTCCCTTATAATTAGCTCCGCTGTATTTAATAATGTTAGAAAAAGTAAAACTATAGTCTTTTATTATTATTTTTTCACCTATTTTCATGACAAGTTCTTTTTCAATTTTATTATTTTCAACGATTGTTGCTCCAAGCACAAAAACTGCTAATCCCATGTGAGCAAGCACCATTCCAATATTTGATATTATGAATTTAAATGATTTACCCTCACAATATTTTTTATACACATATTGGAATAAATTAATAAAAATCCAAAGGAAAATAAATATACCTATCAATACACTAATATTAAAATTATCAAGAAATATTAGACTAATAAAAGCAAAAATTAAAACAAATAAAAAAGTTATAAAAATATGTTTTAAAATACCAGTTGATTTTTTATTCTTTGAAAAAATTAGAAAGGGAATATATCCAGCTAAGATTAATAAAGGTATCATGATAGGTACAAATACTGAATTATAATAAGGTACTCCAACAGATATTTTTTCAAGTCCTAATAAATCTAAAATAAGAGGATATATTGTTCCTAATAAAATTGTAAAAGTAGCTGTCACTAATAATATATTATTTATTAAAAAAAAACTTTCTTTAGAAAATAATTTAAAATTAAATTTATCATCCATCTTTGATGAATTAGAGATATATATTAAAAGCGAGCCTCCTACAACAATAGCTAAAAATAGTAAAATAAACGCGCCTCGAGCAGGATCATTTGCAAATGAATGAACAGAAATTAAAATTCCAGATCTAACAAGAAAAGTTCCTAGAATACTTAATGAAAAAGCAATAATGGATAATAAGATTGTCCAATTCTTAAACATGTTTTTTTGTTCACAAATTATTAAAGAATGTATTAACGCTGTTGTTATTAACCATGGCATAAAAGAAGCATTTTCAACTGGGTCCCAAAACCACCAACCTCCCCAGCCTAACTCATAATATGCCCACCAACTTCCTAAAGCTATTCCTAAAGTTAAAAAACACCAAGAGATTATTGCCCATGGTCTTAACCATTGTGCCCATTCAGGTTTGAATTCATTTCTAATACAACATGTTAAAGCAAAACTAAATACAACAGATAAACCCACATAACCCATGTAGAGCATTGGTGGATGGACGATTAAGCCAAAATCTTGCAATAGAGGATTTAAGTCTTTGCCATCCATAGGTATTGATATATTTCTTTCAAAAGGATTAGAGGTGAAAATTAAAAATGCTAAAAAACCTAAATTCAAAAAACCCATGATTGATAAAAATTTTTCTCTAAAATCAGAATCTAAAGATTTACTATAAATACTTGCTAAGAAAGTCCAAAAACTTAATATAAGGCACCACAAAAGCATTGATCCTTCATGCCCCGCCCAAGTTGCAGAAATTTTATAATAATAAGGTAGTGCTGAGTTTGAATTTGAAGATATATATTTTATTGAAAAATCATCATGTAAAAAAGAAATGACCAAGCATAAAAAAGATAACAAAATTATAGGGAATTGTAGTTTTGAAGTTGATAATATAATCTGATCATAACTAGGTGTGATTTTTGCTAATAATGGTTTTGATATAATAAGAAGACTTATATTCATAAGCGCAATCAAAATTAGAAAATACCCTATATAAGAAATCATTTATTTTTCCTTGCTCATTGATTTAGTAGTTCTTTTTAATTCTTCATCATTGATACGTAAACTTTCAGCAACTTCAGGAGGCATATAAGTTTCATCATGTTTTGCTAATACTTCTTCGGCAACAAAAATTCCAGCTTTAGTTAATCGTCCTCTTATGACAACACCTTGGCCTTCTCTAAATAAATCTGGCAATATTCCAGAATAAGATATATCTATAGTTTTACTATAATCTGTGATTTTAAAATTAACATTAGTTGTATCATTACTTTTCTTTAAGCTCCCATCTACTACTACTCCTCCAACTCTAAAAATATAATCTTCTGGAAATTCTCCTAAAGAAATTTGTGAAGGGCTTCTATAGAATAAGAGGTTTTCGTTGAAAGTTTTAATAAAAAGAGAAAATAAAACAAATATGAATATTAATACAATGGAAATATAGAGAATACGCTTAGATCTTTTTTTCATAGCTTAATTTATATTTTTTTTTAATTTTACAAAATTTTTATATAGCATGATTATATTTATAATCATAGAAAATAATACAATGAAATAGGAAGAAAATATATATGCAAAATATTGGTTCATACTAAAATATGTAAATTACCACATGATTTTAACACAAGGTATAGTTTATTTATTACATTTAAAAAATATATCATATACAATTTTATTTGTTGGGTTTTTATCTGGCGATGATGTTTTGTCAGATACAGTATATTCAACTATATTATAATCAACCATAGTATAGCCTATCTCGCCACACATGTTAGTTGGGATAGAAGTACAATCTCCAAGAAATCCATTGCATTGTATTTTTAATATTTTTTCTTCTGAATGAACAAAAGCGTTACCGATACCCGATAAAAAAAAAGTGCCAAGCACCATATAAAATATTCTATTCATAGATTAATTATAATTTAGAATAATCTTATATATAAATGTATTTATGCATATTTTATAAAAATAATCATGTTTTATGGGAATAATTGGCTTTATTGACACAAGTCAATGATTTGGAAAAAAAATGATGCGCATATTGTATTTAATAGGCAATTATAATTGAACACAAAAGTTTAACAATGTTCCGCATAAGGATGGAGGCGCCTATCACTTATAGACTAAAAAATTATTATATTATCTTAGCAATTCAAACTTTTCTATTTTGCTTAATTTTTACACTATCAGGTTGCGCCATAATATCTGAAGGGAAAATAAAAAAGGTTAAAATCAAACATGATAAAATTTACATTCAAAAATTATATAGATTTTAAAGGAATGTGATGCCTTTAGGAGTACATCTAATGTCTTTAAATGAGATGATATTGTCTAGTGTATCAGCTGGATTTATTGTGATTTTTGCCGCAGGCTATGCTGTCTTTTATGCATTAAGTCAAATAAAAGAAAACCAAAGATTTCTGTATCTTGGCTATATGTGTTTTGGTTGTTTGATAATTTCCACAATATTTTTAATCAATTTATTAAATCTCTCAGGAAGATGGGAGATCATCATGCTAGTAATGCTTCTTGGCTATTGGGCTATACCTAAAATGATTTGGTATCTGAGCGTTGAAGTTAACAATAAAATAATTGGTAAAGAGGAAAATAAAAATAAGTGATAAAAAAAGACGAAATTATTTGGTGGGCCTCAGAAAATTTTTGGAAGAAATCAGCTATATTTGTAACTGGGTTGATGACTTTAGTTCTAGTACTTCTAACTTTTGATACGGTCAATAAAATAACAGCTGGTTCCAAAAGAGTTCCTGCATATACAGTCATCAATAATCAGATTGACTATAAATACAATAAAACGAGAAATATGTTTGAACCGGTAATTGGTTCTGAGTCTCCTCTATTCGGAAATATGCTAACTGCAGAGGAAGCAGAAGGTCTCATAAACCTTGGCAAGTTAACGATTCAGGCTAAAAACTGTATGAATTGTCATACGTTGCTAGGCAACGGTGCTTACTACGCTCCAGATTTAACTAAAGCTTGGTTAGATCCAGGCTGGGGTGCAAAATCAGTCAGAGAGACATTGATGCTAAATTTCCTGATGGACCCCGAGAATAATGCAAGGACGTTTGGAACGAATAGAAAAATGCCAAATCTAGGACTCACGGAAGCTGAAGCCAAATCAATCATCGCATATTTGAAATGGATGTCATCAATTGATACCAATGGCTTTCCCACTAATTTTAAGACAATAAAACAATGATTAACATGCACACTCTTAATACGATACATTTGAATTCTGGTCAAAAAATCGCAATAAAATATTTTTCTATGGCTGTTGTATTATTTGTGGTTCAGATTGTTTTTGGTATATTAGCAGGTACACAATTTAACAATCCTGAATTTCTCTACCAAATTATAGATTTTAATGTGAATCGTATGGTGCACATAAATGCCATGATTATTTGGTTATTATACGGTTTTATTGGGTCAGTTTATTGGTTGATTGAAGACGAGGCTAAAACAGAATTGGTCGGTAAAAAACTGGCAAATTTTGGTTTTTGGGTCTTAACTATTGCTGTATTGGTTGTGGTTCTTGTGTTCTTATTTATTCAAAGCGGGGAAGGTAGTTATGCTTCAATTTGGCTAATTAATGAGGGAAGAGAATACATTGAGGCTCCTAGATGGGCTGATATTGGAATCGTTTTTGTAATGTTAATTTTTTTCTATAACATATACGCTACTTTTATTAAAGGCAAATGGAGTGGGATAGCTGGCGTCCTTGTTTTAGATTTAGCTGCACTTGCAGGCGTCTATCTTGCTGGAATGTTTTATAGTGATAATATTTCAATGGATCAGTTCTGGTGGTGGTGGGTCGTACATCTTTGGGTTGAGGCAACTTGGGAAGTCCTTGTTGGTTGTATTATGGCCTGGGTTTTAATGAAAACAATTAATGCCGATCGGCGTATTGTAACTACTTGGTTATATATTGAGGTAACCCTAATGCTTGGATCAGGTATTTTAGGTTTAGGACATCACTATTTTTGGATTGGCACACCAGAATATTGGTTGACTATTGGCGGTTTCTTTTCTGCTCTTGAACCAATTCCTTTAGTGGCTATGTTGGTTCATGCTCTTTATGATTCAGGTGTTAAAAATTTTAAATCAACCAATAATCCCGCGCTTGCATGGTTGATTGCGCATGCCTTCGGTAATTTTTTTGGTGCTGGAGTATGGGGTTTTTTCCAAACCTTACCTCAAATTAATCTCTACACACATGGAACACAGTGGACAGCATCTCATGGTCATTTAGCTTTTTTTGGCGCTTATGCAACAATCAATATTGCAATGTTTTATATGGCAATCCAAGTCTGGAGAGGAAATATTCACATGGGTTCAAGTTTGATTGATAATGGCTGGAAATGGAAAACATCATTAGCCCTACTAAATATTGGTGTTGTCGGAATGACTATTGCTATGCTAATCGCCGGCTATAAACAAGCATTTATTGAACGGGCGGTTGAAGGCTCTACATGGAGTGGTTATTTTAAAGCACAATCTGACCCTAGCTTTCTGTTAGCAATGGATTGGAGAATGACTTTTGGTTGGATAATGGCGCTTGGATTAATTATTCTTATTTGGGATTTGATCACCATTGGCTCTCACTCTGAGATGAAAAATAATAAGCCTAAACTACTGTCTACGTAAATACTTAACAAATACGATTTCGAAATGGTCATGGGTGGACTTGAACCACCGACCGCAGCGTTATGAGTGCTGTGCTCTAACCAACTGAGCTACATGACCTTATAAATTAAATCTAAAATAAACTACATCGCCTTCTTGTACAATATAATCCTTTCCCTCTTGTCTCCAAGCACCATTGCTTTTAGAGCCTTGTTCTCCATTATGTTTAATATAATCATTATAAGAAACAGTTTCAGCTCTAATAAAACCTTTTTTTATGTCACTGTGTATAATACCTGAACAATCACTTGCATTAAAATCTTTTTTTGCTGCCCATGCTTTTGTTTCCTTTTCTCCACTAGTAAAAAATGTTTTTAAACCTAATAATTCATAACCTGTCTTAATAATTCTAGATAGCGCACTTTCAGTCTCACCTATTTCATCTAAAAATTCTTTTTGATCCTCTGTATTTAATGATAATATTTCTTGCTCTAATTTAACATTAACTGATACAGATTGTATTTTAGAATTTAAAGATGATAAAAAATTATCAATATCATCTTTGTGTGTTCCTTCATTGATATTAGCTATGATAAACATTGGTTTTTTAGTTAATAATTTTAAATCGGTTAATGTATTTAGCCTATCGGTATATTTAAAGGAAGACGCAAACTTATCATTAGACAAATGGTTAATTAAAGAATTTAGTTCATCTAAAATCAAAGACTTTTCTTTATGATCTGTTTTGCTCTTTTTAAACCTTTCATAATATTTCTGCACTGTATTTAAATCAGATAAAATTAATTCTAAATTAATATCATGGAAATCATCAATAGGATTACATTCCCCTTTAACATGAATGATTTCCTTATCTTTAAAAAACCTTACAACATGTGCTATTACATCCGTACTGTTTATGTGGCTTAAAAATTCATTCCCTAAACCCTCGCCTTTAGATGCTCCCTTTATTAGCCCTGCAATATCAACAAACTCTATAGATGCATTGATGATATTTTTTGAGTTATTAATAGTTGCAAGATAAGTTAATCTTTTATCAGGAACTTCTACGTATGCAATGTTAGGATCTATTGTGCAAAAAGGATAATTATTAGCTGGAATTGACTGTTGTGTTAATAAATTAAAAATTGAGGATTTTCCTACATTCGGCATGCCCACTAAGCCACACTTAAAACCCATATTTATTTTCCATTTAGTTTATTCATCAAATTAGAGAAATCGCCATCAAAAAACTGATTAATTTTATCCAAGGTTAAGTTAATGCACTCTAAAATACTTTGTCTATCTTCTGGTGAGGGTTTGCCTAAAACATAATTAACAACATCATCTTTGTTCGCTGGCTTACCTATACCTATTCTTAGTCTCCAAAATTCTTTTGAGCCAAGTTGTTCTATAATGCTGTTTAATCCATTATGTCCAGCGCTTCCGCCTCCTTGTTTCAATCTAACTTGCCCCACATTTAAATCTAAATCATCATAAACTATCAAAATATTTTCTGGTTTTATGTTTTTATTTTTTATATATTTTTTTATAGGTACACCACTATTATTAATATAACTAAGAGGTTTCATAAGATATATTTGGTGAGAGTTATGCTCAAGTTCACATATGTCAGAATCAAATTTTTTTATGTAAGAAAGATTTTTTGATAGTTTTTCTACTAAATTATCCAATAACCAAAAACCAACATTATGTCTTGTTGATAAGAAATGTTTATCAGGATTTCCAAGGCCAACAATAAGTTTGAGCGACATTTGACTCATATTTTTTAATAAAAATTTTAGTAGTTAATCTTTCTTGGTTTCTTCTTTTGGTTCTTTTGTTTCTTTTGTTTCTTTTGATTCTTCAGTATCAGTATCAGAAGCTTTTGCACCTTCTTCGCCTTCAACTTCAGCATCACCCTCTGCTTCTCCTTCAACTTCAGGTTCTTCAATAACCTCTTCTATTGGTTTATAGCATTTAACTATAGCTGTATCATGTTCTTTGTCACCACCATGTAATAACTCAAGGCCTTCTGGCAATGTTATTTCAGTTAAATGTAAGCTTTGATTTAAATCTAGTTCGGCAACATCTACTTCAATATTTTCTGGTATATCTTTAGGTAAACAATTTACTTCTATCTCCGTTATAATATGTGACAATATACCTCCAGACAATTTTATACCCTTACATATCTCTTCATTAATAAATTTAAAGGGTACATTTACGTGAATTTTTTTGTCTTTATCTACAGCAAGAAAATCTATATGCGTTATGTATGATTTTTGTGGATCTCTCTGCACATCTTTTAAAATTACTTCTACTTTAGATTTATCGATGCTGAGATCTATAACATTACTATAAAATTGTGGGTCTTTGCTTTGCTTGCTAAGTTCGAAACCATTAATAAGGATAGATTGGTTTTCTTTAGAGCCATATATTTCTCCGGGCACCATGTTGTCTCTCCTATATCTTTTAGAAGCTCTTTTACCAAAATAATCTCTTTTGGTTGCGTTTAATGTATATTGTGATGTCATCTTTTAATCTTCCAAAAATTGAATTATACACTAATCCATAAAAAGTGTGCTAACAGATTCTTTGTTGTGAATTCTTCTTATTGTTTCTGCTAACATCTCAGATACTGAAATCTGACGAATATTCTTTATTTTACTACCTTTATCACCCAAAGGAATTGTATCAGTTACAATAATCTCATCAAGCATTGATTTTTCGATGTTTTGATAGGCTTTGCCGGAAAATACGGGGTGTGTAATATATGCATATACTGTTTTAGCTCCTCTATCTTTCAGAGCTTTAGCTGCGCCACATAGTGTTCCTGCAGTATCTACAATATCATCCACTATTATACAAGTAGACCCTGTAACGTCTCCTATAATTTGCATAACTTCTGATACATTTGCCTCAGGTCTTCTTTTGTCAACAATTGCTAATTCACATTTTAATTGCTTAGCAAGAGCTCTTGCTCGTACTACACCACCAATATCAGGTGACACAACAATAGTATTTAGATATTTCTGTTTATATATATCGGCTACAAATAATGGTGTTGCATAAATATTGTCTACAGGAATATCGAAAAACCCTTGAATTTGATCTGCATGTAAATCCATTGTCATGATTCGGGTTATTCCAGCAGCGGTCAAAAGATTGGCTACCAACTTGGCACCAATTGCTACTCTTGGATTGTCTTTTCTGTCTTGTCTTGCATACCCAAAGTATGGAATTACT
>PBFS01000025.1 GCA_002718845.1 Gammaproteobacteria bacterium | reverse complement strand
TTAGAAATTATATCTTCCTTAAGAGAATCCTTATTGAATAATGGAATTGATAGTCTAACTTTTAATTTAAGTTATGGAATTAAAGATAGAGTTAATGATTTTCTTCCATGTGATATAGAGCACAATCATTCACCCTCTAAATCAATTAACGAAATTAGATTATGGTATGATTATGTTCTGGACAAAGGTTATAAAAATATTTATCTAATAGGTCATTCAAGAGGCGGCTTAGATATCATGCATTTTTATCAAACTTTAAATGTAGGTAAACAAATACCAATTAAGTCAGTTTTTTTACTTGCTCCTATTTTCAATAATTGGAACGATACGACAAAACAATATGAAACAAAATATAATATTAATTTAAATAAATTATTAGGACAGCCAGATCAAAAATTAGAAATTGATTTTTTAGGTTGTGAAAATATTACTATAAGCAGCAAAACATTCCTTAGTTATTATGGCCCTAGTGGAAGAGGTCATGGAAATTTACAAAAAAATCTCTATAATACATCTGCAAAAATCTTTATTGTTACTGCATCTGAAGATAATATTGCTGCAGATACTCATAAACTAGCAACATCAATTGCTAAAAGTAGAAAAAATATTGAATTAAAGATGATAGAGGGATCAGATCATTTTTTTAGAGATTTGTATTTTGATGATCTTATGGATATTTTATTAGAAGCTACTACTGAATAGTAAATGGTTCTTCACTTTCAGTTGAATTATCAGAATCTATATTGAGACTTCTATTAATTGTTGTATCTGTTTTTGGCCCAATTGTAATCTCTGAAGAAGAGCTATCAAGAAATTTTCTATTTACTTTGATGGTTGCAAATCTATCTTCTTTGTCAAAATTCATTAATATAAAATTACTTCTTACAATAGCAATTTCAGACCATCCATCATCCCTCATATTTATTCTATAAAATGACACTACATCGTCTGCAGGTGTGTCATGTAATAAATAGAGTACTCCAGTAAATCTTTCACCTTCTCCAAAAATAATAGTTTTATCAGTTAAATATTTTGAATCTTCAGGCATAGGTATGGCAATTTGTAGACGCTTGTTGAGATTTAACTCTTTTATTTCCGAGCTATCTTCATCTGAATTTGAAGAAAACATACCATCCATAGTCGCGCATGATGAGACCATAATTGATAAACTAAAAATTAATGCTATATTCTTAATATTTTTTAAATCAACCATATGCTAATTGTACCTATTTTCTTGACCCAGGACCATTAATTTCTAATCCATTACTCATATATGTTAAAAAATATTCTAAGTTTTTATACTCGTCTCGTTGAGCCTTAAAAGGTTTTGCTCTAATTCTATTTAAACAACCTGCAAATCTTTCATGCAAAGTAACCATTCTGCCAGCTCTAGATCTATAAACAGGAAAATGAGTTGGATGTCCTATGGCTGGACTAGTTATGTCAGCCCTTAATTTAGTGCCTGGATAATAAACATGGCAGTCTGCGCATGAAAAATTAAGTTGACCTACTTTGGTAAAATAAAGTTTTTTACCAGCCTCATATGCTTCCTCAGCTTTATAATTTGGAATTTTAATATCAATAATTTTTCCTCTAGATGTATATGCCATGTAAGCTGATATATCAGCCATTGGGCCTCCTCTATAATAACTTAAAGGTTTTTCTCCATTCTTTTTTCTACAATTATTTATTGCTAGCTCTAGAGTAATAATTTCATCTTTATCTTCATCAAAGTATGGATAATTTTGTCTAATACCAATACCATTATTTTTAAAACATGATGCATATGTATTTCCATTTTTAAATGGTGTATTAAATAGTTCTTCACCTTGTTCAATATTAATCTCATACGGCGGAAATTCTTCAATAGATTCCCATTGTTCCCTAGAAGATGAATCTATAGAATATACACCATTCTTATAATCTGAAAACTCAGTGTTTGGAAATTTATTTTTAAAATAATTTTGAAAATCTGTCAAATCATCTTCCGGACTTGCATATATATTCAAACTCACAAATAACAAAATATAAAAAATCTTATTAATGTTCCCCATCATTATTAAGCTATTTCACCTCAACTGTTTTAGAATCTCTATTTCCTTTATTATCCAACCATGTTAATTCAAGTTTATCTCCTTTAGATCCGTTATAAACAAATGTTAGATATGGATTTTTAGAAACAGCTGGACCCCAATGGACAACTATAACTTCATCTCCATTAGCTTTAGCTATAACTTCTTGTATAAAGTGGGCAGGAAATTTATCTCCAGTTTTTTTATTAACTCTTTGCCCAGTTTCCATAGGATGCTTCATTAGCGTCTTAACAGTCACTGAACCATTTCTTTCTTTTGCCCGTATTTTAATAGTACTCATAATATTTCTAACCTCCACATCCGCCAATCGTTACTTTTACTTCTTTAGATGCTGAAAAAACCTTACCTTCACTTTTAACAGCCGCTATAATTTTAGAAGTCTTACCCATTTTAATTCTTGTTCCAATTATAGGAAGAGACTTAGATGTTAAATTATATCCACTGGATAATGGCTGAGGATTATTCTCTACAAATATCATAATTGATTCAACGTTTTTTAATGCTGTTTTCACGTTTATTGGAACAATAGCCCCATTTTCAGCAATATCCGGAGCCTTAAGTTTAACTTTAGTGGTTTCAGATAAGTCATTATGACCATATACGCTTTTGATAGATTCATCTAAATTTGTTATATCAAAAGATGCTTTAGGCCATGCAGCAAAAACACTTTTTGGTTTTATTAAAAGCCCCGATAAAGTTGTTAAGGCTACTGCTGTCATTAAAGAATTTTTTAAAAAATTTCTTCTGTTCATAATTTACCTCACAGAGTATATAAATACTCTAATATTTTGTTTATTTCGTCTTTTGTTATTACACCGTGCTTTCCAAAAGGAGGCATAAAAGAATTAGGGTTATTTTTTGTTGCGTCCCAAATTTGGTTGAATAAATCTATTCTATTAGGAAACCTTGCCTCCATAGCTATCAATGGTGGTCCATTATTACCTGCAAGCTCACCATTTCCAATTTGATGACAAGCCAAGCAATTGCCCTTTTTTCTGTCAAAAGCTAATTTTTTACCTTCTTTGACATTATCAGCTTGTACAGATGATATAGCAAAGATTAATATAATAAAAACTATGTTTATATATCTTTTCATAAGCATTAAATTTACTTAATTATAGTACTCATAACATAATAAAAAAACTACTTTAATTACAGGTTTTTTCACCAAATATTGGCTCTAATGGTCTCTTGTACCTACATATTAAAGCTGTTCTTTTTTCGCCTAACCTTATTTTTTCTGAGGACGAGGTTTTATTTGAATTTATCGCATTAGACAAGACATCTATAGATAAATCTATATTGTCTAGCAATACATAATATTCCGATAGATATATATTGCTTTTAAATATAGAATTTTTTTCTGCATACAATTTAGACATTAATCTATAATAATTTGGGTTTAATCTATAGTGATTTTCAAGTGGTTTTAATAATTTTTCGGCATAATCAGTTCTTATATTGTTCTCAATTAAAGTTTCAGACAATAATAATGGAACTGTTTTATTTAACGGGTGTATATTTTTTAATTTATTTAAAACATTAATACTCTCATCAATCTCATTTAATCCAGCTAATGTTCTAGCAAATAAAATTGAAATATATAAATTATCCGAATTTGTTTTATAATAAGGAACCAGTGTTTCATAAGCTTTTTTATAATCAGATTTACGCAGATAAAGAAGACCTAATTTATGAGAAGATAAGATATTTTTATTTTTTATATTTCTAATAGAGTTATTTATGTCTGATAGAGTTAAAACTTCCATGATATTTTTTATATATAAAAAATCATTAGTGCTATTTTCTATTTGAGAATTATCATGTTTGGCACTTGACTTTATGTTGGCAATTCTATTTTCATACATGGGATGTGTTGAAAGATAAGATAAACTTCTTTGAATATCACCTGTTGACATTTCCATCAAATTAAACAATTTTGCCATTTCACTAGTTTTAAAATTTGCATTTGATAATATCTCTAGGCCTAAGTTATCAGCCTCTACCTCATTAGATCTTACCAAGTTTACGTTTTGTTGCGCAGAAATACCAATACCTGCCTGTATTGCGGCCATTGACGCTTTAGCATTCCCAGAAAAAATACCAGCAAAAATTCCTATCCACATTGGTATGCTATTAACATTAGAGTTAGCAATCATTTCAGCAGTATGTCTTAATTTTACATGCGCTATTTCATGCGCCATAACTGATGCTAATTGAGCTTCATTTTCAGCTAATTTAATCAAACCAATATTAATTCCTATAAACCCACCAGGTAAAGCAAAGGCGTTAATTTCATTAGATTGCACAATAAAAAATCTATAATTTCTCATATCGTCCATTAGATTTCTTGATAATAAGTTACCTATGTAATTTATATAAGATGAAACTAGAGGGTTATTATTAATATAATTATATTTTTGAAGCCTCCTATAACTAGAAAATCCAATAATATCTTCTTGTTTTATTGGTAGAACCTCGCTATATGGATCACCAAGCTCAGGCTGTGATTGAGTAGCAGATAAAACATTTTTGCAAAATAAAACTATTATGACAACTAAAAAAATTCTTGAATATTTTTTCATAATAACTACCATAGATAAGTGTAATATTGAGTCTATTCAAGACAAACAATATTAGTGTTGATAATTATAACCCATATGGAGTTTCAATGGCAGATTTTGACAAAGAGCTTGATACTAGTGGCCTTAATTGCCCTTTGCCTATTATAAAAGCAAAGAAAGAAATAAATAGCATGGAAGATGGCCAAATATTACATGTAATTTCAACTGACCCTGGGGCTGTAAAAGACTTTGAGTCATTTGCAAATCAAACAGGTAATGAACTTGTAAGCTCAGAAGAGAAAGATAATAAATTCTACTTTTTGCTAAAAAAAACTAAATAATCTTGAAGTATATAGTTAGTTTTTTGGCTTTTTTTGGACTGGTTTCTCTATCCGTAATAGCATTTTCTGTTTTCGTAATTCACGAAATAACTAATCCTAATAGTACAAAATATTTGCAACAATATGATGCTATTGTTGTATTGTCGGGTAACCCAGAGAGAGCTGTAGTAGCAAGTAAACTATTTTATGATAAAAGTCCAAAAGTAATTTTTTTAAGTAAAGAAAAAAAAGTTATGAAAAATTATTTAAACCCTCTCGAATCTATAGAAACTTATAAACTCATGTATAAAATACTACTTAAAAATAATGTACCCAAAGATAAAATTATTTTATTTGGCACTGATAACACCAGTACTTTTGATGAGATAAATAATCTAATTAAATTCGACAGCAAAGATTATAATACATATTTAATTGTGAGCAATAAATATCATATTTTTCGAATTAATCAAATATTTCATAATTACAAACATACTAATAAAATACATTATTATTTTACGAACAATACACAGAAATGGTGGAAAGATAAATATTCAATCAAAGTAATTATTTTAGAGTATTTTAAAACTATCTTATATTACATTTTTGGTGATTTTTCTGCATACCAAAGCGCACTATAGATTTGAATCTTAATAACAAAAAATATATATAACTGATGATGATATGTGAAAAAAGTTGTATTATGTACAAGAAATTACATTAGAGATGCTATGAAATTAAGTGGTTCAGAAATAATAATAGAATGTTTGAAGCGAGAAGGTGTTGAGTATATTTTTGGCTACCCTGGTGGAGCTGTTTTACATATTTATGACGCTTTATTTAATGCTAAAAATATTAAACATGTTTTAGTAAGACATGAGCAGGGAGCTACGCATGCAGCAGATGGTTATGCTAGAGCTTGTGGCAAACCTGGCGTTGTACTTGTTACATCTGGACCAGGGATTACTAATTGTATTACAGGATTAGCAACTGCGCATATGGATTCAATACCTATGATTGTAATTTCAGGACAAGTATCTAGACAATATGTAGGAAGTGATGCTTTTCAAGAAGCTGATGCAACTGGAATTACTAGACCAGTCACAAAACATAATTTTTTAGTTGATAAACGTGAGTCAATAGCAGATGTTTTTAAAAAAGCATTTAAAATAGCGACAACTGGAAGACCAGGCCCTGTCCTAATTGATATTCCGAAAGATTTAACAGATCCTAATATTAAAATAGGATTTAATTATCCAAAAAATATAAATATTAGGTCATATAAACCTGCTAGAAATGATTCTAAGGAAAAAATACAGCAGGCAGCACAAATATTATGCTCAGCTAAAAAACCTATGATATACACAGGAGGAGGAATTATATTGGGCAAGGCTCATAAACAACTATTTAAGCTCCTTAAAAAATTAAATTTTCCTATCACAAGCACATTAATGGGTCTAGGAGGTTATCCTGCAACGGACAGTCAATTTTTAGGAATGTTAGGCATGCATGGTACATATGAGGCAAATATGTCAATGCATGATTGTGATGTCTTGTTAGCAATTGGCGCTCGTTTTGATGACAGGGTTACGGGAGATACATCAAAATTTTGTCCTTCAGCTAAAATAATTCATATTGATGTTGACCCATCTTCTATTTCAAAAATTATTGAAGTAGATTTATCTCTTGTTGGTGATACATCAAAAATTTTAAGAGATTTAAATAAATTAATTTCTCCATATTTAAAAAATATTAATAAGCAGGCTATTAAAAAATGGTGGAAACAAATAAATAAATGGAAATCAAAGAATTGTTTGAGTTATAAAAAATCACCAAAAATCATTAAACCTCAAGAAGCCATAGAAACTCTGTATGAAATTACAAAAGGAAATGCTTTTATAACATCCGATGTTGGACAACATCAAATGTGGGCTGCACAATACTATAAATTTGACAAACCGAATAGATGGATAAACTCTGGTGGTCTTGGAACAATGGGATTTGGGTTACCTGCAGCAATGGGAGTAAAGCTAGCTTATCCAAAATCAGAAGTAGTTTGTATAACTGGTGAGGCAAGTATCCTAATGTGTATACAAGAGTTGGCAACATGCTTACAATATAGGTTACCAATTAAAATTATTAACCTTAATAATAGGTATATGGGAATGGTTAGGCAATGGCAAGAATTTTTTTATGAAGGCAGATATGCAATGTCATATATGGAAGCCCTTCCAGATTTTCCTATGCTTTCACAAAGCTTTGGTCATGTAGGTATTCAAATTGAAAAACCATCTGAGCTAAAGTTTAAAATGAAAGAAGCCATGGCAATTAAAGATAGACTTGTTTTTGTAGATATTATAACTGATCAAAAAGAAAATGTTTATCCTATGATTAAAAGTGGTAAAGCTCATAATGAGATGCATTTGTCGCCAACAAACGAAAAAACAGAGTTAGCTTAATTATGGATGATAAGAGACATATAATATCTTTATTAGTTGAAAATGAATTTGGCTCTTTATCTAGAATAGCAGGCCTGTTTTCTGCTCGTGGTTATAATATTCACTGCTTAAATGTAGCACCTACTAATGATGAATCAATATCTAGAATGACTATTGTTACAGTTGGAAGCGAACAAAAAATCAATCAACTTATGAAACTGCTCAATAAACTTGTAGATGTAGTAAATGTTAAAGATTTAACTGAAGAAACGCATATCGAAAGAGAGATGTTGTTATTAAAATTAAAATGCACTAAAAACCAAAGAGAAGAGCTTAAAAGACTTGTAGATATATTTAGAGCGCGTATTATCGATGTTACTGATGCAACGTACACTATAGAACTTACAGGTGCATCAGAAAAAATTTTAGCTTTTGTTAATTCTATGGGTACTATAAAGATAGTTGAGATAGTTAGATCAGGAGCATTAGGTATTAGCAGAGGAAAGGATAGTTTAGAAATTAAATAGCGAGGAAAGAATGAAAGTATATTATGACAAAGATACTAACTTAGAAATAATCAAAGATTTACATATATCTGTAATTGGTTATGGGTCACAAGGACATGCGCATGCACTGAATTTAAAAGAATCCGGCATGAATGTATCAGTTGGATTAAAAGAAAATTCAAAAACTATTAAAAGAGCAAAAAAAGAAGGCCTAGAAGTGTTATCTATTAGTGATGCAGTTTCTAAAGCTGACATTGTAATGATATTAGCACCTGATGAATATCAATCATCAATATTTAAAGATTTCATAAAACCCAATTTAAAAGAAAATGCTATGCTTGCATTTGCCCATGGGTTTAACATCCACTATGGTCAGATAGTCCCTGATCCACAACATGACGTAATAATGATTGCACCTAAAAGCCCTGGACACTTGGTAAGATCAACATATCTTCAAGGCAAGGGTGTTCCCACATTAATTGCAATAAATAATGATAACTCTGGAAAGGCTAAAGAAATTGCTTTAGCATACGCTTCTGCTATTGGAGGCGGTAGAGCAGGTATTATAGAAACAACTTTTAAAGAAGAAACCGAAACAGATTTATTTGGAGAGCAAGCTGTTTTGTGCGGAGGTGTAACTGCTTTGGTAAAAGCAGGTTTTGAAACATTAGTTGATGCTGGATACGCACCTGAAATGGCATATTTTGAATGTTTAAACGAACTTAAACTAATAGTAGATTTGATGTATGAAGGAGGTATGACTGAAATGAGATATTCCATTTCAAATACTGCAGAATACGGAGATTTAACAAAAGGACCTTTTTTAATTGACGAACACGTTAGAAAAAAAATGAAGCTAATTTTAGAAGACGTTCAAAATGGAAAATTTGCTGAAGAATTTGTTAATGAGATAAAAAGTGGCTCTCAAGAGTTTGACAGATTAAGAAAAGAAGGCTCTGAACATTTAATAGAAGATACAGGTAAGAAATTACGTGATATGATGTCATGGATGCAAGATAGCAAAAAACTTGTTGATGAAGAGGTTACTTAATGACTGAAGAAATGAAAAAGAAGTTACCAGGTGTATTTTTATTACCTAATTTGATAACCACGGGAGCATTATTTAGTGGCTTTTATTCCATCATATCTTCTATTAATGGAGATGTAATTTCTGCAATTTTTGCAATATTAATAGCAATGTTGCTAGATGGACTAGATGGAAGAATTGCTAGACTAACAAATACACAAACTGCTTTTGGCGCATATTATGATAGCTTATCTGATATGTTATGTTTTGGAATTGCGCCTGCTATATTACTTTATATTTGGAGTTTATCAAATTTTAATATTTATGGATGGCATTGGTCAAAAATTGCATGGATTACTTGTTTTATTTATGTTGCAGCCGTTGCCTTGAGATTGGCAAGATTTAATTCTAAGAACCAAATGCAAGATAAAAAATATTTTGTCGGCTTAGCAAGCCCTGCCTCAGCAGCAGTAGTAATTTGTTATGCTTGGATGATTGAAGACTCTGGTTTAAGTGTTAAAGATTTCAATTGGATGAGCGTATCATTGCTTTCAATTCTATCATTTCTCATGGTAAGCAATATTACTTATTATAGTTTTAAAGATTTTAATATTAGACAAAAAGTACCACATATAAGTTTATTTCTAATAGTTTTAATTTTATCATTTATTTCTTTTGATCCACCGTTAGTTCTATTTTCATTTTTTGTATTTTATGCATTATCTGGGCCTACAATGCTCCTAATAAGATTTATTAGAAAGAGAAAATCTTTGTCGCGTGAGAAAAAACTACTGTAAATCTAATATTTCTTGCAAAATCATATTTTTAATATACAGTTTGAATTATGATGATTCATATATCTAAAATTAATCATTTCCTCAATATAGTTCTGCTGGAACTAATATCATTATAACTCGTCTAAAATACCAATAATATGAATGAGAAAAATTTAATAATTTTTGATACTACTTTAAGAGATGGAGAGCAAAGCCCTGGAGCATCTATGGATATAGATGAAAAGATTAAAATTGCTTTAGCTTTAGAGGAATTAAATGTAGATATTATAGAAGCTGGATTTCCTATTGCTAGTAATGGTGATTTTAAAGCAGTAAATGAAATAGCAAACCAAATTAAGAATTCTAGTGTTTGTGCATTAGCGAGAGCACTTGAAAAAGATATCGTGAAAGCATCAGAAGCATTAGCAGGCGCTAAAAAACCACGTATACATACTTTCATTGCAACTTCACCAATACATATGGAAAAGAAGTTAAAAATGTCGCCAGAAAAAGTTAAGCAAACTGCAGTTAATGCAATTAAGTTAGCAAAAACTTTTACAAGTGATGTAGAGTTTTCTCCAGAAGATGCGGGCAGATCCGAACTAAAGTTTTTATGTGAAGTAATTACCGCGGCCATTGATGCAGGAGCTGGAACAATAAATATTCCTGATACCGTAGGATACAATCTTCCCCATCAGTTTGGCTCATTAATACAAAATATCATTAGCAATGTTGAAAATTCAGATAAAGCGGTATTTTCAGTTCATTGCCATAATGATTTAGGACTAGCCGTAGCTAATTCTTTGTCTGCAGTAATGAATGGAGCAAGACAAGTTGAGTGTACAATAAATGGATTAGGTGAGAGAGCAGGAAATGCTGCATTAGAAGAAATTGTTATGACAGTTAAAACTAGACAAGATATTTTTAACTGTGACACAAATATCAAAACAAATAAAATTTTGAAATGCTCTAGATTAGTTTCCGGAATTACTGGATTTCCTGTACAACCAAATAAAGCTATAGTTGGAAAGAATGCATTTGCGCATGAATCTGGAATTCATCAAGATGGAGTAATTAAATCTAGAGAAACGTATGAAATTATGAAAGCTGAAGATATAGGTTTGGTAAGCAACTCTCTTGTTTTAGGTAAACATTCTGGACGAAATGCTTTTAAGCAAAAAATAATAGATTTAAATGTAATGCCAAAAAATAATAGCGATTTTGATAAACTTTTTTATAAATTTAAGGATTTAGCTGATAAAAAACATGAGATTTTTGATGAGGATTTAATTAATCTTGCAACAAATGCAGTTGTTACAGCTAGTTCAATAAAATTTAATTATATGAATGTAGTTACAGAAAGCGGAAGAAAGCCACATGCTCATATTAAATTAGAAATTGACGGAGAAATTAAGGAAGCTAAATCAACAGGAGATGGTGCTGTTGACGCAGCTTATAATGCAATTGAACATATTATTAAAAGTAAATGTAAATTGATATTATATTCAGTAAACAATATAACATCAGGAACAGATGCCCAAGGCGAGGTAACAGTAAGAATTACTAAAAATAATAGTATTTATAATGGGCATGGAGCTGACACTGATATTGTTAAAGCGTCTGTATTAGCCTTATTAAATGCGTTAAATAAATACAAACAAAACCCTAATGCGGACTCATCTAAAAAAAGAGGTATTTAAGGTTTGAATAGTATACACAAGTATTTTCCTGCAATGGGAATAAATATATTTTGGTACAAAGAAAATAAAAAAAAATTGGACAAATCAGCATCTAACTTAACTGAGTTAAACAATGACGTTCAGCTTTGTAAAAAATGTGCTTTAAGCTCATCAAGAACTAATACTGTTTTTGGGACTGGTGATAATAATGCAGAAATAATGATAATTGGAGAAGCGCCAGGTAAAGATGAAGATCTCAAAGGAGAGCCATTTGTTGGAAGGGCAGGTAAGTTATTAAATGAATTTTTAGATAGTATTAATTTATACAGAGATAATATTTTTATTACAAACACAGTTAAATGTAGACCTCCAGAAAATAGAAATCCAGAAACACAAGAAATAAAAGCATGCGCTCATTATTTAGATATGCAAATAAAAATTATTAATCCTAAAGTAATAATATTATTAGGAAAAATAGCGGCAAATAGAATGTTAAATGAAGATAAATCAATTGCAGATCTAAGAGGAAAAAAGTTCTTTCTTCAAAATCATTCAATACCTGTTATAGTTTTTTATCATCCAGCATATATTTTAAGGAGTCCTCTTCAAAAATATCAAGTTTGGCAAGATCTTAAATTTTTAAAGGAAATATTATCATCTTATGTCAACTAAAGCGTCTGAGTTTATTGAAATCCTAGATATGAGTCTTGTTGATTTAGATTGTGTATATGAGTTAGAGTTTAATACCTATGATTACCCTTGGACGAGAAATATTATTAAGGATTGTATAATTAACAAATATGATTGCTATATTGCAAAAAATCAGACTGTTATTGGCTATGCAATTTCTAAAATAACCTCAATTGATAGTCACATCCTTAATCTTACAGTTGATAAAAAATATAGAAATATGGGAATAGCATCTAGTTTTATAGAAATGATTATTTCAAAAGCAAAAACGTATAATAGTAACTCAATATTTTTAGAAACTAGAGCATCTAATTTGGCTGCAAAAAAACTATATGAGAAATATGGCTTTAAGAGCATTGATATCAGAAAAAACTATTACAAAACATTTCATGGCAGAGAAGATGCGATTATTTATAGAAAGGTATTAATTTAGTTTTTTTCATTTGGGAAGTTAGCGTTAATAGATAAAGCATGAATTTCAGTTTTCATAAGAGACTCTAAGGCATGATAGATAATTCTATGTCTTTCAATTAGGCTTTTATTTTTAAAACACTCAGACACTATAGTTAATTTAAAATGTCCTCCAGATTTAGATCCAGGATGACCTACATGCAAGTGGCCTTGATCTTCAATCTCAATTTTTGTAGGATTTAAAGAGCTCAATTTATCTTTAATCATTCTAATTCTTTTTTCTGTCATACTCCATTATATAAATTTTTTTCTCAATATAAAAATGAGAGACGCATATCTTTATGTTAAGATTAAATAAAGTCTTACATCTAAGGTTATATATGGCAAAAAATGTTATTTTTTCTGGGGTTCAACCGTCTGGTGAAATTCATTTAGGAAATTACTTAGGAGCCATTACTCAATTTGTTAATTATCAGTCGGATTATAAAAGCATATTTTCCATTGTAGATTTGCATGCAATAACAGTATGGCAAAATCCAAAACATTTACTTGGTCAGATACATGAAGTGTTAGCAATATTCCTTGCTTCTGGCCTGGATTGTGAAAAGAATATAATTTTTAACCAATCTCAGGTTCCTGAGCACGCACAGTTATCATGGGTTTTAGGTTGTACTGCTAAAATAGGTTGGCTTAATAGAATGACTCAGTTTAAGGATAAAGCTGGAAAAAACAGGGAAAATGCCTCTGTTGGATTATACACATACCCAATATTAATGGCGGCAGATATTTTGCTATATGGAGCAACACATGTTCCTGTAGGTGACGATCAAAAACAGCATTTAGAGTTATCAAGAGACATTGCACATAAATTTAACTCTGACTATGGGGTAGATTTCTTTAAACTACCTAATCCATTAATAAATAAATCATCAACAAGAATAATGAGCTTAAGAGATGGCGCTAAGAAAATGAGCAAATCAGACCCATCTGAATATTCAAGAATTTTAATGACTGACTCAAATGATCAAATTAAACAAAAAATTAAAAAAGCTAAAACAGATTCTTTAAAAATGCCAAATTCTAATAAAGAGGCTGAATCTAGATTAGAAATTAATAATTTAATTAATATTTATTGTGCTTGCTCCTTAGTTGACAAAGAAAAAGTAATAGAAAAATATTCAGCAAAGGAAATATCCTTATTTAAAAATGATTTAACCGATATTATTATATCAACCATAGACCCTATTTCAAAAAAAACGAAAGAATTTTTGTCTGATAAGAAATATTTAAATGAAGTATTGACGGCAGGGGCTATAAGAGCAAGGCAAATAGCACAGAAAACCATTTCCGATCTTTATGCTATAATTGGAATGATTGATAAGTCATGATTCAAACAAATTCAGACCAACTTGAAGTAAAAATAAATGGATCAGTCATTACAGATATTCCTGATGACTTATTTATACCGCCAGACGCTTTAAGAGTGATACTTGAAAGATTTGAAGGACCATTAGATTTGCTTCTATATTTAATAAAAAAACAAAATATTGATATTGTAGATATTCCTATTCTTCCGATTACAAAGCAATATGTTGAATATATTAATATGATGCAACAATTAGAGTTTGAATTAGCATCTGATTATTTAGTCATGGCAGCAACATTAGCTGAAATAAAATCTAGAATGTTGGTTCCAAATGAAATTGAGGACGAAGAAGAAGATGATCCAAGAGCTAATTTAATAAAAAGGTTGTTAGAGTATCAAAAATATAAAGATTTATCTGTCAAAATTGATGAAGTACCGCGATTAAATAGAGATACATTTGTAATATCAGGAATTTTGGCTAATTTTAAAAGGAAAGAAACAATGCCAACAATTAAAATGTCTCAACTCCAAGAGGCATTTCACGAAGTTTTAAAAAGAGCTGAAATAAATGCATCCCACAATATTCAGACTGAAACATTATCTGTAAGAGAAAGAATGTCAAAAATTTTAGATGAAATTAGTAAACAAGAGACTATTAGCTTTATTGATTGCTTTGATTTTAATGAAGGGAAAATGGGAGCAATAGTAACTTTTTTAGCAATTTTAGAAATGGTTAAGGAAAATTTAATTGACATCATACAGAATGAAGATTTTTCTATGATATATCTTCAAACAAGAACAATATGAAAAACGTGGGAAACTTAGAGTTAATTATTGAAAGTGCACTAATGGCTTCTAATGAGCCTTTATCATTACAGGATATTGCAAACTTATTTGATACAAACAAACCTTCAAAAAATCAAATCAAAAAAGTGATTGATGACCTAAACAAATCATTTGCGAAACGTTCTTTTGAAATTATACAAGTTGCCACAGGTTATAGAATACAAGTGAAAACAGGTTATGATGAATGGTTATCTAAGATTAATAAGCAATCATCTACAAGATACTCGAAGGCTTTTTTAGAAACATTGGTTATTATTGCCTATAAGCAACCCGTTACTAGAGGAGACATTGAAGGGATAAGAGGCGTTGCGGTTAACCCACAAATAATACGTAACTTGATAGAATTTGAATGGGTAAAAGTTGTTGGCCATAAAGAAACACCTGGCAAACCAGAATTATTAGCAACAACAAAAAAATTCTTGGATTATTTTAATATGACATCATTATCCGAATTACCTCCACCAGAAGAAATAGAAGCAATATAAATTTATTACTTTAGTCTAGGAATTAGCATTACTAGATTACATGGTTTTGTATCACTGCTTAATTGGTGTTGAATAATTTTTTCCCATGCTGTTTTGCAGGCATCCACAGAACCAGGTAATATAAATATAAATGTAGAGTTAGCCACACCTGCTAACGCTCTAGATTGAAGGCTAGAGGTTTTAATTTTATCGTAAGAAATAGATCTAAAAATCTCACCGAACCCATCAATTTCTTTATCTAATAATACTTTTACTGCTTCTGGAGTACCATCTGACCCAGTAATTCCAGTCCCTCCACTTGTGATAACAACATCAATTTTTTCATTAATAATATAATTAGAAACTTTAGATCTAATTATATATATATTGTCTGGGACAATCTCTTTCACAAAAACATGATGGCCTTCTTTTTCAATTAAATTTTTTAATAATTTACCTGATTTATCGGTGCTTGCTGTTCTTGTGTCTGATATTATTAATAATGCTATGTTTAATTTTTTCATCTTAAAAATATTTTATCACAAAAACAAACACTAAAATAACAACTTATATGCACAGAATACAAAAAATTTTATCTATTATGGGAGTCTTCTCAAGGAGAGAGTGTGAAAAATTATTGTTAAAAAATAAAATAAAAATTAATAATAAAAATGCAGTCATAGGATCTAAGGTAGATATTAATGATGTTATTACTGTAAATAATAAAAAATATATTGTTACTGAAGATTTATTAAAATTAGAAATAAAAGCGATAGCATATCATAAAAGATGCGGAGAAATAGTTAGCAAAAAAGATAGGAAAACAAGAAACACTGTATTTGAACAACTTCCGCACACAACTAATAAATGGATTAACATAGGAAGATTAGATGTAAATACTTCTGGTTTATTATTATTTACAAATAATGGTAATTTAGCACATAAATTAATGCACCCGTCTTCTAATATAGATCGTATTTATCAGGTTACAATAAAAGGTAATTTTAATAGAGAGAAAATGATTCTTTGTGAGAAAGGAATAGATATTGGAAATAATGAAATAGGGCGTTTTACTAAAATTACCAAAGATGAAAACAACAGATACTCACTAACATTAACTACTGGAAAAAATAGAGAAATTAGAAGAGTATTAGAAAAAATAAACTGTAATGTAGAACAATTAAAAAGAATTTCCTATGGGCCTATTAATCTAGAAGGTATCAAAGAAGGACAATATAAAATGTTAAATAATTCAGAAATTAAGTTACTTCTTAATTAATACGTATGTTGCGCCATCTCCACCATCATTATTTTGTGCTGGAGTAAAAGCTAATACTATAGAGTTATTTAATAAAAATTTCCTAACCAAATTACGCATTGGTGATACTTCTTTATTATTCCTTAATCCTTTACCATGTATTATTTTGAGATACTGATATTTATGGTAATTATTCTTAAAGAAATCGTTCAATGCTTTTAGGCCATCAATTGTTGAAGGCTGTGTATGTAAATCGATTATTGAATGGGGCAGTGATTTATCTTTAAGTTTTTTTAACTCACTAAATTTTTTATTTTGTAGACCATTTATTTTATATACAGCTTTTTGATTTTTTTCATTTAAATTTTCTAAACTAATTTTCACATCTTCAAAGACATCATTTTGAGCATCTATATCGATATTCAACCCATATTTTTCTTGCTCTATCTTTGTTATGTCAAATTCAGATTCTTGTAGTAGTTTCTCAAATTCTGTTAATTTTTTATCTATCATTATGTTTAATATTATTTATTTATTTTTCCAGTATAATGTATTTATTACTTTTAGAGGATTTTTAATGGATATTTTGCTATCAAATGATGTATGAATAATATACCAACTCAAATAAGAAATAAGTTTATAGATAAACTAAAACAACAAGGAATAAGTAATATATCCGTATTAAATGCTATGGGGTTGATACCAAGACATATCTTTGTAGAGGCAGCCTTAAAAAATAGAGCATATGATGATGACGCTTTGCCTATTGGTTTTAATCAGACAATCTCATCACCATATATTGTAGGGAAAATGACCCAACTTATTATTGAGTCAGATAATATGGAAAAAGTTTTAGAAATTGGCACGGGTTGTGGTTACCAGACAGCTATTCTTGCATCATTATTTAAGCAAGTTATTACTATAGAACGTATAAAACCTTTATATGAGAAATCAAAACTACTCTTAAAAAATATTGGTTTTAAAAATATAAAAAATATATACGGAGATGGATACGAAGGATTTACAAATAGTGCGCCATTTGATGCCATAATTATGACTGCTGCACCTAAAGAAATACCTGAAAAACTAGTGAAGCAATTAAAGCCGAACGGAAGGATGATTATCCCTTTGGATGAAAACGGATCACAAAAACTCTTTCGGATTAAAAATACTAAAAATGGTATTCTAAAAAAAGAAGTTGATGATGTATTATTTGTTCCAATGTTAAAAGGTATAGTAAAGTAATGTATAAAGAATTTGTTCATAAAATAATAACATTTCAATCTAAATCATTATTGGGTTTTATTAGTTTTATAGAATCTATTTTTTTTCCAATACCAACGGATGTTTTATTAATACCAATGGCAATATCAAAGCCAAACAATTGGTATAATCTAGCAATGATAGCTACTTCTATGTCTGTGTTAGGAGGTATTGTTGGTTATTTTTTAGGTTATTTTTTATTTAATGAAATTAATCCGTATATATTAAATTATGGTTACGAAGCAGAATTTTTAGAGGCACAGTCATTATTTATAGAATACGGTATAATTATTTTGTTTATTTCTAGTTTTACACCTTTACCTTATAAAATTTTTGTTATTGTATCAGGATTCCTTTCTGTAAATTTATTTTTATTTATAATAATTTCATTTATTGGGAGAGGTATGAGATTCTTTTTAGTTTCTTTTATATCAAAGAAATATGGGCATGAAATAGTACATTTTATCAACCATTATTTTCTTTACATATCTGCTTTTATTATTTTGATTTTTGTAATTTATAAATTATATAATTAGACCAGCAATAACTTTACGACCCTCAGATAATAGTATGTTAAAAGTTTTACACGCTGATTCTGTAATCATAAACTCTACACCTATCTTTTTTTTATGTATATGATTAATAAAATTATTTGAGGGTGTATACTGTTTTTGACCTGTGCCAATTATTATTATTTCTGGATTATACAATAGAATTAATCCAATATCTGCAATTTTAATTTTCTCAATATTTTGAATATTCCATTTATTAATTTTCTCTTCTGACAATATAATATTGTAAGCATATTTTTTATCACCTATAAACAGGGTGTTATTTTCATAACTTTTTATGAATTTACTAGATTTATTTTGCTGATGTGTTAATTCCATATTAATAGGAATTATAGATTAAATAATGCTAATATATAATCTTTTATGTATTGGTATTGATATGATTAACATTGGCATATGCGGGCTTGGAACGGTTGGCCAGAGCTCTTTAGAACACATAGTTAAATTTAAGGACGAAATTAGATCAAATGTAAGCGCTAATTTTAGGATTTCGCATGTTGCTGATCTTGATATTGAATCTAAAAATCTTAACGGACTTGATGTAATTACCACTAATAATGCTATGGATTTAGCTAAAAATCCTGACATTTCAATTATTATTGAATTAATTGGTGGAACAACAGTTGCGTATGAAGTTGTATCTGAATCTATCAAAAATAAAAAACATGTAATTACAGCAAATAAAGCATTAATTGCGGAACATGGAGATAAAATTTTTAAATTAGCGAAAGAAGCCAATATCTTTTTTGGTTTTGAAGCTTCTGTTGCTGGAGCTATACCAATTATTAAAGCTTTAACTCATAATATGTTAAATGAAAAGATATTTTCTATTTTTGGCATTATAAATGGGACATGCAATTATATACTTGACCAAATGGCTACAAAAAATTTAGATTTTAAAACAGCTCTTGCAGAAGCGCAATCATTGGGATATGCAGAAGCGGATCCATCATTTGATATTGGAGGTAACGATGCAGCTCATAAAATTTCAATTTTAGCCTCTTTGATATATAAGATTCCATTACCTTATAAAAAAACTTATATTGAAGGAATTGAAAGTATCTCTTCAATGGACATTAAATATTCAGATGAGCTTGGTTATACAATAAAACATATAGGTGTAACAAAAGAAAATAATGATTTAGTTGAATGTAGAGTCCATCCAATGCTTGTACCAAAAGATAATATTCTGTCTCAAGTCCATAATGTGATGAACGCAGTTTTAGTAAGCGGTGAAAGATTTGGTTCTTCAATGTTTTATGGGCATGGAGCTGGAGGAGATGCAACGGCATCAGCAGTTATTGCTAATTTAGTTGAAGCAATTAATTTTGATCAAAATATTGACAGGACTAATTTAAAAATAAGTGAATCAATAGGAACAAAAAATAAAAAAATAAAAGAAATTGATGATATCGAAAATTCTTTTTATATTAAAATTCACGCTAAAGATGTAACAGGTGTTATGGCAGAGATAACAAATATTCTTGCAAAAGAAAATATTAACATTGAAGCCGTCACTCAACATGAGCCCAATGAATCTGGCTCATTAATTCCTATCGTAATGATAACTGATTCAGTACTAGGCTCATCGATTAATAAAGCTATTAAGAAAATTAAATGTTTAGATAATGTTAAAGGTGAAATTAATAGCATAAGAGTTCTAAAATTACATGGGTAATGACTCTTTAAAATATATAAGCACTAGAGGATATCAGGAAAAACTAGAATTTCATGATGTAATTTTCGAAGGTTTAGCTCCTGACGGAGGTTTGTATATACCAGAGACTTGGCCAAGACTAGATAATGATACTATAAAATCTTTTAATAAAAAAACTTACCAAGAAATTGCATTTAATGTAATTTCACCGTATGTTGACAAATCTTTACCTAGTAAAAGCTTAAAGACTATTATTAATAAAGCATATTCAGAGTTTGATAACAGTGAGATTACACCAATATCTAAACTTAATGATAATTATTATTTATTAGAATTGTATCATGGGCCAACTTTTGCTTTTAAAGATGTTGCCATGCAATTTATTGGACAATTAATGAGTTATTATTTGAATCAAGACAATAAATATATAAATATTTTGGGGGCAACTTCTGGAGATACTGGGGCTGCAGCTATAGAAGGATTTAAAGACATTAAATCTTCAAAGATCTTTATCTTACATCCATATAATAAAATTTCTGAAGTCCAGAGGAAATTTATGACAACCGTTAAATCAGATAACGTACATAATATTGCAGTTAAAGGAAGCTTTGATGACTGTCAAATAATTATTAAAGAAATTTTTTCAGATTATGAGTATAAAAAACAAAAAAATCTAACAGCTGTAAATTCAATAAATTGGGCAAGAATAATGTGTCAAATTGTTTACTATTTTTACGCCTTAAGCAGATTGAAGAATAATAACGAGAAAGTTATATTTTCTGTGCCTACTGGTAATTTTGGAGACATACTTGCAGGTTATATTGCAAAAAACATGGGATTAGCAATAGACATGTTAAATATTGCAACTAATGAAAACGATATTCTAACAAGAACATTAGAGTCTGGTAGCCATAAGCTAAAATCTGTTAAATCAACATTATCTCCAAGCATTGATATACAAATATCAAGTAATTTTGAACGATTACTCTATGATATTACAAAAAACTCTGAATATATTACAACTATTATGAACGATTTAAAAAATTTAAATTCTTATCAGCTAAGCAATTCAATAACAGATAAAATTAAGGAATCGTTTTGTTCCCATACGGTCACGGAATCAGAAGTAAAAATGTTAATAAAGGATACTTACAATCAGCATAATATTGTTATTGATCCGCATACTGCTGTAGGATTAGGTTCTGCAAAAAAATGTAAAAATATTTATGACTTAATTATAGTACTTTCTACAGCACACCCAGCTAAATTTAAAGATACAGTTTCTAGTGTTATTAACGATATATCTTTTATACCTACAAAAATTGAAAAAATGATGAATTTTGATGAAAAATTAATTATTCTTGATAATGATGTTCAACTTGTTAAGAATTTTATAACCGACAATACAGTATGAGAACTATACTTTTATTATTAGGTCTTATTGTTATTCTCTATGCTTTGTATAGAAAGATTCCTCAATCATATCAGCTAATAAGCTTATTAGTAATAATTGCTATAGCAACCTTAAGCGTTATATTAGTCATTATTTTAATGCTTCATGTTTTAGGTTAGCAAGGATTTATTTATCTAAATATTTTTCAGCATCAAGTGCTGCCATACATCCAGAACCAGCAGAAGTAACAGCTTGCCTATAAATAGAATCTGAGACATCACCTGCTGCGAAAATACCATCAATACTTGTCGAGGTAGAATTACCTTTATTACCCCCTTTAATTATTAAATAACCATTTTCATCCATAGCCAAATACTCTTTAAATAATCCTGTATTGGGTTGGTGACCTATAGCTATAAATACACCCGAACATTCAATATTTATTTGATCTTTAGAATTATTTTGATTTAGACTAACACCGGTAACTTTAGTATCATCACCATTTATTTTAGATAGTGTAGAGTTCCAAATAATTTCAATTTTTTTAGCTTCAACTTTTTGATTCAATTTATCAACTAACATTTCTTCGGCCCTTAATTGGTCACGTCTATGAACTAAAATAACTTTTGATGCTATATTTGAAAGATAAAGAGCTTCTGTCACCGCTGTATTTCCTCCTCCTATAACTACTACAGTTTGGTCTTTATAAAAGAATCCGTCACATGTCGCACATGCTGAGACACCTTTCCCTAGATATAATTTCTCAGATTCTAACCCCAGATATTTTGCACTAGCTCCAGTTGCAATGATTAATGCATCACATGTATAAATAGTTGAATCACCAGTTAATTCAAATGGTTTTTTAGATAAATTGGCTTTTTTAATATGGTCAAAGATGATTTCTGTATTAAATTTTTCTGCATGCTCTTTCATACGCTCCATCAATGCTGGTCCTTGTAGATTATCATGGTCTCCAGGCCAGTTTTCAACATCTGTTGTTGTAGTTAACTGGCCACCTAACTCTAATCCAGTAATAAGAGTAGGTTTCAAATTTGCTCTTGATGAATATAAAGCAGCTGTATAACCAGCTGGTCCAGAACCCAGTATTAACAATGAATAATGTTTTTGTTCCATTTGATATATCCTATATTAAACTAAAGTCTATAACAATACTGATGATTTTATTCCGATATCTTCGTAGAAAATAGATGATTATTGTATTAAAATAAAAGAAAACGAGGGTTAATTGGCTCAAGTTAGAAGAAACAAGAAACTTACGAATAGTAGGTTTGCGAATCTCAAAAAAGAAACGATTGGTTTCTTGTATATAGTCATCTCTGTCCTTTTTTTATTATCAATATATTCTCATGATCCAAATGACCCAAGTTTTCTTAACTCTGGATTAGCATCAACTGTTAATAATTATATTGGAATATTTGGCGCGTATATTTCTTTTATATTTTTTTCATTATTTGGCCAAATTTCATTTATTTTGCCATTAATACTTTTATATATAATATATATAAATCTAAATTCACCAGAAACAAAACGAATAGATAGTGTAAGCATAATGCGTTTAGGATTATTAGTTCTTATTATAATATCATCCTGCATACTAATGAGCTTTTACGGCACATATACTGTGCAACATGAATTGAATGCAAATAGCTACTACGGTGGAACATTAGGATCATTATTTGCTAATCATTTAAGTTCATATATTGGTTTATCTGGATCAATTTTAGTATCTTTTTTAATATTATCGTTCTCGGTAATAACCTATTTTAATATATCAATAGAGTTACTGTTGTATAGAATTAATAATTTTTTGAAATATATTTATTTGAAAACTAAGTTCATGATAAATACATATTATGAAAAATTAACTTTAATTATTGAAAAAAGGAAAGATAGTGTAAAAACTGAGGATTTAATTTCTAAAACAAAAGACACTCAACCTTCTGTAGAAATTCCAAAACAAAATAATCATATAAGCAAAAGGGTATTTACTGAAAAACAAACTGAGCTTTTTAGTTCTGTCTCAAAAACGGAATTACCTCTCTTAGAGTTGCTAGTTGACCATGTAAATGAATCAACCTCTTATGATAATGATTCGCTGCAATTGATGTCGCGTCTTTTAGAAACTAATCTTAAAGATTTTGGTATTGAAGTAGAAGTTGTATCTGTAAAACCAGGCCCTGTGGTTACGTTATTTGAGATAAACCCAGCAAAAGGAATTAAAGCTAGCCAAATTATTAATCTTTCCAAGGATTTAGCTAGGACTATGTCCGTAACTAGTTTAAGAGTTGTTGATAATATTCCTGGCACTTCGTCAATAGGTATTGAGATTCCAAATGAAACCAGAGAAACCGTATCTCTAAAAGAAATCATAATTTCTAAAGAATATGAAAAATCTAAATCTCCGTTAACTATTGCTCTGGGAAAAGATATTCAAGGAAAACCTGTTTGTAGCGATTTGCAAAAACTACCACATCTATTAGTGGCAGGAACAACAGGATCTGGGAAATCTGTGACTCTTCACACAATGATTGTAAGTTTATTGTATAAATCTAATCCTACAGATTTAAAAATGTTATTAGTCGATCCAAAAATGTTGGAGTTAAGCGTATATGATGATATACCTCATCTTTTAAACCCTGTTATTACAGACATGAATGACGCATCAGCAGGATTACGTTGGTGTGTCCAACAAATGGAAAAACGTTATAGAATAATAAATGAACTTGGAGTAAGGGATGTAAAAGCTTACAACAAGTTAATTGAAGAAAATAAACAAACTGGATCCAAATTACAAATACAATCTAATAATGGAGAGGAAGATCTTTATCACGAAAAATTGCCATATATTGTTGTAGTTATAGATGAATTCGCAGATATGATGTTGGTGCTTGGGAAGAAAGTAGAGGGTTTAATTATTAGATTAGCTCAGAAAGCAAGAGCTGCAGGAATACACCTTATTCTTGCAACACAAAGACCATCAGTAAATGTTATCACGGGATTAATTAAGGCTAACATTCCAGCTAGAGCAGCTCTACAAGTTACTACTCATGTAGATTCCAGAACCATTATTGATTGTATGGGTGCAGAAAACCTACTTGGAATTGGAGATATGCTTTTTGTTAGCCCAGGATCAAGAATTCCACAGAGAATACACGGTGCCTACGTTAGTGACAGCGAAGTTAAGGAAATTGTAAAATTTTTGAAAAAAAATAGCGAAGCATCTTATATAGAATCATTATTGACATCTGTTGAAGATGTTGATGATGATAAAATTGATATAGAGTCAAATAGTGACCCATTATACCAAGAGGCAGTACAAATTATTTTAGAAAGTAGAAAAACCTCAATATCTTTTTTGCAACGTAAATTAAGAATAGGATATAATCGAGCTGCTAACTTGATTGAAGCTATGGAAATAAAAGGAATTTTGTCTCCACAACAATCTAATGGTACAAGAGAGATTTTACAACAAGATAATCAATAAAAAATTTACAATTTAAAATGCTTGATATAAATTTAATAATTAATGATACAGAATCTATTGTACAAAAACTTAAGAGTAGAGGTTATACATTAGATGTAAAACCTATTTTAGAACTTTATAATCAGCGAAAAAAAACTATAAAACTTAAAGAAGACATTGCTGCTGAAAAAAATAAAGTTACAGATGAGTTTAAAACCTCAAAAACTGATAGCGAAAGAGAAAAAATCACAAAAAAATCACAAGATTTAGAAAAAAAGATAAATAACAATAAACTATTATTAGAGAGAATAGAAGTTGATCTTAACAACATATTATTACAAATCCCCAACCTTCCTTACGATAGCGTCCCATGTGGATCTGATGAGTCTGCTAATGTTATAACAAAAACATGGGGTAACCCAATAGAGTCATCAATAGAACATTCTGAAATGTTTGTAAAAAATAAATTACTTGACTTTGAGTCAGCCGTGACTATTTCTAAATCACGTTTTATTGTTATGAAAAACCAAATAGCAAAGCTTCATAGATCTCTAATAACTTATATGATGAATATGCACACTGAAAAATATGATTATACTGAATATTATGTACCTTATATTGTTAATAATGAATCTATGACAGGAACTGGTCAGCTTCCAAAATTTAAAGAAGATTTGTTTAAAATACATGATAGTGATTTATATTTAATTCCAACCGCAGAAGTTCCTTTAACTAATTTATATAGAAATAAAATACTTAATGAAAATGATTTGCCACAAAAATTAGTTGCACACACTCCTTGTTTTAGATCAGAGGCAGGATCTTATGGCAAAGATACTAAAGGAATTATACGACAACACCAATTTGAAAAAGTTGAGTTAGTTCATATAGTACATCCAAAAAATGCTGAAACTGCATTAGAGGAAATTACTCTACAAGCAGAATCAATTTTAGAAGGCCTTGATATACCTTACCAAAGAGTATCTTTATCTACTGGTGATTTAGGATTTGCTGCCTCAATTACAAACGATATAGAAGCGTGGTTTCCTAGTCAAAATAAATATAGAGAAGTATCGTCATGTAGTTGTTTTACTGATTTTCAATCACGAAGACTTAATATTAAATATAAAGATGAAACAAAGAAAAAAAATTACGTTTTTACTCTAAATGGTTCTGGCTTGGCTGCAGGAAGAACTATGGCGGCTTTAATCGAAAATCATACAAAAGATCAAGTAATACATATACCTGAAGTGCTACATAATTTTACTGGCTTTAAAACTATAAAATTATGATTCATGAAAAATTTACTTTATAATAACCCATCAATTGGAAGTGTGCCAGAGTGGTTGAATGGGCCGGTCTTGAAAACCGTTAGAGCAGAAATGCTCTCGTGGGTTCGAATCCCACCACTTCCTTAATAAATAATTGTGAAAGATAAAAAATATTTTAGTTGGATATTATATGACTGGGCAAACTCTGCTTATGCAACAATTGTTTTAGCTGGCTTTTTCCCTATCATATTTGCTGATTACTATGCTACTTCTTTTTCGGAGTCACAACGCACATTAGTTCTTGGTATTTCTAATTCTGCAGCTAGCTTATTACTAATATTATTTGCTCCATTTTTAGGAATTATTGCTGATAAAAAAAAGAATAGAAAAATTTTTTTAATATTTTTTGCTTTTTTAGGCATTTTCTCAACATTATTTTTAGTCCTAATAGAAAAAGATAGTTGGGCACTTGCATCTATTTTTTTTAGTATTTCTATACTAGGCTTCATGTTCTCAAATATTTTTTATGATTCTATGTTATTAAGTTTTAAAAAAAAGAATGCTTATGATTCCATCTCATCATATGGATATGCCTTAGGCTATCTCGGTGGTGGCATCTCATTTGTATTATCTATACTATTTTTACTTTATTTTAAAGAATCTAACTTTGATTTAATTCTTAATAAGAAAATTGTTTTTATTTTTGCTTCATTCTGGTGGTTATTTTTTATGATACCATTAATAATTTTTTGGAAAGAAGGGAACGAAAACAAAAGTAGCAACAAGGGAGGAATTGCAAAAACATTTAAAGATATAAAATCTAATAAGAAATTATTATTATTTTTATTTTCATATTGGATTTATATAGATGGTGTAGACACAATTATTAGAATGGCTGTTAACTATGGACTTACTATTGGCTTTACTCCAGATCATTTATTATTAGCTTTAGTAATTACTCAATTTGTTAGTTTTCCAGGAACTTTACTAATGAATAAAATAGCATCACTTAAAACAACTGAGTTCAGTATCATAGTTTGTTTATTTGTTTATATTTTAATTACGTTTATCGCCTATAACTTAAAAACAATATATGATTTTTATTTAATTGCGGTATTAATAGGAATTGTGCAAGGCGGTATACAGGCTCTAAGCAGATCATATTATTCTACCTTGATACCAAGAAATAGAAGTTCTGAGTTTTTTGGCGTATATAATATGTTAGGAAAATTTGCTGCATTATTGGGTCCATTGCTTGTTGGGTTAGTAACTTATATGACTGATAGTTCTAGATTAGGTATTTTTAGCGTATCATTATTTTTCATAATAGGATTATATTTTTTTATTAAACAACAAAAAATAACTGTAACTAATTAAGGAGAGGTGTCCGAGTGGTCGAAGGAGCATGCTTGGAAAGCATGTAAACAGTTTCTGTTTCGTGGGTTCGAATCCCACTCTCTCCAAAAAAATGTTTGTTTTATATGAAAAAAAGGTTATTATAAACCCGTCCTGATTTAAAAATACTTTACTTGCTGGGACGTTAAACACAACGCTAAAGGAGGACTCATAAAAAATAAAAATAATTCATATTTGATTGATGCTATAGAAGATCATATTTTATCATTAAATAAAAAGCATATAAATTCTTCAATAACAAATAGAAAGAAATGGTTTAAGTTAGTAAAACTTAGATTTGTCTTAGAGTTTGAAGATCAATCAGAATATACAAAAAACGATATAAATTAGTCCTAATTTAGAAATACTCTACTTGCTGGGACGTTAAACACAACGCTAAAGGAGGCAACATGGATCATCTAATTTTAATTATTATGCTAGTATTTTTTCTAGCAGTATTTATAGATGTTGTAAAAACTGCTATAGGTATTATTCGCGAGGACATACCTTTTCTTTTTAAACCAATACAAAAAAAAGTAAAAAATATTTCAAATAAACAACCTGATAAACCAATAATTGATGAGGTTGTAAAACCAGCAATACACGATCATCCAAAAGCAGCAAGACTTGTACAAAGTTCTGTGATTTCTAGAGATCATAATGAAATGACAAGTTTTGGCACTGATGACAAAGTTGTTATTTAT
>PBFS01000024.1 GCA_002718845.1 Gammaproteobacteria bacterium | reverse complement strand
TCGGTGAATACATAAATGACAAACGACACGGATACGGCACTTATACTTTTGCCGATGGAATAGAATTGAAAGGTCTTTTTGAAAATGGGGAATTCAAGGGAAATAGATAATCACACGAATCCCACTCTCTCCATGTTAGTATGTATATATGAAATTTATTGCAATGAATCGATTTAAAATTATTTTAGGAAGAGAAAAGGAATTTGAAGATATTTGGCGTAATCGAGAAACATACCTGTCCACCGTACCAGGATTTTTAGAGTTTCACCTATTACGTGGAGAAGAATTTGAAGATTTTACACTTTACTCTTCTCATTCCCTTTGGAGTAGTAAAGGTGATTTTGTGGCATGGACAAAGTCTGAACAATTTAAAAAAGCACATAAAGGTGCCGGAAGCCATAAAAGTATTTATTTAGGCCATCCTCAATTTGAAGGTTTTGAAATTCTAGAAGAAATTTCTGAATCAAGCAGATAAAACTCACTATACGTTCCCTTGTATAACTTGCTTAAATAAAGTTTGCTGTGCTAGTATAATCTATAATGAAGATTAAGTTACTTGTTATATTGTTATTTATAACTCAAACAGCATTTGCGTTTATGTCTGGTATCGATGAGAGAAGAGATACTCATGGTGAAATAGAGATAATAGGGGCGTATATACCAATGGCACCATCAGGAATGATGAATGCTGGATATCTAAAATTTAAGAATGTATCTAACAAAAAAATAACATTTCATCAGTTTACATCTCCTGTATATGATTCTGTACAAATACATGCTACTGAATATGATAATGGCGTGGCTAAAATGAAACATGCAGATAAATTGGTTGTTCCAGCAAAATCCACAATTGAATTAAAGCCAGGAAACATGCATTTAATGCTGATAGGCCCTCGTAGAGACATCAAAGAAGGCGAAGAGATTCTGATGGTAGGGCAAGATTATAATGAGCGAAGATATATGCTTAAATTCTTAGTTGTAGATCCAAGAAATAATAATGAAAATATGGAAGTTGACTACCACCATAACCATTAGCATTTTTAAAAATATTAATTAAATTTATAATTCACTGATTTCTACATGCTATAATATTTAACATGAGCAATAACAAATTTTTATTTATTTTATCTTTTTTATTAATCTTTTTTCCTAATAAAAATATTTTTACTCAATCCTTATCATCTAATGATGCTAAAGTTTATATAATAGAGCCTCAGAATAATAAAAATGTTACTAGTCCAATAAAAATTATATTTGGCATACAAGGAATGAGTTTGTCGCCTGCAGGAATAGACAAAGAATTTTCTGGACACCATCATCTTCTGATAGATCTTGATAACTTACCAAATTTAAAACAACCGATTCCATCTGACGCAAAACATTTGCATTTCGGAAAAAGCCAAACAGAAGCAATAATAAACCTAAAGAAAGGAAAGCATACTTTACAATTATTGTTAGGAGATTATTCACATATACCACATAAAAATCCTATTTATTCTAAAAAAATAATAATTTATGTTAAAGATTAGTATATGGAAGAATTAAAACAAAAAGATAAAAATTGTGTCCAAGAGTCTATTGAGTTTTTAGTCCCATTTACTAAAACACTAGTTAATATATTATCAACTACAAATTTAAAAAAATGGGATTTACAAAAAGAATTTAAATCATTACATCTTGCGAATTTATCAGAACAAGACGGAACCATGAGCTCAGTGACAAAAGTTTTAGATTTCAATGTAGATATATTATATGCAAGTACAAGAAACTTTATACTTACTATTAAAGGAACACTAATATATGAAGGATTCTGTATTATTATTACCAACAAAGGCATGGTAGTTAATGATAATGTATCGGAAACATTTATGCCTCTAGCTAAAGATTTAAAAATAGGTTTTTTAGAAAATTATAAAAATCCCTATCTTGTTACAGAAGTTTTCTTAAATTATAGAGATAATTATAAGTAAAAAATATGAATGATAATGAAACTATTAACCAAGACTACTCTAAACGAATAGTTTTAAATACAAATACTGAACTATGGCATGATTCACCATCCAAAGGTGTCAAAAGAATATATCTAGAGAGAAATAATATGGGAGAGTATGCTACAGCATCATCTATTGTTAAATTTGATTCTAATAGCTCTTTTGATTATCATGTGCATGAAAATGGCGAAGAATTTTTTGTTCTAGATGGAATATTTTCAGATCAATATGGAGATTACTCTAAAGGTACATATGTAAGAAATCCGCATAACTCAAAGCATAAGCCGTATAGTAAAAGTGGTTGCATGATATTTGTAAAGCTTAGACAGTTTCAGAAAAATGATGTCTCTAGGGTAGTAAAAGATACGTCTAATTTGCCATGGTTGTCTGGTTTAGTTCCAGGGCTATCGGTTATGTCTCTGCATGAATATAAATCGGAGCATGTTGCTATGGTTAAATGGGAGCCAAATACTCAATTTACCCAACATCAGCACTGGGGAGGAGAGGAAATACTTGTTATTGAAGGAGTGTTTTATGATGAGCATGACATGTATCCTAAAGGAACTTGGATTAGAAGTCCTCATATGAGTTCTCATAAACCATTTACAAAAAATGAAGGAGCGCTAATTTTTGTTAAAACAGGACATATGGTGTAGTAATACAATATGGTTAATTGACAAACTTTGAGATACAATATTTTATGAATAACGATGTTCTCGCCTTAAAATATAGGCCAAAATTTTTTAAAGAGGTTACAGGCCAAGACTTAATTATAGAAACTCTCATAAATTCTATAAAACTTAATAAATTACATAACGCTTATTTATTTTCTGGTACCAGGGGTATGGGTAAAACCACTATTGCAAGATTATTTGCCAAATCCTTATTATGTGAATCAGGTATAAGTGAACAACCTTGTGGAACATGTAGCTCATGCAATGAAATAGATAATACAAATCATTTAGATTTAATTGAAATTGATGCAGCTTCAAGAACCAAAGTCGAGGATACAAGAAATTTAATGGATAATGTGCAATATGCACCATCCTCATCTAGATTTAAGATATATTTAATTGATGAAGTACATATGTTATCTACAAAGAGCTTTAATGCTTTATTAAAAACGATTGAAGAACCGCCTGCACATGTTAAATTTCTTTTAGCTACGACAGAACCTGAAAAATTGCCTGATACAATACTTTCAAGATGTTTGCATTTTAAATTAATATCAGCTTCTGAAACAACTATTATTAGCCACCTTGAAAATATTCTAAATCAAGAAAATATAAAATATGATGTTTCTGCGCTTGAGACGATAGCAAGAAATGCAAATGGAAGTATTAGAGACAGTTTGAGTATAACAGAACAATGTATATCCTTTTGTAATGGAAATATAATCGAAGATAAAATTAATTCGTTGTTAGGTAATATAGGGTATGACACAATTAATAAAATAATAACTGCAATTGCAGATAAAGATGCCGAATCATTAGTAAATTTTATTGAATCTATCGATGATAATATAAAATTAGATAGAATATTAGATCAAATAACTAATGTTTTCTTCAAATTAACTTTGTTAAATATAAATAAAAATTTACTAGATAAAGAACATTTAAATTATGATTTTTTTACATCTATCTATCAAGAGTTTACAAAAGAAGATTTACAATTATTTTATCAAATAGCAATTTCATCAAAAAAAGACTTTAGATATGCTGCAGATAAAAAAGATTATTTAATTATGATTTTGTTGAGGATGATTATCTTTTCAGAAAATGATAATAATTCTATTGAAAATGATAAAATTACGACAGAGAAGACAAATAATTTAAAATCAACTAATGATAATAATGATGATGTTGTTAATATAAAAAATAATTGGTATGAAACAGTTAATGAATTATCTTTAAATGGATTAGCTTTGCATTTAGCAAATCACTCTGTATTTGATGTAAATAATAACAACTATACACTTAAAATTAATCAACAAAAAAAAGATATTTATCCACAGTCATGTATTGATGATTTGGTTAAGATAATTCAAAAACATTATTCTATTACTTCAGATATTGCCATAGAGTACGATAATAATTTAGATACACCAACAATTGTTGAAAAAAAACTTAGCGAGTCAGAGACTAGCAATCGTTATGATAAAGTAAAAGATAATCCAGATATTAATAAAATACAGAAAATGTTTGATGCTAATATTGACAAAGATTCTATAAAAAAAATAATTGACTAAAATGGAGAAATGATGGGATTTATTGATAAAATGAAACAAGCAAAAGACATGTATGGAAACATGAAAAAGATACAGCAAGAAATTGATAAGATAGAGTGTAAAGGATCTTCTAAAAATGGCTTAATTAACGTAATAATAAAAGGAAACCATAATGTGTTAAGCATAAAAATTGATGATTCTTTACAAAATAATAAAGATTTAGAAAAAGATTTATTAATTGCATTAAATGATGCTCATAACAAAGTAGACAAAGAAATTAAAGCAAGAATGGGGGGCATGATGAACCCTGGAGGTCTCAAGCTACCTTTTTAATTATGAAAGAGTCTAAATATTTAAATGACTTAATAGAAGCTCTCACTATATTACCTGGCGTTGGGAAAAAATCTGCACAGAGAATGGCTTATATTTTATTAAGAATGAGTAAAGATAAAACTATTAATTTAGCTAATAAATTATCCAAAATAATCACAGATGTTTCTTCTTGCAATATTTGCGGCATATACTTGGATAACGAAGATGCTATTTTACAAAAAAATTCTGACAAACATTTATGTATTGGAGCAGGAAGAGATGAAAGTAAAATTTGTGTAACAGAATCTCCTGCGGATATCTATATAATAGAAAACAGTACTGATTATAATGGAGATTACTTTTCTTTAACAGGTAATTTGTCACCACTTGATGGGAGAGGACCTAGTGAAATAGGAATTATACGTTTAGAGGAAAGATTAAAAAAAAATAATATTAGCGAACTTATTTTGGCTACTAGCACAACTGTTGAAGGTGAAGCAACTGCACATTATATTCAGCAGCTTGCATCTAAGCATAATATTAAGGTATCAAGAATAGCATTTGGAATACCATTGAATGGCGAGTTAGGGTATCTTGATAGTGATACAATATCACATGCCTTTAATGAGCGGAAAGAACTTTAGTTCTATTAAATTTTAATAAAATAATCAATTTTTGCTGCGCAAATAAAATCATTTTCTGACAAGCCATTAATTGCATAAGTGTAATAAGTAACTTTTGCAGTATTATAATGAAACGTAATTTCTGGATGATGATCTTCAGTATGAGATATCCATGCAATCATATTAACTATAGATATTATTTCGTAATGATTTTTTGTTTTAAATTCTTTGTAAATTTTTTTATAATCATCGGTAATTTTCCAATCCTTATTAAGTTTAGATAAAAACTTTTCTGCCGCATCTTTTTTTAAAGACTCTATACCACCTTCACAGGGCACACATTTTCGTTTCTCTAAATCTTTAAAGTTTGTCATTTTTTTTCAAGATTATTTATTCTGTCAAAAACACTTGGGTGGCTGTAATAAAACATTGAATATAATTTACTTGATTTTATTAAAGACAAATTCCCTCTGTAAAGTTTAAGTAAAGATGATACTAAATCTTTGCTATCTGTAAAAACTTTAGCATAATTATCTGCTTCAAATTCATTTTTACGTGAATAAGAAGATAAAAGAGGCATTAAAAAGAAGGATATCATAGGTGATATGAGTATAAACATTATTGCGATAGATGAGGGCGATATTGAGTATAAACTTATATTATTAGTGAATGCAATCGAGAGAAAAGTATAAAAGACAAATAAAAAAATTAAGCTTAGCAAACTAAGTAGCAGTGTTGATTTTAAAACATGTTTTTCTTTATAATGACCAATCTCGTGAGCTAGCACAGACCTAATTTCATTTTTGTCTAAAATATCAAGAAGTGTATCAAAAAATACTATCCTTTTTTTCCCAAATACGCCTGTGAAGTATGCGTTAGAGTGAGAAGATCTCTTGGATCCATCCATAACATACAAATCTTCAATTGGGAATTCTGTTTTAGCTGTGAGTTCATTAATAGAATCTGTAAGTTTATTATCATCAAGTTTTTTAAATTTATTAAATATTGGCGCTATTAGGGTTGGAAAAATATATGCAGTCAAAAGATTTACAAAAATAAATAATAACCACACATAGAACCACCAGAAATCAGTAGACATATGATAAAGGTATTCAAATGATTTAAACAATAATATAACTATAAACAAGCTTAAAATTGTTGAAACTATAAAATCTCTAATGAAGAGTTTTTTTGAAGTCTTATTAAAATCAAATCTCTCTTCAAGCACAAAAGTTTTATAGCAATTGATTGGAAGATTAATCAATGTAATCGTAAGGTAAAAAATAATTATCATGAGCAACTCTTTGTCAAATATATTATTTGTAATTGTTGATGAGTAATCATTAAGCATGTCTAAACCACTTGATAAAAGAATAAAGTATATCACTGATATACCAATAACTGTGGATACCATTGATATCTTTAGTTTCTCAATATTGTAGCAATTTGATCTATCAACAAATTCTTTGTCTATACCTAATTTATTCATTTCACCATCTGATACATAAGCTGATGAGATGAATCTCATTTGATATATATCTAATGTCAGTTTGCATATGCTATAAATAATTACTAAAAAAATAATGAAACTCATATAACCTCGTAAAATTTACATTCATATGCATTTATATTACTCTAAGACAATGAAAGAGAAAAGTAACTTAATATGGATAGACTTAGAAATGACAGGTCTAGATACTCAGAATGATTATATTATTGAAATTGCCAGCATAGTTACCGATAAAAATTTAAATATTCTTGCCGAAGGCCCTAACCACGTTATACATCAACCAGATGAAGTTCTTAATAACATGGATGATTGGAATACTAAGCAACATAGCAGGAGTGGTTTAATAGATAAAGTTAAAGAGAGTACGATAAATGAGTCACAGGCTGAAAAATCTACTATTAAATTTTTGGAACAATTTATATTTAAGTCTAGTTCTCCATTATGCGGTAATACCATCTGTCAAGACCGTCGTTTTTTAGCAAGATGTATGCCTGATTTAGAAGAATTTTGCCATTATAGAAACATTGATGTTTCATCTATTAGAGAATTAGGTAAAAGATGGTTTTTTGAAGATACAGATAGTTTTCAAAAGAAATCTTCACATCGTGCCTTAGGAGATATCAGAGAATCTATAGAAGAGTTAAGATACTATAGAAAAACTATTTTTAAACTTTAAACTTGACTAATTTTAAATGATATTCATTTTTTCTGCCTAGAATATTTGTATCATCCGAAAATTTATCATTCATTTTAGGATAATCTTTAGAATAGTGAAGACCTCTGCTTTCTTTTCTTAGTAAAGCTGACTGTATGATAAGCTTAGATATATGTATTATGTTTCTCAATTCTAATAAATCAGAGCTTATTATATATTTTTGATAATATTCAGTTACTTCATTTTCAATTAAATTTATTTTTTCTAAAGCTATATGAAGATTTTTTTCACTTCTAACAATGCCAACATAATTCCACATAATTTTTCTAAGTTCATCCCAGTTATGACTTACAATGAAATTTTCTTTTGATTCGGTAACATAACTATCATCCCATTGAGGTAGATCAGTAATTAAGTTTTCATTATTTAAAGAGAAGTTGTTCTGAATTGATGCAGAACATTTTTTAGCCATCACTATACACTCTAATAATGAGTTACTTGCAAGTCTATTTGCTCCATGAAAACCTGTACAAGATGCTTCACCTATTACATACAAATTAGATATTTCTGTTTCACCTGAAATATTTGTTTTAACTCCTCCGCAAGTATAATGAGATGCTGGAATCACTGGTATAGGTTGTTGTGTAATATCAATTCCCACACTTAAACATTTGTTGTATATGGTGGGAAATCTTTTTTTAATATATTTAGATGACTTATGACTAATATCTAAGAAAACATGGTTGTAACCATATGTTTTCATTTCATTATCAATGGCTCTTGCCACTATATCTCTAGGAGCCAATTCTTTTCTTGAATCGTAATTAGACATAAACTGTTCTAAGTTTGGTGTTAATAATTTTGCTCCTTCACCTCTCATAGATTCTGAAATTAAGAAAGATTTTATTGATGGATGATACAGGCATGTAGGATGAAATTGTATAAATTCCATGTTAGATATAGTACATCCTGCTCTCCATGCTGCAGCTATACCATCGCCAGTTGAGGTATTAGGGTTTGTAGTAAATTGATATATTTTACTAGCACCACCCGTTGCTAGAATAAGATTTGAACAGTTAATTGTATGAATGGTATTTGTATTTCTTTGGAAAATATACGCGCCAAGACATACCTTCTTAAATTTTATTTCACCATATATCAAATCTATTATTTGAGCATCCTCTATAATTTTTATATTATTTTTTGATTTAACTAGTTTACTCAAATCTTTATGTAATATATTTCCTGTTTCATCATTTATGTGAGCTATTCTTCTTTCACTATGGCCTCCCTCTAGAGTTAAGTTTATTTCATTTCTTTTTTTAGTAAATTGTACTTCGTTATCAGTAAGCCACTTAATGCAGTCAGGACCCTCTTTTATTATTTCTTTAACTACATCTAGGTTATTTAAATGATGACCGTTTTTTAAAGTATCATTCTCATGCTTAATTAAACTATCATTCTTAGAGAGAACGGATGCTATTCCACCTTGGGCCCAGGCTGTGGAGCATTCATTTAACTTACTTTTTGTAATTATTGTAATTTTTAAACTCTCAGGAAGCATTAGTGCTAAACTTAATCCAGAAAGACCTGATCCAACTATTAAAATATCTGTGTTTTTAAGTTTGCTCATATATAATAAAGTATCATCTAATCGTAAATTTGTAAAAACGGGTAGTTTATATTGATAGTTGATGATGACAGAGAAATTATAGAAAGCATTGTAGATGGTGATACGGCCAAATATGAGATAATAGTTAAAAAATATCAAATACGTATTATTAATCTGTGCTTCAGATATACAAAAAATTACTCTGATGCTGAGGAAGTAGCTCAAGAGGCCTTTTTAAAAGCATATAGATCTCTAGAAACCTTCAGATTTGATAGTAAATTCTATTCTTGGCTCCACAGAATATCAATAAATTGCTCATTAAATTACATAAATTCAAAAGAAAAAGTAAAAGAAAAGGAAACTATTTCTGAAAATACTTGTCTAATTGATGAGAGGAGAAACGTTGGGGATAGGCCCGATGAATATTATAATTTGTCGGAACTGTCAGAAGTAATAGAAAAGACCTTTGAAGGGCTACCAGAGGAGTTAAAATTGATTGTGAAACTTAGGGAAATTGATGATTTGAGTTATGATGAAATATCAAATAAAATAGGTATTCCTATAGGAACAGTTAGATCAAGATTGCATAGGGCTAGAGAAATTTTGATTAAGATTATAAAAAATAGTTATGAGTAAGAATAGTTATGAGTAAGAATTTAAAAGAAATAGAATATTTAGCAATAATAAAAGCTGTGCTAAAGAAAGAATATCCTAAAAAAATATCTAAAAACTTTTCAGACAGGGTAATGGCAGAAATATATTCTACTTATAATTCTATCTATAATAATAATTTTTGGACATATGGATTACGTATGGCAAGTGTTTTTGTTTTTGCGACTATTACTCTATTTGTATTAGAAAATTTTGCCACTAACCAAGTCCAATATACTAAATCTACGATTACGAATGATTTGTCAGCACCTTCTAAGAACGTGATTAATAAAATTGAATGCAATGATTTAAATGATAATAAAAAGGTATTAAAAGATAAAGAAATTATAAAATGTAAATAATGAAAAAACTCTTTAGCCCTTTAGCAATAGTATTACTGTCTTTAATTTTAACCCCAACTAAAATTTTTTCTGCCGACTCTCTACCTAATTTTACAGAAGTTGTTGAAAAGAACATCCCATCAGTTGTAATTGTAAATGCGAAAAAAAATATTGGCCAAAACAACAATCCTAGACTAAACATTCCTAATGTTCCTGATGAATTTAAACCTTTTCTTGACAAATTTTTTAATGGTATGCCAACTCCGCCGCCAGGCAGTCAATCTAGAAAAACTCCAAGCTTTGGGTCAGGATTTATATTATCTGCAGATGGCTATATTATGACAAATAATCATGTGATATCTAATGCAGACGAGATAACAATAAGATTAAGTGATGATACAGTTTTAGATGCCAAATTAATTGGACAAGACGAAAGAAGTGATTTAGCACTTTTAAAAGTTGAAGCAAATAACCTACCTACAGTTTCTATCGGAGATTCTAATAATCTTAAACTTGGAGAATGGGTTTTAGCTATTGGATCACCATTTGGATTTGACCATACAGTCACCGCCGGCATAGTCAGTGGGAAAAAAAGAAACTTGCCAAATGAAAGTTATGTTCCTTATATTCAAACTGATGTTGCAATAAACCCAGGAAATTCTGGTGGACCATTATTTAATTTACAAGGAGAAGTAGTTGGAGTAAACGCTCAAATATACACAAGGTCTGGTGGATTTATGGGAGTTTCTTTTGCAATTCCAGCAGAAACACTTAGTAATGTTTATAGACAATTAAAAGATGATGGAAAAGTTAAAAGAGGATGGCTTGGGGTTTTTATACAACAAGTTGACAAGGATTTAGCAGAAAGTTTTGGTTTAGATAAAGCAAAAGGAGCAGTAGTTGCAAGAATTCTAGAAAATAGCCCAGCTGAAAAAGCGGGGCTGAAACAAGGAGATATAATACTTAAGTTTGATAATAAAGAAATAAAAAAATCTAAAGATTTGCCTTTAATGGTTGGTTCAACAAATGTGAATGAAACAGTAAAAATAGAATTATTACGCGATAAGAGGGTTATAACAAAGTTTATTAAAATAGAAGAGCTTCCTGATGATGATATGATCGCTAGCATGAAAGAGAATACAATAGATAAAACTATTGTATCAGGGCTAACCGTAAGTGATATTAATGAAAGTATGAAAAAAAATCTAAATATCTATGGAGGAGTTAAAGTAGATAAAATTTCTGCCGATCAATTAAATAATTCAAAAATTAAAGTAAACGATATAATAACTCATATAAATAATAAACCAATTTATAATACTAATGATTTTAAAAAAGAAATAAATGGTTTGTCAAAAAATACTTTAGCAAATTTATTAGTTTACCGTGACAACGCCCCATTATTTTTAGCAATAAAAATTTCTAAATGATTGATGTTTGAGTATGCTTCGCTATCATATAGATAGATGAAAAACATACGGAATATTTCAATAATAGCTCATATTGACCATGGAAAATCTACTCTTGCTGATAGATTAATTGAAAACTATGGAATTCTTAATTCTAGAGATATGCAAGAACAAATGCTTGACTCTATGGATCTTGAGAGGGAAAGAGGAATAACCATAAAAGCACAAACTGTATCTTTGGTTTACAAAGATAACAATAAAGAATACACAGTTAATATTATAGATACTCCTGGGCATGTTGATTTTTCATACGAAGTTTCAAGATCTCTTTCGGCATGTGAAGGTGTATTATTGGTAGTTGATGCTACCCAAGGAATTGAGGCTCAGAGTATTGCTCATACATCGTTAGCTATTAATTTAGGCTTAAACATTATACCAATAGTAAATAAAATAGACTTGCCATCAGCAAATATAGAAGCAGTAAAAAATGATATTTCAGATTTTCTACAGATTGATTCAGCAGATATTATAGAGGTCAGCGCTAAAACCGGGTTGGGAGTTAATAATATTATGCCCGCTGTTATTGATAGAATTCCTCCACCAGGATTATCACAAGATAATTATGCAAAAGCATGTATCGTAGATTCTTGGTTTGATAATTATTTAGGAGTTGTTGTGTTAGTTAAAATTGTTAGTGGCAGCCTTAAACCTAAACAAAAAATAAAAATATTATCAAATAAGAAAGAATTTATAATTGATAAAGTGGGTATTTTTACTCCAAAAATTACTTACTTAGATAAGTTAAACGCAGGAGATGTAGGGTTTATGATTGCTTCTATAAAAAATTTAAATGCAGCGCCAGTTGGTGACACAATAGTTGATTATAAAGCAGAACAACCATTAGCATTGCCTGGTTTTGAACAAATTCAACCAAGAGTTTTTTCAGGATTTTATCCTATAGATTCAAAGAATTATCAAGATTCAAAAAAAGCATTAGATAAATTATCTCTTAATGATAATTCGTTTACCTATGAATCAGAAAATTCATTGTCGCTAGGACATGGCTTTAGGTGTGGCTTCTTAGGATTATTGCACATGGAAATTATCAGAGAAAGATTGCTTAGAGAATACAATCTAGATTTTTTGATGACAATACCATCTGTTACTTATAAAATTGAGACAAAAAACAATAAACTTTTAGAAATTAAAAGCCCAAAAGATTTACCCGAACAAACCCAAATAAAAAATTTTTTGGAACCTATTGCTGAAATTAAGATAATTACACCATCTGATTATTTAGGATCTATTATTGAATTATGTATTAATAAAAGAGGAAAACAAAAAAATTTACAATATCGAACAAACTCTGTTGAAATTATATTTGAAATCCCTTTATCTGAGATAATTTATGATTTTTTTGATAAATTAAAATCATTAACAAAAGGATATGCGTCTTATGACTATACAATTATCGATTATCAAGAAAGTAATATGATAAGATTAGACATTCATGTTAATAAGAAAAAAGTAGATGCTCTCTCACAAATAATGCATAAAGATGATTCATATAGAAAAGCTAGGCAATTAATTGATAATCTAAAAAATCTAATACCTAGACAAATGTTTGAAATTTCCATACAAGCCTGCATTGGTTCTAAAGTATTAGCATCAACATCTGTAAGAGGATATAGAAAGGATGTTACTGCAAAATTGTATGGAGGGGACGCTACCAGAAAAATGAAATTGATTGAAAAACAAAAAGAAGGTAAGAGAAAGATGAAAAAAATTGGCAATGTTGATATACCAAAAGAAGCTTTCTATGAATTTATGATGCCCAAGAAATAATATGGATTTTACACTATTATTAATATTAGCAACATTTGTCAGCGGTTTATTTCTGCTTTTAATGAAAATAGGCAATGAAAATATTAAAAGTTTTGAACTAATTAACTTTACTGCATCACTTTTCCCTATTTTATTTTTTGTCTTAGTCATAAGGTCATTCATAATAGAGCCATATAGAATACCTTCTGGTTCTATGATACCAACCTTACTTGTGGGTGATTTTATATTAGTGAAGAAGTATGAATATGGATTAAAATTACCTCTGACTAATTATACATTAGTTGAAAATGAAGACCCTAAATATGGTGATGTAATAGTATTTCAATATCCTCAAGATAAAAATATAAATTATATAAAAAGAGTTATCGCATTGCCTGGAGATTCTATTGAGTATGTTAACAAAGAAGTTTTTGTAAATGGTGAGAAATATACGCAAACTTTAATTGGAAATGATTATATTTTTAAAAATGACTTACATAATAATATGTTATTTAATGAAACTAATAGTATTAAGCAGTATAAAATAGCAAAAAATCCTGAGCCAGATCAAAGCTTTACTTATATTGTTCCAAATGATACCTATTTTGTTCTTGGAGATAATAGAGACAATAGTAATGACAGTAGATATTGGGGACCTGTCCCCAAACAAAATTTAATAGGTAGAGCTTTTATGATATGGATGTATTGGAACTCTAATAGTTCATACTCAGCTTTTGATAGGATAGGCTTACCTATAGATTAGTTTATGATTAACAAAATTAAAGACGTAAATTCAGCAAAATTAAAGGTTAAGAAATTATTTAATTATACTTTTAAAAATGAAACATTGCTTTTAGAAGCATTTTCACATAAAAGCTTTAGTAAAAAAAATTATGAAAGACTTGAGTTTTTAGGTGATGCAGTTATAAGAGTAGTTATTTCTAATCTTTTGTTTAAAAAATACCCCAAATCTAATGAAGGCGAGCTATCGAGAGAAACACAGATTCTGGTAAGTAAAAAATCAATTGCAAAACTTTCAAACGAGTATAAATTAGTTGATGCTTTGTTGTATAAAAATTTAAAAATAAAATCAAATACCTCTCTAAGAACATCAATATCTGCTAATTTGATGGAATCTCTTATAGGGGCATTTTTTGTAGATGCTGGATATATTAAAACAGAAATAATAATTCAAAATATTTATAAAGATTTACTTAAGAAAAAAAATAAAATAGGAGAAAAAGACTCTAAAACTAAACTACAGGAATATATGCAATCTATTAATAAACCGCTACCTATATATGAAACAAAAAGACTTCCTAGCCCGCCACATAAGCCAAAATTCGAGATTATATGTAAAATTGATGTTGAGCCTAAATTAACGAGTCATATTTGCTCAACAGTACAAGAAGGACAACAAAAAACTTCTAAATTTTTATTAAACAAAATTAAAAATGAAAAATAATATTTATATTTCAATTGTGGGACATAGTAATACCGGAAAATCTTCATTAGTTAATTTTATTTGCAATAACTATGTTACTACCGAAAGTAATAAGCCACAAACTACGAGAGTAAATTTAATTCATGAGGTTAATTATAAAGAAAATAAATTTTTTTTATATGATACGCCTGGTATATCATTAAAAAATACCGATTTACTTTCATCAGCAATGAAAAATTCATATATTAAAACTCTCGAGTTTACTAATTTTCTTATTGTCATGATGGACGTAAACAGCAAGGACTTTCAATACGAGCAATCTATTATAAATTTAGCAAAAGACCACAATATTGTAATAATAATTGTGGTTAACAAAATTGATTTACTAAAGGATAAAAATGAATTAATTAAAATAAAAAATAAAATACAAACACAATTTGCCCATAGCATTCATCTTATATCTGTTAAGACAAAGGAAGGCATAACAGAATTACTTGATATGATAAAGAATTCTTCAATAAATTCAAATACAAATAACGCATCAACCGAAGTATCGGTTGCGCAAATGAAATTATCTATTCAGGAAATTATACGCGGAGTCATTAATGACAAAGCCCATGGAGAGGTCCCTTATGACACAGCTGTTTATGTTGAAAAATGCCAGATTAGCAAGGCTTTAATAAAGATAGAAGGAATCATAGCAGTAGAAAAGTTAAACCAAAAAAAAATTATTATTGGAAAAAATGGATTAATGATAAAGGAGATTGGAATAAAGTCTAGAAGCTGGCTAGAGAAAATTTATAATAAAAAATTTTATATATCATTAGAGGTAGTTGTTAAAAAAAATTGGAAAAATAACTATGAGTTTCTTAAAGAAATAGGATATATAGATTGAGTAATAATCTTATAAATTCATTTATCATACATTCAAGGCCTTATAGTGAAACAAGTATGATATTTGATATATTAACGAAACAGAAAGGGTTTGTTTCTGTTCTTGCAAAGGGAGTTAAACAAAAGAAAGATCTATCTATATTGCAACCATCTAGAGAACTTCTTTTAAATTTTACAAATGCTAACTTACCTATACTAACAAAATATGAAATTTCTGATACTAACAATTTAATTAGTACAAAATTTATGTTAGAAGTTTTATATTTTAATGAGTTAATTTATAAATTTACTCCAAGAAATGAGCCATGTTCTTCGTTATACAAATTCTATAAATCATATATAAAATATATAAAAGACACAGAAGATTCATCTGATATCATAATCGTGGGATTTGAAGTACTTTTCTTACGAGAAATTGGTTATGAGATAACATTAGATCATTCGCTGGAGAAAGATATAAATCCAGAAAAATACTACTCTTATAATCATCAAGCAGGATTTAAAGAAATAGAAAATAATACAAGTTTAGATATTTCTATCACAGGAGTTGATTTATTAAACCTTATAAGGCATAAATTTTATTTAATATCAGAATTAAATAAAGTTAGAAGAATCAACAGAGGAATAATTAATAGACTTGTTGGTGAAAGAAAGATTAAGAGTTACGATATTTTAGACTAAGATAAGTTATTTTTCCTTATTGATACTTTGTCTTGATTTAGTTCTAATACATAGCACTTATCATACCAATCACCAAGGACAATTCTTTTAACTTCTTTACCATTGCAAAGTATTTTGTGTATATTAGGTCTATGTGTATGTCCGTGAATTAAAATATCTACATTATACTTTAATATAATTTTTTTTACTTCTTCGCTATTTACGTCCATTATAAACTCATCCTTATTATCAGTTTCATTTTTACTTTTCTCTCTTAAATTTTTAGCTAACAACAATCTCTCGCTTAAAGATTTTTTAAGCATTTCTTTTTGCCATTCTTCAGACCTAACCATATGTCTAAATTTCTGATATTCTTTATCATCAATACATAACGTGTCGCCGTGCATTAATAGAATTTTTCTATTATATAAATTTATTATTGTTGGATCATCTAGCAATTTCATCCCATTTTCTTCACAATATTTTTTAGAAATCATAAAGTCTCTATTTCCATGCATAAAATATATATCTATTTTTTTTGAGATTTTTTTAATTAATTTAAATACTTCTTGTAATCCAACGGCAGGATCATCATCGCCAACCCAATATTCAACAAAATCACCAAGTATATAAATAGCTTTTATATCATGACTTAGGTTGTTAAGAAAATTTATAAAAAAATTTATAACGTTGGGTCTTTTACTATCAAGATGTAAATCAGAAATAAATAGAGTAGACATTTTTAATTATTAATAAATTCAGCACTTTCAAGAACAATATCATTTAAAGGTACATCGGCATGACCAGCTTTATTACCTGTTTCTGCAACTCCAATACTCTCAACAATTTCTATTCCTTCAGCAACTTCTCCAAAAACACAATACCCGTAACCATCTGGTGAGTTTTTCATATCTAAAAAATCATTATCTTTAAGATTGATAAAAAATTGAGATGTTGCCGAGTGAGGATCACTTGTTCTTGCCATTGCAATAGTTCCTTTTTTATTACTAATGTTATTGTTAGATTCATTAACGATAGGTGGATTTGTAGATACCTCAGACATATCTGGGAGATGTCCTCCACCTTGAATCATAAAATTGTTTATAACCCTATGAAAAATCGTCCCATTATAATTTCCACCCTTTACATAATTAATGAAATTTTTTGACGTCTCTGGCGCATCTTCAGAAAATAATTTAATTATTATATCCCCTTTATTTGTACTAAGTTTTATCAAAGTTCTTCCCTCTTGTTTATTAATTCCTATTTTACTGTCACCATAACTAAATGCTATAGTAAGACACATTAGAGTGAATAAAATTATTTTTTTCATATATTTTAATCTAAATATAGTGTGAATATATCATATCATGACAATAAAGTTATTTAATACCATAAATAGAAAAAAAGAAGAGTTTATACCTGTAAACAAGGATAAGGTCACAATGTATGTTTGTGGCCCTACCGTATATAGTCACCCACATATAGGAAATGCTAGAGCCGCTGTAATTCCAGATATATTATTTAGATTATTAAGCTCTAAGTATGATGAAGTTGTTTATATAAGAAATATTACAGATGTAGATGATAAAATATCAGAAGCTGCTAATAAATCTAACAAAACAGTTAATGATATAAGTTCTAAATTTACTAAAATTTATCATGCTAATATGCGCTCATTAGGAATAATTAGCCCAACTTTTGAACCTAAAGTTACTGATAGTATCCCAGCAATTATAAATGCAATTCAGAATATTTTAGATTTGGGATACGCTTATATTTCTGAAAAGCATGTATTGTTCGATACAGTTAAATACAAAGAGTATGGACAATTATCTAAAAAGAATTTTGATGAAATGATTGATGGAGCACGAGTTGAAATTGCATCTTATAAAAAATGTCCTAGAGATTTTGTTTTATGGAAACCATCAGACTCTACTATGCCAGGTTGGGACAGTCCTTGGGGCATTGGTAGGCCTGGATGGCACATTGAATGCACATCAATGATTAAAGAAATCATTGGAAAAGAGTCTACTTTAGATATTCATGGAGGAGGAAATGATTTAATTTTTCCTCATCATGAAAATGAAATTGCTCAAGGAAACTGTATGTCCTCAGCAAAGTATTGTAATTATTGGTTTCATAATGGAATAGTGTTAGTCGATAAGAAAAAAATGTCTAAATCATTAGGGAATGTTATTTTGATTGAAGATTTGTTAAAAAACCATTCTCCAATAACTATAAGACTAGCTTTATTGTCAGCACATTATAGACAACCACTAAATTGGACGGATAGAACTATAACAGATTCTCATACTCTTATTACAAAATATAGATCTTCTATTGGAAATATAGAAGTTACTGAGAAACCAAAACAAACAGACAATGAAATACTTGATATATTATCTGATGATTTAAATACTCCCGAGGCAATTACTTATCTATCAAAATTATCTAGATATGCAAAAAATAATACTCAAGATGCTAAAAAATTAATTAATGCAGCATTATTTTTAGGAATTAATTTATTGGATAAAAGTCAATCAACAAAAGTTGAGCAGGTTGATGAAGATTTAATAAATAAGCTTATATTAGAAAGAAATGAGTCACGATCTCAAGGAAACTATAAAAAAGCTGATGAAATAAGAGATAAGCTTGTAGCAATGAGAGTAAAAATAAAGGATCTGGACGGTAAGACTGTCTGGGAATATATTTCTAATTAACTTATTAATTTTAAAAATATAATCTATAGGTATAATATGCATATCTACGGGGTGTAGCGCAGCTTGGTAGCGCGGCTGGTTTGGGACCAGTAGGTCGTAGGTTCGAATCCTATCACCCCGATGATAATTTTGCGCCTGTAGCTCAGTTGGATTAGAGTACATCGCTACGAACGATGGGGTCGGAGGTTCGAGTCCTTCCAGGCGCGATA
>PBFS01000023.1 GCA_002718845.1 Gammaproteobacteria bacterium | reverse complement strand
TTGACGAACCACTTGATTTCTCACTTGATGAATCACTCGATTTCTTACTTGATTGCTCACTTGATGAACTACTTGATTGTTCACTTGATTGATCACTTGATGAACTACTTGATTGTTCACTTGATTGATCACTTGATGAACTACTCGATTGTTCATCACTAAATAGATAAATCATCATTTTTCTCCTGACAATAATTGTCATTTTAAATAACTTAGGTGCATTCTAAAGATGTACCTAATTTTGACAATAACCCTTAAAAATTATTGTTACTTGATTAATATCAAATAAGAGAAATTTTTGATTTAAATCAGTATTTTGGTGGAGGCGGCGGGAATCGAACCCGCGTCCGAAAGCACTTAGCCATTGGCACTACATGTTTAGTTTGTTTTTAATTTAACCATTAAGCTGACAACAAACAATCTACTTAATAGCTATCTTGCTTAGATTTAACAATACAATGGCAAGAATATGTATTGCGGTCTTATCATAATGACTTCAGTACAAAGCATATAAGCCTACTCTGAGTGAAGCTAGCGGCAGTTAGGCTGCTAGAGCTAAAGGTTTATTTTCAGCGTTTATTGTTTTTCAGCAGATTTACGAGATACTGAAGCTCGACATGCTCCTCAGGTTCTGCAACCCACGTCGAAGCCAGGTCGCCCCCTAATATCAGTAAAATGAGTTTAGCTCCAAGTAATATTATTATCAAGAATAATGTATTATTATATATATATTATTATGCCTATACATCAGTATATATTTTTAAATAAAAAGCCTAAAATTAGCCATAAACTAGGAGACTTCTTAAAAAGTACAGCGCAGAAAAATACCGGCAAAGCATATAAGAATTTTGAGTTATATAAAATTCTTTATCCCAAAAAACTTAGTCAAAACGAAATAGAACAACTTTCAATTTTATTGGAAGCTAAAATAAATATAAATAAAGTAAAAATTTCGAAAAATACCATATTAATTTCATCAAGATCTGGAAATTTATCACCGTGGTCTGAAAAGGCAAAACAAATAATTGTGAGCTGTAATTTTAGCCATAAAATAGAGATTGAGCCCATATTGTTATTTGATTTTGAAAATAAAAAAAAGATATTTAATATGGTGGTTGATAACAAAGATAATATTTTCGATAAAATGACACAATTATGTTTATACACTAATAATCAGATATATAAATATCTACGCACAGCTAAAAAATTAAACAAAATTAAAAAAACTAAAAATATTACAGCTTCTAAAATTAATATTTTTAACATTAAAATGGGTTTAGCGTTAAGTAATGAAGAAATTTTATATCTAAAGGAAATGTATAAAAAACTAAAGAGAGATCCAAATGATATTGAGTTAATGATGTTTTCTCAAATTAACTCAGAACACTGTAGGCACAAAATATTTAACTCTAAACTAATAAACAAGAGTTTCAATCAAGAGCTTTCATTATTTAAATTAATTAAAAAAACTTATAAAAATAATAGTAAAAATATAATTTCTGCTTATAAAGATAATTGTTCAATTATTAATTCTAGTAAAATTAATTTTTTACTCACAGATAAAAACAAATATAAATATAAAAAAGAAAAAGGCTTATATATAATTAAAGCAGAAACACATAATCATCCAACCGCTATAGCTCCTTATGAAGGTGCTGCAACAGGGTCTGGCGGAGAATTAAGAGATGAGGGAGCCACTGGCTTAGGCTCAATACCAAAAATTGGTTTTACTGGATACACGTTATCTAATTTATGTATACCCAATGATGTTAAAAATTGGGAATCAGATTCAATTGGAGTGCCATCAAGAATAAAAACTCCTCTTGAAATTATAATTAATGCTCCTATAGGTGCTGCCGCCTATAATAATGAATTTGGAAGACCAAATATATTTGGTTATTTTAGAACATGTCAATTTCCTTCTATTACTATTAATAAAAATATTAAAGCTTTTGGATATCACAAACCTATTATGATAGCTGGTGGAATAGGATCAATTAGACCTAACCATACCCATAAGAAAAAATTATCAAATGATGATTTAATTATTATTCTTGGTGGACCATCTTATTTAATCGGACTTGGAGGAGGTGCTGCATCATCATTATCATCAGGGGCTAGCAGTGAAAATTTAGATTTTGCATCTGTTCAAAGAGATAATCCTGAAATAGAAAGAAGATGCCAAGAAGTCATTAATCAATGCATTTATATGAGTTCAAAAAATCCAATAAAAAGCATACATGATGTTGGTGCTGGAGGGCTAAGTAATGCAATTCCTGAAATTGTAAATGAATCCCATATGGGAGCAAAAATTTATAGCTCTAAAATACCAATTGCTGAAAAAAATATGGCACCTCTTGAGATTTGGTGCAACGAATCTCAAGAACGTTATGTAATTATCATAAATAAAAAAAACTTAGAGATGTTTTCAAAAATCTGTGATAGAGAAAATTGTCCATATGCAGTAATAGGAAATGTTTTAAAGAAAAAAGAATTAATAGTTTTTGGTAGAGATGATAAAACAAAAATTATTAATTTACCGATGACTTCTTTATTAGGGAAACCACCTATCAAACCAATAGAATTAACTAATTTTGTATCCAAAATAGAAGATAGTAACAGAAGTAATTTATCATTTAATCAATCAGTGATAAATATACTTGAACTCCCCTCAGTTTCAGATAAGAGTTTTTTAATTACAATTGGTGATCGCTCAGTAACAGGACTAGTATCAAGAGATCAAATGATTGGTCCAAACCAAATTCCTGTTTCAAACGTTGGAATTACATTATCTGATATTAATTCAGATAATGGAGAAGTGATTACAATTGGGGAAAGACCAATTTTAGCAATTTCTAACCCAGAAGCTTCCGTAGAAATTTCTCTCGGCGAGATAATTACTAATATTTCATGTTGTCATATCAGGGATTTGTCAAATATAAAATTATCTGCTAATTGGATGGCGTCATCTAAAAATAAAAATGAAATTCAAGGTTTATTTCTTGCAGTTAACAAAATATCAAAACTATGCACAAAACTTAATATAACTATACCTGTAGGAAAAGATTCACTATCGATGAACACAAGCTGGAAGAATAAAAATATAAATTATGAAGTTGAAAGTCCTGTAAGTCTTGTCTTAACAGCATTTAGCTCAATCAAAGATGTAAAAAAATGCATCACTCCTGAACTACAGGGTAATAAAGAAATTTTCTTAATTGATATTGCAAATGGAAAGCAAAGACTTGGTGGATCAGCATATCATCAAATTCAGAATGTAATTCACAAGGATGTACCTAGAATTGATAATGTAGACCATCTAATTAGTTTTTTTAAACTTAGCCAAATGCTTATTACAAAAAATATAATTACAGCTTACCATGATAAATCTGATGGAGGTTTATTTACTACTTTGACTGAAATGGCTATTTCAGGAAATTGTTCAATAATTATAAATAAAAGCGAGGAAAAATATAAAAAGAAAGAAAATTTAGAAAAATTTTTCTTTAATGAAGAATTAGGTGTAGTTATTGAGGTACCAAAATCTAAAGTGAAAGAATTAAAATATTTAGCTTCAAAAACTAATACCGAGAGTATGATTGTTAAATTAGGTGAAAGTCGTATAGAAAAAAACCCAAAACTATTTATTCAATCATATAAAAATTTAAATTTTAAATTAACAAAGTTAAGAAAATCTTGGAGCAAACTATCATACAACATACAGAGATTGAGAGACAACCCAAAAACTGCATTAGAAGAATATACTTGTAAAATTAATACACATAAAAATATAAAACCTATTATTAATAAAATTAATTTTTCAAATAAAACATCTAAAATTTATAAGAATAGAAAGCCTAAGATTGCTATCTTGCGTGAACAAGGAGTTAATGGCCATAAAGAAATGGCTCATGCATTTATGTTGTCAGGATTTGAATGCTATGATGTGCACACAAATGACGTTGCTTCTGATATTGTCAAATACGATGGATTAGTGGCTTGTGGAGGCTTTTCTTTTGGAGATGTGTTAGGCGCTGGGAAAGGCTGGGCAAATAAAATACTTTTTAATAATAATTTGAAAGATTCTCTTGAATCTTTTTTTTATGATACTTCTAAATTCTCGCTTGGTGTTTGTAATGGTTGTCAAATGCTATCACAATTATCTCATTTAATGCCTGGAACAAAATATTGGCCTAAATTTTATAAAAACTATTCAAATCAATTTGAAGCGCGATTATCAAGAGTAGTTATTAATAAAAGTAATTCAATCTTTCTAAAAAATATGGAAGGCTCAATATTGCCTCTAATAGTATCTCATGGAGAGGGTCGCGCAGTATTTAAAAATAAAAAAGATAGTATGAATGCTATAATTAATTATGTTGATAATAATAACAAAAAAACCACAGAGTACCCATATAACCCAAATGGTTCTATCAACGGAGCTAATGGATTTACTAATCAAGATGGAAGAATAACTATATTGATGCCACATCCAGAAAGATTATGTAACTTAAATCAATTTTCATATGCGCCTAAAGAATGGAAAGTTTCTCCATGGTCAAAATTTTTTACAAATGCAAGAGATTGGTTAGAATAAGTTATGAATAAATATAATCTAGACAAAGAACATCAAATTACAAATAAAACATTATTTGATAATAGAAGAAAGATTATGAAATCTATGATTAGCCTGCCATTCATATTTAGCTCAAATTTATTTAGCATGCCTTCTAGACAAAAACTTAAATTTAATAAAGATATTGAGTATAGTACAAATGAAGAAACTAATACTATAAAGCAAATCACCTCGTATAATAATTTCTATGAACTAGGGTCTGGAAAAAGAGACCCTATGTTGAATGCGAACATGCTTCAGACTAATAATTGGAAATTAACAATAGATGGATTAGTAGAAAAACCACTTGTATTAGATGCAGATGATTTGATAAAAAAATTTCAATTAGAAGAAAGAATATATAGATTGAGATGTGTTGAGGCGTGGTCGATGGTGGTACCTTGGATAGGATTTGAGTTAAAAAGAATAATGGACATTGTCAAACCTTTGTCTAATGCTAAATATGTTGCCTTTCAATCAATATTAGATAGAGAACATTTGCCTGGACAAAAAAGAAATATTTTAAACTGGCCTTATCAAGAAGGGTTAAGAATAGATGAAGCTGCACATCCTCTTACATTAATTTCTGTTGGCTTATATGGCCAAGTACTTCCTAATCAAAATGGATCACCTGTAAGATTAATTGTTCCATGGAAATATGGTTTTAAAAGCATTAAATCCCTAGTTAAAATTTCATTTGTTGAAAAAGAACCTATATGTACTTGGAATGAAGAAGCTCCTAATGAATATGGTTTTTATTCAAATGTAAACCCGCATGTTGCCCATCCTAGATGGAGCCAAAAAAGAGAAAGAAGAATTGGGGATTTTAGAAAACGAGACACTCTAATGTTTAATGGATATAGTAAGTTTGTTAATAATCTTTACGATAATATGGATTTAAAAAAACACTTTTAATACTTAATATTGAAAAAATTTTTTACATATACATTTTTTATAATACCGTTTTTATATATTACGTTTAATTTATTCTTTAATTCAAACATAATAAATATTCAAGCATACTTGATTACAAGTTCAGGCTATATAGCTTTATCCTTGATAGTTATTATTTTGTTTATACCAAACATTCCTGTTTTATACAAAATAATTGATAGAAGATTACTAGGGCTGATTACATTTATATTTTCTTTTATACATTTAATTTTTTATTTTTTTGATAATAATTTTAACCTTGCTTTTCTTAAAGATGATTTTATTAATTTAAGTTTCATTCAAATAGGTTATTTTACTTTACTATTATTTTTACCACTTATATTAACTTCAAATGATGTATCCAAAAAAAACCTTGGGAACATGTGGTATAAGATACATAAATTGATATATCTTATTTTAGTGTTATCTATGATACATTATTATATGATAATTAAAGCTGATTATTTAATATTTTCATTTTATTTATTGGCAATACTGGTAATATTTTTTTTAAATTATAGAAGAAATTAAACATGAATAGGCGAGAATTTTTACAATTTATTATAGCTGGATATATTGCTGGAATTATTAAGCCATCATTTGGATCATCAACTGTTGATTATAGTAATACGCCATTTGGAAATTTACGTCTTCTTCACATAACAGACACTCATGGGCAATTAGAGCCAATGTATTTTAGAGAACCAAACTATAATTTAGGTGTAGGAAAAAATAGAAATTCCCCTCCGCATATTGTTGGAAAAAATTTATTAGATTATTATTCTGTAAATTCAAAATTATTAGAATATGCATATACACATCTTAATTATAATAAACACGCAAAAGAATTTGGTAAATTTGGAGGATATGCTTATTTAAAAACTATCATAGATAATCTTAAAGCTGAAGCTAACGAAAACACTTTATTGTTAGACGGAGGAGATGCATGGCAAGGTAGCGCTTTATCTCTGTTTGAAAAAGGAAAAGATATGGTTCAGGCTTCAAATATTTTAGGTGTAGATGTCATGACTGGGCATTGGGAATTTACCTTTGGAGAGAAACAATTTATAGAAAATATAAAACAGTTTAATGGTGATTTTGTAGCTCAAAATATAAAATTAACCGAAGAAGCTATTTTTGATGGAATGACACCTTTTGATAAAGAAAATCATTTTCAAAAACCATATGTAATAAAAGAAGTTAATAATTTAAGAGTAGCTGTCATTGGCCAAGCATTCCCTTACACTCCTATTGCAAACCCTAAAAGATTTGTACCAAATTTAACTTTTGGCATTCAAGAGAGTGATCTTCAATTTCTTATAAATCACATTAAAAGCAAAGAAAAACCTTCTGTAATTATTCTATTATCTCATAATGGCGTTGATGTAGATAAAAAGATGGCAAAAACAGTTAATGGAATAGATATTATTTTAGGAGGACACACACACGATGTTTTACCAGAGCCACTAATTATAGAAAACCGTAATTCTAAAACATTAGTAATTAACTCTGGATGTAACGGTAAATTTATATCAGTTTTAGATTTAAAGGTTAATAACAATTCTTTTGATTATAGATATAAGTTATTACCAATAATCTCAAATCAAATAAAACCATCACATGATATGGAAAGTTTTATTAATAAAAAAAAGCAACCATATAATAAATTACTTAATAAGGTTGTTGGCAAGTCAAATTTAGACCTATATAGAAGAGGAACTTTCAATGGTTCGTTTGACCAATTAATATGTGAGTCTATGACAAATGTTCTGGATACTGAAATTTCTTTATCTCCTGGGTTTAGATGGGGGCCAACGATTTTAGCAAATGAAGACATAACTATGTCAGATATTTATAGCCATACTGCTATTACATATCCAAATACATATATAAGAGAAATAAGCGGCGAAGGAATAAAAAATATTTTAGAAGATGTTGCAGATAATATTTTTAACCCAGACCCTTATTTACAACAAGGCGGAGATATGGTTAGAACATCTGGTCTCTCTTATGAAATTACTCCTAAAAACCATATTAACAATAGAATAAATAATCTAAAAACAATTAATGGTAAGTCAATTGAATCTCAAAAAATATATAAAGTCAGTGGCTGGGCAGGTGTTAATCAAGAAGAAATTGGAAAACCTATATGGAATATCACAAGAGAGTATCTACAAAGCATTAAATTTTTTGATGCAACCTCGGTTACACAACCTAAAATTATTTACGAAAATAATAATATTGGCATAGAAACTTAGTTACAATAATTTGATTAAATGTTAATATTTCATGAGTATTTATTGAGATAAAGGAGACAATATGTTTAATGTAGACACAAAAATCGCAGGATTTGATGATGAGCTAAATGATGCAATAAAAAAGGAAATTAAGCGCCAAGAAGAACATGTTGAATTAATAGCGTCTGAAAATTATGCTAGTCCAAGAGTACTTGAGGCGCAAGGGTCTGTACTGACTAATAAATATGCAGAAGGTTATCCAGCCAAAAGATATTATGGTGGATGTGAAAATGTTGATGTAGCTGAACAGCTTGCTATAGATAGATTGAAAGAAATTTATCAATGCGATTATGCTAATGTACAACCTCATTCTGGTTCTCAAGCTAATGCTGCAGTGTATTTAGCACTTCTAAATGTTGGCGACACCATATTAGGTATGAGTTTAGATGCTGGTGGACACTTGACCCATGGGTCAAAAGTAAATTTTTCTGGTAAATTATTTAATGCTATCCAATATGGAATTGATGATAATGGTTTGCTAGATTATGATGAAATTGAAAAGCTTGCAATTAAACATAAGCCAAAAATGTTAATTGGTGGATTCTCTGCTTATTCTCAAATAATAGACTGGGAACGAATGTCTAAAATAGCTAAAAAAGTAAATGCTTATTATGTAGTAGATATGGCACATGTATCTGGTCTTGTTGCTGCCGATGTTTATCCATCGCCAGTTCCTTTTGCTGACGTTGTTACTTCAACAACTCATAAAACCCTTAGAGGGCCAAGAGGTGGAATTATTATATGTAAATCAAACCCAGAATTAGAAAAGAAATTTAATTCGTTAGTTTTCCCTGGCACACAAGGTGGCCCTTTAATGCATGTAATAGCGGCTAAAGCCGTTGCTTTTAAAGAAGCATTGGAGCCAGAATTTAAAAAATATATGAAACAAGTTGTAATAAATGCAGATGTGTTAGCAAAAACTATAATAGAAAGAGGGTATGATATAGTTTCAGGCGGAACAAAAAACCATTTAATGTTAGTAAGTCTAGTTAAACAAGGATTAACAGGAAAGGCAGCAGACGCAGCTCTCCATAAAGCAAACATAACAGTAAATAAAAACTCTGTTCCCAATGACCCACAAAGCCCATTTGTGACTAGCGGCATTAGATTAGGAACAGCTGCAATTACTACTAGAGGATTTTTAGAACAGGAAACAAAGATTTTAGGCAATCTAATTTGTGATGTCCTTGATGACATTGAAAATGAAGATGTAATAACATCAGTTAAAGAAAAAATTCTTAATTTAACATCCCAGTATCCTGTTTATTCGTCAAGTAAAAAAGCAGTAGCATAGAGGTGATATGAAATGCACTGTCCTTTTTGTGGAGATAGTAGCACAAGCGTAATTGACTCAAGACTTAGTATTGAAGTAAATTCTATTAGAAGGAGACGTGAATGTAATTCGTGTAATAAAAGATTCAATACATCAGAGTTCTCAGAGTTAAATTTTCCAAGAGTTGTTAAGACAGACCAATCATCAGAGTTATTTTCGAAAGATAAAATAAAAAAAGGAGTATATACAGCTCTAGAAAAACGTAAAAACTCTCTAGAAGATATTGATAGAACATTAGATGCAATATATAACCAATGCTTAATTTATCCTGAAAAAGAAATGCCCTCAAAAGAAATTGGTCGAATTGTTATGAATGAATTAATCAAATTGGATCATGTGGCATATTTAAGATTTGCATCTGTTTATTTAAATTTTGAAGACATAAACTCATTTAGAAATTTAATAAAAAATTTAGAAAAAGATTTATCTCCGGAAATGAAAAAAAGACAAAAAAAACTTTTAGATGATGAATAGCAAAGAAAAGGATATTTTTTATATAAAAAAAGTTATAGAGCTTGCTAAAAAAGGACAATACACAGCTCACCCCAATCCTATGGTTGGGGCAATTATTGTAAAAAATAATAAAATTATCGGAAAAGGTTATCACAAAAAGCCAGGAACACCCCATGCTGAACAAATAGCAATCAAACAGGCAGGCAAAGATGTTAAAAACTCTACTCTTTATGTTAATTTAGAACCCTGTTGTCATTTTGGTAGAACACCTCCTTGTTCAAACATTATTATAGAGAGTAAAATAAAAAGAGTCGTTATTTGTGAGCGTGACCCAAACCCAATAGTTAATGGTAAAAGTGTCAGACAATTAAAAAAGAGTGGCGTAATTGTAGATGTTGGGCTATATAAAAATGAAGCTACAAGCCTTAATAAGGGATTTTATAATAGATTTAATTTAAAAAAACCATACGTTACAGTAAAAATTGGAATGTCTTTAGATGGAAAAGTTTCTATTTCAAATGGTGACAGCAAGTGGATAACTTCAAATAAATCAAGAGTAGATGTGCAATATGAAAGAGCATTGACTCCATTAATATTATCTACATCAAATACGATTATAAAAGACAACCCACTATTAAATGTAAGAGTTAAATCTTTGCAAAAAAAAATTATTAACCAGCCATCTTTAGCTCTAATTGATTCAAACTTAAGAATTCCTTTAGACAGTAAAGTATTTTCTAATTATTCAAGAAAAATAATTATTTTTACAGCAAGGAAAAAAATATATAAAAAATACAATCCTAATGTAGAAGTTATTACAATTTCTAATACAGAAAACGGATTAAACATTAAAAGTTGTCTCAAACATTTAGCCCTAAGAGATTATAATAATATTTTTATAGAATCTGGGCCAAAATTTGTTTCTACTTTATTAAAGCAGAATCTTGTTGACGAACTTATTTTATACATTTCTCCTAAAATATTAGGTAATAAATCTAATGATTTTTCTAATGTAGATTATATTAAAACGTTATCAAAAAAGATAAAGTTCAATTTTAATGATATGATACAAATTGGCAACGATATTAAACTTAAGCTAAATTCATAATATGTTTTCTGGAATAATCGAACATTTGGGTACCGTACAGGAAGTTAACAAATCTTCCGATAGCTTTGAATTAGTTATTAAATTGTCTGATACATCAAAAATTTCATTAGGAGATAGTATATCAGTCAATGGTGTTTGTTTAACTACTGAAAAAATTAGTAATGAATTGCTTCATTTTAAATTATCTCCGGAAACTATTAAATTAACTTCTCTGGGAGTTTTAAATCATAATGATATTGTTAATGTCGAATTTCCTTTGACACTTAATAAATTTATTAGTGGACATTTAACGACAGGACACATAGATTCTATGGGTACTATTGAATCAATAAAACAAAACAATGATGCATGGGAATTATGTGTATCTGTTGATGAGTCAATATTAAAATATATTGTAACAAAAGGATCAATAAATATAGATGGAATAAGCTTGACTGTAAATACAATAGTAAACAATAAAATTAACGTAATGATAATTCCGCACACTTATAATAATACAATTATAAAAGATTATACATTAGGACGGAAGGTTAATATTGAAGTAGACTATATTGCAAAGTATTTGGATAAATTAAGAAATGATTGATAAAACAGAAGATATTATTGAGTCTATAAAAAAAGGACAAATGGTCGTAATAATGGATGATGAGAATCGTGAAAACGAGGGAGATTTAATGATGGCGTCTGAATTTATAAAACCAAAAGATATAAATTTTATGGCGTCTAAAGGAAAGGGTCTTATTTGTATGACACTAACTAAAAATAAATGTAAAAAATTAGGACTACCGTTAATGAAACAGTCTGGAGAAAATTTTAAAGAAACTAATTTTACAGTATCCATAGATGCTGCCGAAGGTATAACCACAGGCATTTCAACGTCTGATAGAGCAAAAACCATAAGAACAGCTGTGGCAAAAAACTGCAAACAAAGTGATTTAGTCCAGCCCGGACATATTTTCCCTTTAATGGCAAAAGATGGAGGAGTATTAGTAAGAGCTGGCCATACTGAAGCAGGATGTGACTTAGCAAGGTTGGCTGGGTTAGAACCATCTGCGGTAATAGTAGAAATCCTAAAAGATGATGGTAGCATGGCTAGAAAAAAAGACCTGATAACCTTTGCAAAAAAAAATAAATTAAAAATAGGAACAATTGAGGATTTAATAAAATATAAAACAGCAAACGAGAAAACTATAAGAAGAATTAATGAAAATAAGATTAAAACAGAACATGGGGTTTTTAATGCTATTTTCTATGAAGACATTTTAACAGAACAAGTTCACTTTGTTTTAATTAAAGATGTAATAAAACCTAATCAAGCAACAACCGTAAGAGTACATGTTCAGAGCATCTTATCTGACACAATTAAGTCTAAGTCTTTCGGTAGCTGGACTTTAGAAAATGCTTTAAAAAAAATATCTAAATCGCAACAGGGCGCCCTTGTTTTTATAACCAATAACCTAGATAACTTGCAAATTGATTCATTAATGATTAATAATAGTCAAGCTAAAAATAATAAAACAAAATATGATTATCGAACAATTGGTATAGGGGCTCAAATTTTAAATGATATTGGAGTTAAAGACATGATTTTATTAAGCAAACCAAAGATTTATCATGGAATAAATGCCTTTGGATTAAATGTAATAAAATATGTAAGTAAGTAAATGGAAAGAAATAAAACAGTTAATAAAAACTTATATACTATTCTTGCAAAAACTGGAAAAATAGATTTAGCTTCTTATAATAAAACCTTGTTAGATAAAAAAATTATTATTGTAAAAAGTAATTTTCATAATGAAATTACCTTAAGTATTGCTTTTGATTTTTTAAATTCACTGCCAGATGATTTACGCAATGTCACAGGGGTCATTGAGGTTCCAGGATCTTTTGAAATCCCTTTAATTATTAAGAAAATTTTGCAAAAATATAATCCTGACATAGTTTTAGCTATTGGATGTATCATAAAAGGTGATACTAAACATAATGAGTATTTAGCCTCAACTATCATAAACGCGTTAAGGAATCTAAGCTTAGAGTTTACAACACCTATTATAAATGGAGTATTAACTACTGAGAATACTCAACAAGCTATTGATAGAGCTGGTAAAAAATATAGAAAGGGCTGTGAATTTGCTAGTAATGCTGAATTAATGATTAATCAGCTTCAAAAATTGGATAAGTAGTGGCTAAGTTAAAAAATAAAAATAAATCGTTAGCCCGTGAAAATATTATAAAAATATTATACCAACAGGATGTTACACAATATGAATTAAATGATATTTGCAAAAACTTTATTGATAAAAGAGAGTATGATAAAAAATATTTGAGTAGCACTTTAGACTTAATTGAAAATAACAAAGCAGTGATAATAGATAAAATTGAATCTAACACTGATGTGAAGCTTAGTGATACTAGCCCTATTGACCGATCAATCCTTTTTCTTTCTGTTTCAGAGTTATTATTTAAAAATGATATTCCTCCTAAAGTTGTATTAGATGAAGCCATAAAAATTGCAAAGAAGTATTCAACTGAAAAATCATATAAATTTATTAATACTATTCTTGATAAAATATTAAAAAAAATTAAGCAAAATGATTAAAAATGAATCTGATATACTCGCTTATATTCAAAAGAATATAAATACAACATCTAAAAATGTTATTAAAAGCATTGGTGATGACTGTGCTGTTATAAAATTATCAACAAATAAATCTTTAGTTATAACAACTGATACTTCTCTATTAGGTCCACATTTTACAAAAAATTATTCACCTTATGAAATAGGATATAAATGTTTAGCAACAAATTTAAGTGACATAGCAGCAATGGGTTGTAAACCCAAATATCTTCTTATGGCAATCACAATACCTAAGCTTACCGATGCATGGATAAAATCTTTTTATAAAGGTATCAATCAACTAATTAAAAAACATGATTTAACGCTTATTGGTGGCGATACTAATAAAGGACCGCTTAGTATTTCTTTTCAGGTTATAGGGGTAAATAATAAGAAAATACTATATAGAAAAGGCGCAAAAATTAATGATGATATTTATGTAACTGGAAAGATTGGCATGGCAAGAGCTGCATTATTATTATCAAAAAATAAAAAAAAATATAAGGTGTTGAAAAAATTCTTACATATGCCTACGCCGAGAATCAGTATAGGATTGGCGATATCAAATATTGCAAATTGTTGCATAGATATTTCTGATGGGCTAGCAAAAGATTTGCAAACTCTCATGTCTCAAAGTAAAAAAGGTGCTGATGTTTTTATAGAAAAAATACCTACTCATCATGTCGTTAAAAAAACATTAACTAGAAATAAATATCTTGAAGCATTAATTGAAGGAGGAGAAGATTATGAATTGTGTTTTACCTCATCAAAGAAAAATAGAAATAAAATAAAATCCTTATCTTTAAAATATAAAACACCAATTACAATTATTGGAACTGTTACAAAATCTGAGATTAAATATTTAGACAATGGAAATATGATTAAATTAAATTTAAAAGGATTTGATCATTTTTCTAAATAAATATTTTAAACTTTATAACCAAATTTGTTTAAATATTCTGTTAGTTTTATTAACGGAAGCCCAATAACAGAGGTAGGATCATAACCAGTCGTTTTCTCTATTAAGCTTATAGCAAGGCCTTCTATTTTAATACTTGCAGCACAATTTAACATATTTTCTTTTTTTATATAATTATTAATTTGTATGTTATTTAATTTTTTCATTTTTATTTTATAATGAACAATACAAGTAAATTTTTTCATTGAATCTGCATCAATTACACACATACCCGTTTTAAAGATTACATCTTTTCCAGAAATAAAGTTTAATTGTTTTTTTGCATTGTTTACAGTTCCAGGTTTCCCAAGTATCTTATTGCCAACAACTGCAATTTCATCAGAACCGATAACAATGGCATTACTGACTTTATTAGCTACTTTAACAGCCTTTTGAACAGACAATCTTTTAACAAAATTATTTATAGGTTCATTTCTTTTTCTTGTTTCATCGATATTTGGTGATATTGCTTGAAAGTTAATTTTAAGCTGTTTGAGAAGTTTTTTTCTATGTATTGAGCTAGACGCTAATATGATTTTTTTCATTTCTATATTATATTTAAATCAGACTGATATTATCAGAAAGATAAAGATTATTGAATAATTATATTCATTTACTGAATATTTATAAGGATTATTACAAAAATTTGATTTATAAATTGCCTGAAAGCAAAATATTGCTTAGAATAGCGTTATTAAATGCCCCAATAAAAGAGGACATTTTAAGAATAAGGAATATATATGGCAGTCCAAAAGAGTAGAAAATCTAAATCTAAAAGAGATATGAGGAGATCCCATGATAGCCTCAACAAGCCAACATGCTCTGTAGACAAGACAACTGGAGTTAAACATTTAAGACATCATATAGCTAAAGATGGTTATTATAAAGGTGAACAAATTTTTTCACCAAAAGTAAAGAAAGAGAAACAAGAAGAACCACAAGGTTAGTTAACCCTTGTTAACTTAATACCATGCACGATAATATTACTATAGCATTAGATATGATGAGCGGAGATGATGGAGTTGCGTCATCAGTTCCAGGGGCCATTCAGGCTCTTAATAAACACCAAGATTTATTTTTAATATTAGTAGGAAATAAAACTGCGATAGAAAATTTTATACCTAATGATATAAAAAAATTAGAAAACACAAGATACAATATTATCCATACCAATGAACTTATTAGCATGCAAGATGAGGTATTAACAGCTATTAGGTCAAAAAAACAATCTTCAATGAGATTAAGCATAGAGGCCGTAAATCAAAATAAAGCTGATGCATGCGTTAGCGCTGGAAATACTGGGGCATTAATGGCTTTATCAAAAATTATATTAAAAATGTTACAGGGAATTGATAGACCTGCAATATGTGGATCATTTCCAACAAAAGATGGATTAACCCACATGTTAGATCTTGGCGCAAATGTTCAGTGTAACTCTAATCATCTATATCAATTTGCTATTATGGGATCTGCTTTAGTTCAATCTTTAGAAATATCTAACAGTCCAAAAATTGGTTTATTAAATGTAGGCTCAGAAGAGTTTAAAGGCAATGATACAATAAAACATTCTGGACAATTATTACAAAAATCAAAATTAAATTACGCAGGATTTGTTGAAGGGGATGATATTTTTACTGGGAATTTTGACCTTGTTGTGACCGATGGATTTGCAGGTAATATTGCTCTTAAGAGCATAGAGGGTGTTGCTAATATAATTAGTCACTTTATTAAATCAGAATTTAATAAAAATATTTTTACTAAAATATCAGCAGCTATCAGTTATCCAGTTATGAAAGCTGTAAAAAAGAAAGTAGACCCAAGACGATACAATGGAGCTAGTTTGCTTGGACTGCAAGGGGTTGTAGTAAAAAGTCACGGCAGTGCTGATCCTTATGCTTTTAGCAGAGCCATCAATACTGCGTATTATGAAGTTAAAAATCAAATATTAAATAAAATAACAAATTTAATAAATACTGAAATGTCAGATGCAAAATAAATTTTCTAAATTAATTTCAACAGGTAGTTATTTACCAGACAAAATTTACACTAATCATGATATAGAAAAATTAGTTGATACATCGCATGAATGGATTGTTGAAAGAACAGGTATTGAGCAGAGACATATAGCTGGAGAAAATGAAAGTAGTGTTGATATGGCTTTCCAAGCGTCATCAATAGCTCTCAAAAATGCAACGTTAAATGCTAGTGATATAGATATGATAGTATTAGCTACAACAACACCAGAAAGAAAATTTCCCAGCACAGCTGTTCTCTTACAAAATATGCTTCAAAATAATAATTCATGCGCATTTGATGTTAATGCAGCATGCACAGGATTTATTTTTGCATTAGATATAGCTGATAAATATATAAAAGGGGGATTTGCTAAAAATGTTTTAGTAGTTGGAACAGAGAAAATAACATCGCTTTTAGATTGGAAAGATCGCAATACTTGCGTATTGTTTGGAGATGGTGCAGGAGCAGCAATTTTAACAAGCTCAAATGAACCAGGTATTATATATAATACAATAGGGTCTGATGGTTCATATAAGGATCTATTAACTGTTAACACAGATCCAGAATTTATAGAAATGAAAGGAAATGATGTGTTTAAAATAGCTGTAAATACCATGGGTAAATTAGCAGCGAAAACATTAGAAGAGAATAATATGTCAGTGGAACAAATAGATTGGTTAATACCACATCAAGCTAATAGCAGAATTATAAAAGCTGTTGCAAAAAAAATAAATTTACCTGAAGAAAAAATTATAATGACTGTTAAAAATCACGGCAATACGTCAGCAGCATCTATTCCCTTAGCAATTGATTATGCTAATAATAAGAACTTGCTCAAAAAAGATAATATTATTATGCTTGAAGCCTTTGGAGCTGGGTTTACTTGGGGTTCAACATTATTACGTTTCTAACAAATGAGAAGTAATAATTTTTCTTGTACACTTTGCCCTAGAATAAATAAACATTTTTCTGTATTAAAAAAAAACTTTCCCACCTACCATAATGCCCCTGTAACAGGAAGAGGTAACATAAATTCTAAAATTTGCATAGTTGGATTGGCTCCTGGGCTTCATGGTGCAAATAAAACTGGCGAAACATTTACAGGTGATTTTTGTAGTAATATACTCAACACATCTTTGCAACAATCCAATTTATACCATTCTAATCAATTTTATCTTACTAATGCATTAAAATGTTTACCACCCTATAACAAACCTTTGTCTTCAGAAATTAAACAATGTTCAACATACTTAAGTAATGAGCTTTCACTTATGAAAAATTTGAAAGTTATTATTGCATTAGGCTTTATTGCCCATACATCAGTTTTAAAATCCTTACAAATCTCATTAAAATCTTACAAATTTTCACATAGTTCCATACATAACTTAGGCAACATTCATATGATTGACTCTTATCATTGTAGTAGAATAAATATAAATACTAAAAAACTAACAACTAATATGTTAAATATGGTGTTTAATCAAGCTAAGAAATACTTAAATTAAAACAAATGATAAAAAAAATATTATCTAATATCACTACAAAACCTGGGATTTATCAAATGTTAGATTCAAAGAATAATACAATATATATAGGAAAGGCATCAAATTTAAAAAAACGAGTTACATCATATTTTGCAAAACATATTAATAGTATTAAAACAAATAAGTTAATTGAGAATGTAGATAATATAAAAGTAATTATCACCAAAAATGAAGAAGAAGCTTTAATTTTAGAGAATACTTTAATAAAAAAATTTAAACCAAAGTATAATATTTTATTAAGAGATGATAAATCATACCCTTACATATA
>PBFS01000022.1 GCA_002718845.1 Gammaproteobacteria bacterium | reverse complement strand
TTATATCTTCTTTCATTTCTTTAATTGATATTGGAGGTGTATACAAACCAATTAACTTAGCTTGTTTATTGATTAAAAAAATTGCTCCTGTATGATCGTAAAAATCAATACTTCCATCAGAAGAAACTTTTTTATAATAAACCCCAATTCTTTTTGTTAGTTTATCTAACCTCTCTTTATCTACTGCAATACCGATAAAATCATTATCAAAATACTCCACATATCTTTTTATTCTATTCAAGTTATCTTTAGTATCTACAGAAATAAATAACATCCTAATATCTTTTTTTATGTTTTCATCCCTTAGTTCATCAAATAACCTGTGTATTTTTACTAATGTATCAGGGCAAAAATCCGGACAATTAGTATAACCAAAAAATATAAACGTATAATAATCTTTTAAACTATCATTACTATATTCCATATCTTTAGTTGATTTCAAAACAAACTCTTTTTCAAAAAACATATTTTTTGAATTTATTTCTGTATATTTAGGACTATATTCGTCATTACCCATTAAAATGCCAAGCATGATTAGGACGAACAACCCAGTATATAATATGTATCTTCTATTCATATTCCTCAATTAATTCAAATACGAGCTCATTTACTATATAATACAAAAGTAAATATATGATATTTATGCTCAATTTACTAACTTTTTAAAGTCTGATTATGTCTGGTAATACTTTTGGAAAAATTTTTGCTGTCACTACTTTCGGAGAAAGTCATGGCAAAGCTTTAGGGTGCATCGTGGATGGTTGCCCCCCAGGCATAGTATTGTCTGAAGATGATATACAAGTAGATTTAGACAGAAGAAAGCCTGGTCAATCAAAATATACAACTCAGAGAAAAGAAAGCGATAAAGTAGAAATACTATCTGGAGTATTTGAAGGCAAAACTACAGGAACGCCTATTTGCTTAATTATATACAATGAGGATCAAAGACCTAAAGATTATGGGGAAATAAAAGATAAGTTTAGACCAGGGCATGCGGACTTTACTTATACTAAAAAATATGGCTTTAGAGACTATAGAGGCGCTGGAAGATCATCTGCAAGAGAAACTGTTGCTAGAGTTGCAGCAGGTGCTATTGCAAAGAAACTTTTGAATAATGTAGATGGTATTGAAATCAAAGGTTATGTTTCTCAAATAGGAGAGCATACTCCAAAAAACATTGATTTTGAGCAAATAAATAACAACCCATTCTTTTTCCCTGATAAAGATATGATTCCAGTGCTAGAGGATTATATAAATTCAATTAGAAAGGATGGAGATTCTGTTGGAGCAGAAGTTACAGTCGTGGCTAAGAATATGCCAGTAGGATTAGGCAATCCCGTATTTGATAAGCTAGACGCACTAATTGCATATGGAATGATGTCAATTAATGCCGTAAAAGGTGTTGAAATTGGAGATGGATTTGGAGTTATTAATCGAAAAGGGTCTAACGCACGAGACGAGATAACATCTAAAGGATTTTTATCAAATTTCTCTGGCGGAACGCTTGGCGGGATATCTACAGGACAAGACATTGTGGTTAAATTAGCATTAAAGCCAACCTCAAGCATATTGATACCAGGAAAGACTATTACAGCTGATAATAAAAATACAACCATTACAACAAAAGGAAGACATGACCCTTGTGTTGGAATAAGAGCCACTCCAATTGCAGAAGCCATGCTTGCGTTGGTTTTAGCAGATCTTTATTTAAGGAATAAAGCTCAAAATTCTAATTAATGTATAATTAGTACAATCATGACACAGACTCTATATGACAAAATTTGGGAAGAACATCAAATTGATTTCAATAATGATGGTACGTCCTTATTATATATTGATAGACACTTGATTCATGAAGTAACATCACCACAAGCGTTTGATGGATTAAGTATTGAAAATAGGAAAATATGGGACAAAAATTCAATTTTTGCTGTATCTGATCATAATGTTCCAACAACAGATAGAAAATTTGGCATAAAAGATAAAATCTCAAAATTGCAAGTTGACACTTTAATAAATAATTGTAAAAAACATAATATCAACTATTTTGATTTAAATAATATAAATCAAGGAATTGTTCATGTTATAGGTCCAGAATTGGGAATAACACAACCAGGAATGACACTTGTGTGCGGAGATTCTCATACCTCAACTCATGGAGCTTTATCTTCTTTAGCCTTTGGTATTGGTACTAGTGATGTTGAACACGTGTTAGCTACTAATTGCATTAATGTAAAAAAAGAAAAAAATTTACAAATTAATATTAATAATAAGCTAAAAGATTTCGTCACATCTAAAGATTTAATTTTACATATAATTAAATCAATTGGCACTTCTGGAGCAACTGGTTATACAATTGAATTTATGGGGGAATGTATTAGCGATTTAAGCATAGAGAGTAGAATGACTTTATGCAACATGAGCATTGAGGCAGGAGCAAAATCTGGGATTATTGCTTTTGATAACAAAACTTTTGAGTATGTTATTGACAGAGATTATTCTCCAAACAAAAGATATTTGGATTCTGCGGTTAAATATTGGGAAACACTTTTTAGTGATTCTAATGCAAAGTTTCAAAAAACAATTAATTTCAATGCAAATGATATTATGCCCCAAGTAAGCTGGGGTACTTCACCAGAGATGACTACTGATGTAACTGGCAAGATTCCTAATCCAGAAGATGAATTAAATCCTGACAAAAAAACATCAATACAAAGAGCATTAGATTATATGGAGTTAAAACCAAATCAAGACATAACATCTATTCATTTAGATAAAATTTTTATAGGATCATGCACTAATTCTAGAATAGAAGATCTTCGGCAAGTAGCTACTGTGGTAGAAGGTAAAAAAATAGCTAAAAATATAAAACAAGCAATGATTGTTCCTGGGTCCGGACATGTTAAAGCGCAGGCTGAAAAAGAAGGTTTGGATAAATTATTTATTCAGTCTGGATTTGAATGGAGAGAGCCTGGGTGCTCTATGTGTTTAGGAATGAATGAGGATAGCTTGAAGCCTTATGAACGTTGTGCGTCAACTTCAAACAGAAATTTTGAAGGAAGGCAGGGCGATAAAGGTAGAACTCATCTTGTTAGTCCTGCTATGGCGGCTGCCGCAGCAATTAAAGGGCATTTTTGTAATGTTATAGATGTCATAAATGGATAATAATATTATTAAAGGTCAAGCTATACCTATAAATCAATCTAACGTTGATACTGATGCAATCATTCCAAAACAGTACCTAAAATCAATTAGAAAAACTGGTTTCGGTCCGTTTTTGTTTGATTCATTAAGATATCTTGAGCCTGGTAACTTAGAAAGCACAGGCAATAGACCTTTGAATAAAAAATTTATATTAAATCAAGAACCGTATTCTGCAGGTAATATTATTATTGCAAATAATAACTTTGGATGTGGATCATCTAGGGAACATGCGGTTTGGGCGCTTAAAGACTATGGTATAAAAGTTATCATATCAACATCCTTTGCTGATATTTTTTATAGAAATAGTTTTAAAAATAGTCTTTTATTAATAAGGGTCAGCAAGAAGGAGTTAGATAGTTTATTTTCTGGTATTGAGGCTCATAAGAAATATGAATTGACAATTGATGTGCTAAATCAGACAATTACTGCTCCTGATAGTTTAGTGATTAATTTTAGTATTGATAAGGTAGATAAAGAAAGAATTATTTCTGGATATGATGACATTGCATTAACGCTTAAAAATAAAACTAAAATATCAGAATATGAGAAAAAAATGATTAAAAAGAAGCCTTGGTTATTTAAAAATGAAAAAAATTAGCTCTAATATTTTATTATTGCCTGGCGATGGCGTTGGTCCTGAAGTTATAAAAGAAGCAATAAAAATTATTGATTATTTCAATGAATCTAATGTTTGTAATATATCATATGATAATGCTGAAATTGGAGGAGTTGCTATTGATAATTCAAACAACCCGTTACCAGCAGCAACAATTGAAAAAGCAAAGAACTCAGATTGCATATTGTTAGGAGCGGTTGGCACAAAAAAACATGAAAATAATGAAAATAAATTAAAACCTGAGTCAGGATTATTATCTCTTAGAAAACTTTTAAATTTATACATAAATATTAGGCCAGTTTTTTTATTTCAGTCTTTGTTAGATAGTTCATCACTAAAGCCTGAATATATTGAGGATTTAGATATTGTTATAATTAGAGAATTGATAGGGGATGTTTATTTTGGAGAACCTAGAGGGTTTGATAATGATAATAAAACTGGTTTTAACACGATGAAATATTCAGTTGACGAGGTATCACGTATAGCTAAATATGCATTTGAAATATCTATGAGGAGATCTAAAAGAGTAACCTCTGTAGATAAAGCTAATGTTTTGGAAACTTCTCAATTATGGAGAGAAACCGTTTCATCAATAGGTAAAGATTATGCTCAAGTAGATTTGTCACATATGTATATAGATAATGCTGCAATGCAACTTATACGAAACCCAAAACAATTTGATGTTATATTAACAGGTAATCTATTTGGTGATATCTTATCTGACGAAGCTTCTATGTTAACAGGTTCTATTGGTATGTTGCCGTCTGCTTCATTATCTGATTCGCATGCTCTTTATGAACCAATACATGGATCTGCCCCAGATATTGCAGGTAAAAATATAGTAAACCCAATAGCAATGATTCTTTCAATAGCTATGATGTTTGAATATTCATTTAAAGCACCAGATATTTCGAATATCATAAGACAATCGGTAGAAAATGTTTTGAAATCAGGTACCGTAACTAAAGATATTTCACAGTCAAAAGATTATGCTACAACATCAGAAATGGGCAGTAAAATTTTAGAAGAGATTAAAAATAATGTTTGAAAAAAAAGAATCATATAATATAGCAATAATAGGAGCTACTGGAATAGTTGGAGAATCTTTGCTGGATATTTTGCATACTAGAAAATTTCCAGTAAAAAAAATTGACCCAATAGCTAGCAGTAGATCTGCGGGGAATAAAGTAAGGTTTGGCGATGAACTCTTAGAAGTATTAGATATTGAAAAATATGACTTTGGTCGAGCAGACATAGCTTTTTTTTCTGCAGGTAGTGATATTTCTAAAAAATTTGTTCCTATTGCTACACAATCAGGGGCTGTTGTAATTGATAATACATCTGCATTCAGGTATGAAGACAATATACCCTTAATAATACCAGAAGTTAATCCTTCTGATATAGGGCAATTTTCTAAAACTAATATAATTTCAAACCCTAATTGCTCAACTATTCAAATGTTAGTGGCTTTGAAACCAATACATGACAGATTTAATATTAAAAAAATTAATGTTTCAACTTATCAAGCTGTATCAGGGTCAGGCAAAAAAGGCGTGAATGAATTATTAGAACAATCGCATTTATATTTAAATCAACAGAAAATTACTCCATCTGTTTACCCGAAACAGATAGCTTTTAATGTTTTGCCATTTGTTGATAGTTTCTGTGATAACGGATATACAAAAGAGGAAATGAAAATGGTTTGGGAAACTCAAAAAATATTAGATAAAAATATTTCTGTAGATGCTACGGCTGTGAGAGTGCCAGTATTAATTGGGCATTCTGAATCAATTACTGTCGAGACCTCAAAACCTATAGATATTGACATGGTTTTGAATGACTATGAAAATGATAACAGTATTAAAGTTATTGATAACCCTGACTCTCATGATTATCCAACCGCGTTTATGGATGGACATGGCACAGATAAAGTATTTGTGGGAAGAATTAGAAAATCAATTAATAGTGATAATATTTTGAATATTTGGGTAGTAGCTGATAATGTTAGAAAAGGTGCTGCTTTAAATAGTATTCAGATAGCAGAAAAACTAATAGAAGTATCATAAGTATGAAAAATTTATTAACTATTTTAATAGTATTGCTCGGAGCAGTATATGTCTTAGAGACTATTGGAGTTGTTCCAAAGTCAGATAACAGTCTAACCTCTTTAGTAAATATAGAGATAATTAAGGCTTCAATTAGACCTATTCTTTATAGCATTGATTCATTTATTCTTTTAATAATTGCAGGGATAAAATCTTTACCATTCCATTTAATTAATCCTTGGTATGTTTTAGTCTTTTTATTTGTAGCTGGTCTTATATATGAAAAATTTAGAATTTTAGGAAATGAAATAAATTCTTTAAAGAGAGAAATATTTTTATTAGCTGCTCAAACTGACCGTAATAAAAGTGATAATAATCAAATAGAGAACAATGATTTGTCATTAAAAACAGATGCTATTATGAATATACTTATAGAAATTCAAAAAGCTGCAGACCATTTTAAATCAACACAATTAAGAAATAAAAAAGTAAGAAGAGATCAAATAGTAGAGGATATAGGCGAGCCTAAACTTGTTAAGAAAAAAATATCTAAGAAAAAGGTTTTAAAAAAGAAAGTGGCTAAAAAAACTATTTCAAAAACAAAAAAAGAAGAATCTCAAAATGAAAAAGAGGCTATGAAAGAATTAATAGAAGATGAGCATATTTCTCAAAATGATTTAGCTAGAACATTAATGGCAAGCGGAGATAATAAAAAAGCAATAGAAGTAATCACTAACGTTATTAATACGGGTACCGAAGATGAAAAACATGAGGCAAGACTTCTTTATATGCAAATTAGAAAATGAGATTGGCCCTACGTATTGAATACAATGGAACTAATTACTTTGGTTGGCAAAAACAAAAAATTAATAAAGAAAAAACTATACAATATTTTGTAGATAAAGCTATTTCTAAAGTTGCTAATCATAAAGTTAATTCTATTTGCGGAGGTAGAACAGATACTGGTGTTCATGCTTTTTCTCAAATTATTCATTTTGATACCACAAGTAGAAGATCAAATTTGAATTGGACAAAAGGAATAAATACTTTCTTACCTAATGATATTATAATAAAAGATATATTCAATGTTGATGAAAATTTTCATGCGAGATTTAGTGTAATTGATAGAACTTATAGATATATAATTTTAAATCAACATACGCAATCTTCAATTTTTATTAATAATTTTTTACCTTATAAAGCAAAAATTGATATTTCACGAATTAAAGCATCTTTTAAATATCTGGTAGGTGAAAATGATTTGAGTTGTTTTAGATCATCTGGATGCTCATCATCATCTCCAACTAAAAATATAAAAAAATTAAATATTAAAAAAATAAGAAATTTTATAATAATAGACATAACTGCAAATAGTTTTCTTTATCATATGGTAAGAAATATGGTTGGATGTTTTATAGATATTGGAACAAAAAAAATAGAGCCAAAACAAATAAAGAAACTTTTACTTTCTAAAGATAGGCGTAAAATTGGTGTAACAGTTGAGCCTAAAGGTTTATACTTATTAAAGATAAATTATCCAAAAAAATTTAATATAAAAGTTAATGATAAGTTTAGCTTATTTAATTAATATAAGATTAATTTTAGACTAATCAACATACATGCTAGTATTACCAAATGAATAGAACTTTAATTAAATTCTGTGGCATGACTAATATAGATGATGTCAAATTTGCATCTGATACTGATATTGATTTTATAGGTTTAATCTTTGCTAAAGAAAGTCCAAGGAGTTTAAATTTAAATCAAGCAGAGAAGATAATAAATGCTTGCAATAATAGAAAGCCCACTGTTGGGGTTTTTATGAATCAAACAAAAGATTTTATAAATAACATAATTAATAATATTAGTATAGATTTTTTACAATTTCATGGAAATGAATCAGAGGAATTTTGCAAGAGTTTTAATAAAAAATATTTTAAAACAATTTCTATTAATAACAATACAACAAATTATGATATTGAACACAAAAACAGCGCATCTGCTTTTATCATAGATAATAGCAAAGATAGCTCCTCTGACGGAATTGGAAAGACTTTTGATTGGTCTATATTAGAAAATAATATAAGTTTAATGAAATTAAGGGATAATAATTATTTTATAGCTGGCGGCCTTAATCCTGATAATATAAAAAATTTAATTATAAAATATCAGCCAAAAGGTTTAGATGTTAGTAGCGGCATAGAGCATAGCGTTGGTAAAAAAGATTTTAACTTAATGAAAAAATTTATAGAAAATGTCAGAATACCAGACAAAGAATCTTATGAAAAAAATAAATTATAAAAATTTTCCAGATAAAAATGGATATTTTGCAGAGTTTGGAGGTAAATTCGTCTCGGAAACTTTAATGCACCCTTTAAATGAGCTTTTAAAATCTTATAATAAAATTGCCAAGTCAACAAATTTCCGAAACGAATTAAAAAAAGAATTATCACAATTTGTTGGGAGACCTACACCAATTTATCATGCGTCACGCATAAGCAAAGAATTAGGTAATTGTAATATTTTTCTTAAACGTGAAGATTTAAACCATACAGGGGCGCATAAAATTAATAACGCCATGGGGCAAGCAATGCTTGCAAAATCGATGGGCAAAAAGAGAATAATTGCAGAAACAGGAGCTGGGCAACATGGAGTTGCGACAGCAACAGCATGCGCAAGATATGATTTAAAGTGTGTAATATACATGGGAAGCAAAGACATACAAAGACAGAAAATAAATGTTTATAGAATGAAACTATTAGGAGCTGAAGTTATATCTGTAGATTCTGGATCTAAAACTCTTAAAGATGCATTAAATGAAGCATTAAGAGATTGGGTAACAAATGTAGATGATACGCATTATATTATAGGTTCGGTTGCTGGCCCACACCCATACCCTATGATTGTCAGAGATTTTCAGTCAGTGATAGGACATGAATGCAAAAAACAAATGAAAACATTATTTAATAAAAAACCTAATATTTTAGTTGCATGCGTAGGAGGAGGGTCTAACGCAATAGGAATGTTTCATCCATTTTTAAATGAAGATGTAGACATGATAGGTGTTGAAGCCGCAGGTTTAGGTCTAAATACAGGAAAACATGCAGCGCCACTAAACAAAGGAAAGCCAGGAATTCTTCATGGAAATCGTACATATATAATGGAAGATGATAACGGTCAAATTGAATCCACCCATTCAATTTCTGCTGGCTTAGATTATCCGGGTGTGGGGCCAGAACATTCATGGTTAAAAAATAATAATAGAGTAAAATATGTGTCTGTGACAGACAAAGAAGCTTTAAAGGCATTTCATTATTTAACTGAGAAAGAGGGAATTATTCCTGCATTGGAAACAGCTCATGCACTTGCATATGCTTTTAAGATTGCTAAAAAGTTAAATAAAAAAAATATTTTAATTAATTTATCTGGCAGAGGCGACAAAGATATTGATACAGTTGCATTACTAAATCGGATACAAGTATGAATAGAATAAAATCTTTATTTCAAAAAAAAAGAAATGATGGTAAATCTGTATTTATTACTTACCTAGTTTGTGGAGACCCTGATATAAAAACGACATACAATTTAATGAATATTATGGTTGAGGCAGGTGTTGATATCATTGAGCTAGGAATGCCTTTTACCGACCCTATTGCTGATGGACCAACCATACAAAAAGGCGTAGAACGATCATTAACAAAAAAAACTTCTCTTAAAGATATTTTCGATGTTGTAAAGAAATTTAGAAAAAAAAATTTACATACACCTATTGTCTTAATGGGTTATATGAATCCAATAGAAAAAATTGGATATGAAAAATTTTCATTACTTTCAAAAAATTGCGGGGCTGATGGTATCCTTATTGTTGATTCACCTCCAGAAGAATCTAAAAAAATAAATAAAATTTTAAAAAATAAAGATTTATGTCAAATATTCTTAGCTTCACCTACAACAGAACAATCTAGATTAAAAAAGATAATTAACTCAACAAGCGGTTATTTATACTATGTTTCAATAAAAGGTATTACAGGTTCTAAGATAAATAACTATAAAACTATTGAAAATAGAGTTAATCAAATAAGAATAATGTCTAAAAATAAAATACCAATAACCGTAGGTTTTGGGATAAAAGATAAAAAGACTGCTAAAGCAATATCTAAATTCTCAGATGGTATTATTATTGGTAGTTCTGTAGTGGAATTAATTGAAAAAAATATTCATAATAAGCCTATAATGTTTAAAAACATGAAGAATTATTTAAAAAATATTTATAAAGGTATGCAAAATAGATGAGTTGGCTAGATAAAATACTTCCATCAAGGATAAGAGCAAACAAGAAAGATAAAGGCTCAGTGCCTGAGGGATTGTGGCATAAATGCTCGAATTGTGAGACTGTAATTTATCGGGCAGAATTTGAAAAAAACCTAAATGTTTGCCCAAAGTGTAATCATCATGGAAGAATTTCTGCACGGAAAAGAGCAGATATTATTCTTGATGCTGAAGGTAAAATAGAAATATTAAATGACATTAAGCCAATTGATGTTTTGAATTTTAAAGACAAAGAGAAGTATAAAGATAAGCTTGCTACAACACAAAAAAAGACTGGTGAAAATGATGCTATGGTTGTATATCAAGGGTTCATAAATAAAATACCTGTTATAGCATGTTTTTTTGAGTATTCATTTTTTGGTGGATCTATGGGCTCAGTTGTTGGCGAGAAATTCTCTATAGCAGTAAAAAAATGTATAGAAGGGGAAAAAGCCTTAATTTGTTTTTCAGCTAGTGGTGGAGCAAGAATGCAAGAATCACTATTTTCGTTATTCCAAATGGCAAAAACAAGTGCAGCATTAAATAGTTTATCAAATAAAAGATTACCCTATATATCTATACTAACTGACCCAACCATGGGAGGCGTGTCTGCTAGTTTAGCTATGTTAGGTGATATTAATATTGCTGAACCTAATGCATTAATTGGATTTGCAGGACCACGCGTAATAGAACAAACAGTTGGTGAAAAATTACCTAACGGTTTCCAAAGAAGCGAATTTTTACAAGAACATGGCTCAATAGATTTTATATTAAATAGAAGTGAACAAAAAATTAAAATCTCAGAAATTATTTCTGCTTTAATGAGTAATCATGATAATGAAGAAACATCCAGATAACTTACATGACTGGCTAGAATGGCAACAGGAGTTACATCCAAAAAATATAGATTTTAAATTAGAACGAATTAAGTCTGTCTATAAAAAACTTAATATAGATAAAATAGCAAAAAAAATAATTATTGTTGCAGGAACTAATGGTAAAGGGTCAACCGTCGCAATTTTAGAAAGTATTTTACATCAAAATGATTTTTCTGTTGGTACATTTTCTTCGCCACATATTCTTGCTTACAATGAAAGAATAAAGATTAATAAAAAAGAAGCAGAGGATTCATTATTACTTGAAGCATTTGAAAAAATAAATGAATTAAGGGGTGACACTACACTTACATACTTTGAGTTTGCGACATTATCTGCATTTTATATTTTTAACAAACTAAATGTTGACTATGCAATCCTAGAGGTTGGTCTTGGTGGACGATTAGACGCAACGAATATTATTGATTCAGACTTATCTATTATTTCATCTATTGGGATAGACCATACTGAATTTCTTGGAACAACAATAGATAGTATAGCTCTTGAAAAAGCAGGAGTTATGAGACCTTTTTGTTCATGCATCTATGCTGATATAAACCCTCCTTCAAGCTTACTGAGTTATGCTAAAAACAACGGTACTTCTTTCCTATATAATCAAAATGATTTTAGTTTTAAAATTAGCAATGATTCTTGGGTTTGGAATGGAAAAAATGGAACAACAGTAGATTTACCATTACTTCCGCTCATTGGTGATTTTCAATACAATCATGCCGGAGCAGCACTGCAAGCTTTAGAAATTATTGAACCTGATATCTTTTATAGTATAGATAAAATAAGAAAGGGAATTGAAAGTATTGTTCTTTTAGGTAGATTCCAAATTTATAATAATAAACCAGAAATTATACTTGATGTTGCACATAATGCTGACTCTGCATTAAAACTAAAAGCAAGTTTAGATAAGTTTCCTAAAAAAAATACAATTGCTGTAGTTGGTTTTTTAGAAGACAAAGATGTGTACAGTCTTACAAAACCGTTTGTATCAATTATTAATCACTGGTATTGCGGTACAATAGAAAGTAAGCGTGGCATGAATTCTGATGAAATTAAAACTAGAATGAAGAGTGTTATTGACGATAATCTTATTAAAACATTTGAAAATATGGAAAAAGCATTCTTATCCGCTCTTTTAAATTTGAAGAATGAAGATAGATTGATTATTTATGGCTCGTTTTATACGGTATCTGAATTTTTAATTTTTTCAAAAAAACAAAACATGTATATTACAAATGAATCTTCGTAGCTTATATTTATTTTTTATTTTTATATTCATTCCTATATTTTTATTTGGTAAACCAATTATTAATTATTTAGAAAATATCAATAATTTAACGTATTCGTTAGAAATTCCTGTGAATACAAAAGAAAAAAGGGATATAACTAAAGATTACGTTAAGATAAAAACAGTAAAAAAATCCTTAACTAAAAATACAATTATTGAATCATGGGTAGTATCTTTTTCAGAACCCGTAACCAAGGAATTGACTACAAAGTTAAATAGTTTGGGAATAACTTCTATCATTACCATTAATTCAAAAAAAACAAAAACAGCTGTTGCAGCAGTTGGCCCTTTCGTAGATAAAAAAATAGCAAAAAATATTTTAAATAAAATAAAAAATAAGATTGATATTAACGCATCCATAGAGAGCATAACCAACTAATGTTAACTATAGATTTAATAATCACTTTGTTTATTATTTTTTGGACTCTCTATGGTTTTCTTAGAGGATTTATTACAGAGTTAACTTCTTTACTTTGTTGGTCAGCTGCAATATATTTTTCTGCTAATTATTTTTATATTCCCGCAAACCATATTAATGAATTTGTTAATTCTAGTGAAATTTCTAATGTACTAGCATTTATTGGCATTTTTATGTTTACCTTTATTTTTTCTTCAATTATAGGTTTTATTTTATCTAAATTTGTAAATTTAGTTGGTTTTTCAACACTTAATAAAATATTAGGTTTAATAGTCGGGCTTTTAAAAGGTATGACGCTTACTCTTATTACTGTTTACCTATTAAACTTGACTGAATTTAGAAATAATAATATTTTTCAAGAATCTAAGTATATGCCGTTTTTTAATGGTATAATTAGTAAATATCTAAAATCATCAGATTCTTTCTTTGATAGTTTGGAGTTAAATATATAATATAGCTATGTGCGGTATCGTTGCTGTTTACGGATCAAATAATGTAGTTCATGACATATATGAATCACTTACCGTCCTACAACATCGAGGACAAGACGCTTCTGGGATTCTTACTAATTATGATGGTAAAATTGCTCTTAGAAAATCACTTGGTCTTGTTAGAGATGGTTTTGATAAAAAACATATTGAGAGATTAAAAGGTAAAACTGGAATTGGCCATGTGAGATACCCCACTGCAGGCCATGCTGAGAGTTCAGCTGAAGCACAACCATTTTATGTAAACTCTCCCTACGGCATAGGACTGGCTCATAACGGTAATTTAATAAATTCTTCAGATTTAAAGGATAATTTATTTAGTGAAGACTTAAGGCATATCAATACAAAATCAGATTCTGAAATATTGTTAAATATATTTGCCCATGAGTTACAGTTACATAGCAAAGAAACTTTTACTCCAGACGATGTTTTTTATGCTGTTGCAGGAGTACATAGAAGGGTAAAAGGAGCCTATGCAGTTGTCGCGTTAATTTCTGATAGAGGAATTGTAGCATTTAGAGACCCATATGGAATTAGACCTCTATGTTTTGGGACAAGAGAAGTCGAGGGTAAAACTGAAACTATGGTAGCATCAGAGTCTGTAGCTCTTGATTCCTCGGGTTTTAAATTAGTAAGAGATATTAAACCAGGTGAAGCAGTTTTTATTGATAGTGATGGAAAAATACATACTAGACTATGTTGCGAAAAGACCGAATACACACCATGTATTTTTGAATTTGTTTATTTTGCAAGACCAGATACAATTATTGACGGTATATCTGTATATTCAGCAAGAATGAAAATGGGTCAACATTTAGCAAATAAAATATTAAAGACATGGAAAAATCAAGACATTGATGTAGTAATTCCTATTCCTGATACTAGTAGAATTTCTGCGTTAGAACTTTCTATATCACTCAGCGTTCCATTCAGAGAAGGTTTTATAAAAAACAGATATATAGGTAGAACATTTATAATGCCAGAACAAACTCAAAGAATTAAATCAGTTAAAAGAAAGTTAAATGCTATATCTACAGAATTTAAAAACAAAAATGTACTTTTGGTTGATGATTCGATAGTTAGAGGAACTACATCTAAACAAATTATAGAAATGGCTAGAGAAGCAGGTGCTAACAAAGTTTATATGGCTTCTGCTGCACCACCTGTAAAATTTCCAAATGTATATGGTATTGATATGCCTGCTAGCAATGAATTTGCAGCTTATGGAAGAAGCGATAAAGAAATAGCAAAATTAATTGGAGCTGATAGATTATTTTATCAAGATTTATCAGATTTAATTTCTGCAGTCAAAAGTAAAGAATCACCAATTAAAAGTTTTGACTCATCATGTTTTGATGGAAATTACGTTACTGGAAATGTGACCAAATCATATTTAGATGAGCTTGATGAGTTAAGAAATAATGTTGCTAAGGTTAAAGATAATTCAGATATTGGTGATGACGTTATGGTTTATTAAATATGGATGAATTACAAGAATTAATTCTAGAGTCAAAGAATATTTTCGAAGAAAAAGCACCAAATATAGATCAAGATAAATTTCTCATAGTACAACCAGCAAAACAACTGTTATATTTAGTTATAAATAATTTAGTAAATTCTACATATAATATTTCCACCTCAAAGTATGGATTAGGAAATAAAAATGAATCATTTCAAACACCCACAGGAATTCATTATATTGCTAAAAAAATAGGAGATAATGCACCAAAAAACACAATTTTTAAGGGAAGAAAAATATTTTTAGATAATTTGACAACAGATGACTTAGGTGAGATAAGATATTCTAAAATAAAACAGAAATATTTTAAGGATAATGAAGATATAATAACGTCTAGAATTATGTGGTTAAAAGGGCATGAGGAAGGAATAAATCAAGGGGGAAATGTTGATTCATATTCAAGATATATTTATATTCATGGCACAATTCATGAAGGTTTAATTGGCAAAGAAGCATCTCATGGTTGTGTAAGAATGAAAAATGATGATGTTATAGAACTTTATGATAAAGTTACAGAAAATACACTTGTAAGAATATTAGATAATTAAGACAAATATTGTATTAAATCTTTTGGGTTATATATTACTATGTCTGGGTCCCATAATTTTATATCTTCAAAATCCTCTATAAAGCCAAAGTTAGCAACTCCAGTCATCATACCAGCATCTTTTGCAGCCAGAACATCTCTTTCGTCATCACCTAAATATAGTATTTCATTTGGATTTATCTTTAATTCTATCAAGGCTTTTAATAATCCCTCAGGAGATGGTTTGGGGTTATCAACCATATCTCCAGTAATCAAACAATGTATTTTATTTGCCAAAGATAAACCTTCTATAATTTTATTAGCATATTTTGAATGTTTATTAGTAACGATACCCCATTTCATATTCTTATTTTCAATAAATTTAATAAGCTCACTCATATCATCAATCATTTTAGTGTGAACAAAACAGTTTTTAGAATATTCTTGTAAAAACTCAGATCTTAATAAAGATGAGTCTATAGATTTCCCATTTACTTTAGAAGCATATTCAATTATACCTACAGCACCTTTAGATATATGATATTTTAGCTCTGAACAATCTACCACATTAAATTTGTGTTCCAGCAATACTCTATTAAGTGCTACGCATATATCCATTGATGAATCTATAAAAGTTCCATCTAGATCAAATAATATGGATTTTATTTTATTCATTAAGTTTTAGTTGCACTCATAAAATAATTAATTTTTGTAATAGATGAAAATGAAAAATTATAATTTAAAGGGTTTATTTTTACTCCCGTAATATCTTCAGTTTCAAAACCTAAATCATTTAACATTTTATTTATTTCAGATGGCTTAATAAATTTATCATATTGATGAGTTCCTTGAGGTATAATTTTAAGAAAATATTCTGCAATTAATTTAGCAAATATAAAAGAATATATATTTCTATTAATTGTGGATAAAAACAATTTCGTTGACTTTTTTGAAATTTTTTTGATAGTTTCTAACAATTGTTTTTGATTAGGAACATGTTCAATTAATTCAAAACATATAATGCCATTAAAGTTTTTTTTATTTTTTTTAATAAAATCATCTAAACTAGAACAGACATAATTGATTTTTAAACCAGATTCCAAGGCATGTTTTTTTGCTACACTAATAGTTTTTTTTGATGCATCTAACCCTGTAACATTAGCTCCTAATTTTGATAATTCTTCAGCAAGTAACCCTCCACCACAACCAACATCAAGTATATTAGCGTTTTTAATTTCCATTCTAGATTTTATATATTCTATTCTTAATGGCGTAAGATTATGAATAAGCTTATATGGACCTCTTTTATTCCACCATTCATGTGCATATTTATCAAAATTATCTATTTCTAATTGATCAACATTCATCGAAATAACCTATTATTGTTTTGCCCAATTTTTCCACTTTCCATTATACTCAATTTATAGCTAATAAATTAAAAAAAATCTATAATTGTTGCTCAGAATCATTTTTTAACCATTTTTTGGATATTTATAAATTTTGTCGTGCATATAAGTGGTTTATGATAAAATAGAGGATTAATGTCTTTTATGGGATTATTAGCAACATATGCCTGAAAATCAAGAAATTAGATTTGAACAAGAAATGAGACAATCTTACCTAGATTATGCTATGAGTGTAATCGTTGGTAGAGCTTTGCCAGATGTGAGAGATGGTCTTAAACCTGTCCATCGAAGAGTTCTGTATTCTATGCATGAACTTAATAATTCATGGAATAAATCATATAAAAAATCAGCAAGAATAGTTGGTGATGTTATAGGTAAATATCATCCACATGGTGATTCTGCGGTCTACGATACAATTGTTAGATTAGCACAGCCTTTTTCTATGCGACACCCATTGATTGATGGGCAAGGTAACTTCGGTTCTATTGATGGAGATTCACCTGCAGCTATGAGGTATACGGAAGTTAGGATGTCAAAACTATCCCAAGAACTATTACAAGACATAGATAGAGAAACTGTTGATTTTTCTCCAAATTATGATGGCTCAGAAAAGGAACCTACTGTTTTACCAACAAGAGTCCCAAATTTATTAGTAAATGGATCTACTGGTATTGCTGTTGGAATGGCAACTAATATACCGCCTCATAATTTAAATGAAGTAGTAGATGCAACCATAGCAATTATTAATAAGCCCTCACTATCTGATACAGAGAACATTGATGAACTTATAGAAGCTAGTGGGTTACAGGGACCTGATTTCCCAACATTTGGCGAAATTAAAGATGATGGAGGCATAAAAGAAGCATTAGTTCGCGGAAGAGGGTCTTTTAAAATTAGAGCTAAGCATACAGTAGAAAATAAAGACAATGATAAAACTTCAATTATTTTTACAGAACTCCCGTATCAAGTTAACAAAGCTAGGTTAATAGAAAATATTGCACAATTAGTAAGAGATAAAAAAATAAATGAAATCAGTCATCTAAGAGATGAATCAGATAGAGATGGTATGAGATTGGTGATTGAGCTAAAAAGAGGCGAACAGCATGAAGTTGTTTTAGGTTCTCTTTATAAACATACGAATGCACAGATTTCATATTCAGTTAACATGGTTTGTTTGGTTAATGGCGAGCCAAAAACATTAGGTTTTGTAGATATATTAAATGAATTTATAAAACATAGAAGAGAAGTTATAACAAAAAGAACTTTATTTGATTTAAGAAAATCAAAAAATAAAGCTCATACGCTTGAAGGACTAGGAATTGCGTTAATTAATGTTGATAAAATTATTGCATTAATAAAAAAAGCAAAAAATACACAAGATGCAAAATCAGATTTAATAAAAACTAATTGGAATCCAGGAGAGTTAGTTAAATTTTTAGGAATAGTTGATAAGCAAACTAAAGATTTTACTGAAACAGAAGAAGGGTATGGTTTAATAGAAAAAAAATATAAACTTTCTCCAACTCAAGCCCAAGCAATTTTAGATTTAAAATTACAAAAATTAACTGGACTAGAACAAGACAAAATTTTTTCAGACTATAAATCTGAAATTGAAGAAATAAAAAGGTTTATAAAAATCTTAACAGATACTAATGAGCTTGACTCTGTTATGAAAAAAGAGCTTCAGGAGGTTAAGAAAGAGTACGGCGAAGAAAGAAGATCATCAATATCAATTGATGAAGGTGAGGTGCGTAAAGAAGATTTAATAAAAAAAGAAAAAGTAATAGTGGTGCTAACAAAAGCTGATTATGTTAAAAGACTACCAGCTAAGGATTTCAAAAAACAAAAAAGAGGAGGTAGAGGAATAAATGCTACTAGATTTAAGGAGGGAGATGAAACAAAATTAATTTGCCAAGCACATACACATGACACCGTACTATGTTTCTCAACATTAGGTAAAGTTTATGCAATCAGAGTATTTGATATACCTGATCCAAGCAGACAAGCAAGAGGGAGGCCAATTAATAATATACTTCCATTGTCTGATAATGAATTAATTAGTACGTTTGTTGTGGTTAATTCTTTTGATGATGATGCATATTTATTTATGTCTACTAAAATGGGAATGATTAATAAAATACCAATACATTTATTTAAAAAAATTAGAACAACTGGGTTAAAAGCAATTGTGTTAAAACCTGGAGATGAACTTTTAGGCGCGCATTATACAATGAAGGGAGAACACATAATGCTTGTAGCTGAAAACGGCAAAGCTATTAAATTTTTAGAAAGTGATGTGCGAGAACGATTCAGAGGAACTCTTGGAGTTAGAGGAATCAACTTATCTAAAACTTGTAAGTTAATTTCAATTTTAAAACCGCTTAATGGAGAAATTATAACTGTCACAGAGAATGGTTATGGAAATAGAGTTTCACTTGATAATTATAATATTCAAAAAAGAGGAGGAGTTGGAGTTATAGGCATTAAAGCAAGCAAAAGGAACGGCAAGGTAGTTGGAGCTGTCAATTCATCGAAAGATGATCAAATAATTATGATTACAAGCAAAGGCAAAACAATTAAAATATCAGTCAATGATATGCCAATTATTGGTAGAAATACACAGGGCGTGCGGCTACAAGTACTGCAGGATGATGAGAAATTAGTCGCAATATCAACAGAGGCAGTTGTAAATGATGAAAAATAACCTTAAGAAAATACGTCTCCTAATTGATAAATTAGACAAAGATATAGTTAAAAAACTTAACGAAAGGGGTGAGCTTGCCCAAAAAATAAAAGAAGCTAAAAACCTTTCGGTTAATAAAGATATTTTTCGACCTGAGAGAGAGATACAAATATTAAGAAAAATTAAAGACATTAATGACGGACCATTGTTAGATAGTCATATACAGTCAATATTTAGAGAAATTATGTCATCTTGCCTATCTCTTGAAATTGAACTTAAAGTTGCTTGTTTAGGACCAGAACTTTCGTATAGTGATATTGCTTTAAATAAATTTTTTGGGTCATCTGTAAACGTAATATTTCATAATTCAATTTCAGAAATATTCGATGATGTTAATAGACAAAACGTGGATTATGGAATTGTGCCAATTGAAAATTCTAACCAAGGTAGCGTTAAGGATACGTTAGACCATCTTATAAAAGATGATATTAGCATATCTGGAGAAACTAATTTAGTTATAGAGCATTGTTTATTATCAAAATCTAAGCAAATTAACCATATTAAAAAAGTATACGCACATGAGCAATCTTTTCTTCAATGTAATGATTGGATAACAAAAAATTTACCATATGCTTCTAGGGTATACGTATCTAGTAATTCTGCAGCAGCAAAAAAAATACAAACTTTAAAGAATAGTGCGGCAATAGCTAGTAAAAATTGTTCTACTCTTTATAAATTACCTGTTTTGCAAAAAAACATCCATGATGTAATTGACAACACAACCAGGTTTATCATTATTGGGAATAAATCAGTATCTTCTAGTGGAAAAGACAAGACTTCTATGCTAATCACAATTAACAATAAAGCTGGGTCGTTAAGTAAACTTTTAGAGCCGTTATCAAAGTCTGGAATAAGTATGACTAAAATTGAATCAATACCAACTAAAATAAATAATTGGGAATATATGTTTCTTATAGATATAGAAGGCCATATTGATAATAAAAAAGTAAGCAATGCATTAAATCTAATAAGGAAAAAAAGTGTATTTTTTAAACATTTAGGTTCATACCCTAAGAGTATTTAAATAATGACTGCTAAAACCTCAACATCTAATTATAAACCTGGGATGGACATAAAATATGTCCAAGAAAAATATGGATTGAAAGATGTTATTAAATTAGCATCAAATGAAAACCCTTCCGGTCCTAGCAAAAAAGCTATTAAAGAAGCATTAAAGATTATTAAGACAACCAACAGATATCCTGAAGGAAGTTGTAAAATTTTAAAATCAAAACTAAAAAAATTCTTAGGTAAAAATTTTATAAATGAAAAAAACATAATTATAGGAAATGGATCTAGTGAAATTTTAGAACTTACTGCAAGAGCATATCTTGGAAAAGGTTTTGAATCATTGTTCAGTAAACATTCATTTATAGTATATAAAATTATTTCAAATTCTATGCAAGCAAAAATTGTAGAATCTAACGTGGTGAAAGATAAAGCTGATGATTATATGAATATAGATTTATTGGATATGAAAAATAAAATAACAAAAAAAACAAGAGTAATATTCATTGCAAACCCAAGCAACCCAATTGGCAAGATTATTGATTATAAAAATTTGGAAAATTTCATTAAAAGTACGCCAAAGAGAATAATAATAGTTCTTGATGAAGCATACTTTGAATATGCTGCTTATAGAGGATATAAATCTACATTAGAATTATTAAAAAAATATAAAAACTTAATTATCACTAGATCATTTTCAAAGATTTATGCTCTTGCTGGCCATAGAATAGGATACGGCATAGCTTCAAGTGAAATCATAAGTCGGCTTAACGCTAAAAGACAACCATTCAATGTTAATAGTATTGCTCAAACAATGGCAGCTAGCTCATTAAATGATAAATTATTTGTTAAAACTAGTTTAGCAAGCAATGAGAATAGTCGGCTAACATTGATTTCTGAATTTAAAAAACTAAAAATATTTTATATTGATACACATACCAATTTTATAACAATTTATTTAGGAGCTAAAACAAAAAAAATTTTTGAAAAGCTATTATCTCTTGGAGTTATTTTGAGACCTCTTGATAATTATGGGTTAAAAAATTTTTTACGAGTAACGATAGGAACGAAATCTGAATGCCAAAAATTTGTCAAAATGCTAAAAATAACTATGAGTCAAGTTTCATGATGTTTAAAAAGATATATATCTTTGGCCTAGGAATGATGGGTGCTTCATTAGCCAAAGCAATTAGATATAAAAAAATATCTAATAAAATATATGGTTATGATATAAATAAGAAAAATTTATTTTATGCCAAGAAAAATAACATTATAAATGAATTGGAATCTAATAATTACGAGCATTTATCTGAGTCAGATTTTATTATCTTATGTACACCAATAAGTGCATATAAGTCATCAATGAATATTATTAATAAATATAAAAAAGATGACGCAATAATTACTGATATAGGCAGCACCAAAGAAAGTATAGATATTTTATCAAAGAAAATATTTGAAAATCATAATGATATTTTTATTGGGTCACACCCATTAACCGGTAAAGAAATAAGTTCTATCACTAACTCTGATAAAGATATATTTAATAATCAAATTGTTTTATTAACACCAAACACCTCAACAAAAAAATCATTAATAAACAAAGTAACAAGATTTTGGAAGTCATTAGGATGTAAAACAAGAATAATAGGCGCTAAATTGCATGATGATATTTTATCAATAACAAGTCATTTGCCGCATCTTGTGTCATTTGCGTTAGTAAAAATTATTTTAAATAAAAAATATATAAGTAAAATAGAAGAATATACTGGAGGAGGGTTCAGAGATTTTGCGAGATTAGCTCATAGTGATGCTAAAATGTGGGAAGATATATGTTCAAATAATCCAAAAAATATTGTTTCATCTCTTGATAAAATTATAACAGAATTAAATTTATTAAAATCTAACATAAAAAACAAAAAATTTAAAAAACTTGCAAACTATTTTAACCAAACTAAATTAAAATTAGAAAAAAAATGACTGTAAGTTCAAATCTAATTATAAATAATTCAAATCCATTTGAAGGTGAAGTTTCTATTCCAGGTGACAAATCTATCACTCATAGAGCAATAATGATCTCATCTCTTTGCAATGGAAAAATTAATATATCAAATGCTCTGGCATCAGATGATTGCGAACACACAATTAATGTATTTAGAGAATTAGGCGTTAATATAGAAATAAAAGAACATATGATTAGTGTAACTGGGAAAGGATTAACTTCTTTAAAAAAACCAAACAAAAAATTATATGCTGGTAATTCAGGCACGTTAATGAGAATAATAGCAGGTATTCTTGCTACCCAAGACTTTACCTCTTCTATAAGTGGTGATAAATCATTAAATACAAGACCTATGAAAAGAATTGAAGACCCTTTAAAAATGTTTGGGGCTAATATTATTTCGAAAAATAGTATGCCACCTTTATCGTTTAAACCTTCTAAGAGCCTTAAACCCATATCTTATGCAAGTAATTTGCCAAGCGCACAAGTTAAATCTTGTTTAATATTTGCTGCTTTGTTTATTGATGGCGCATCTGTTATAACGGAAAAAATTAAAACAAGAGATCATACCGAGAGATTATTAGAATATTTAGAATATCCAATATCTATCGAAGATAACGCTATAAATATTTTTGGAAAAAAATCTTTTAAATGCAAAGATATTGTTATTCCATCAGATATTTCATCTGCTGCATTTTTTATAGTAGCCGCTCTTATTAGAAAAGATTCAAAATTAGTTTTAAAAAATATAGGCATAAATAAATTAAGAATAGGATTAATTGAAATTTTAATAGAAATGGGAGCCAACATCAGTGTTTTTAATAAATCTGTTATTTGTAATGAGTCAGTTGCAGATATTGAAGTTCAGTATTCTGAATTAAAACCAATAAATATCTCTGGTGAAAAAATCTCTAGATTAATTGATGAGCTCCCAATATTATTTATTGCTTGTGCGGTTTGTAATGGTATTTCTGAATTTCATGATATAGGAGAATTACGATTCAAGGAAAGCGATAGAATAAAATCTATGGAAGAAGGATTAAATGTATTAGGTATAAAAACTTCATCAACAACTAATTCATTAAAAATATTTGGAGGGAGTTTTAATGGAGGCATTGTTAATAGTAATAATGACCATAGAGTTGCCATGTCATTTATAGTTGCTGGAGCAATATCGAAGAAGCCCATTACAGTTTTAAATACACAAAATATATCGACATCATTTCCAAATTTTAAAAACACCATTAATGGCATTGGGGCAGAGGTTTATGAAGTATGAATAACATACCGATAATTGCAATAGATGGTCTTGCAAGTTCTGGGAAGTCATCTATATCAAAACTATTATCTAAAAAACTAAAATTTTATTTCTTAGACAGTGGAATTTTGTATAGATCTATAGGCTATATACACAAACTAGAATCTATAGATTTAAATTCCGAAAAAGGAGTAAAAGATATAATTAGTAATATTACATTATTACCTTCTAAAAATTTACAATTCCAAGTTTTATATAAAAATAAGGATATCACTAATTTTTTGTATTCAGAAGAAATAGGATTACAAGCATCTATAGTTTCTCAATACCAATCAGTAAGAGAATCATTGCTTTTTTTACAACATTCATGTGTTCAAAACCCTGGTCTAATAGCCAATGGAAGAGATATGGGAACAAAAGTTTTTCCAAACGCAAAATTAAAAATATACTTTATAGCAGATTTAGAAATAAGAGCTAATAGACGACATAAACAATTACTAGATTCTGATGTTAGTTCAGACTTAGGAAGCATTAAAAAAATGTTAAGAGATAGAGATAATAGTGATAAAGATAGAATTATATCGCCGTTAAAAGCTGCAGATGATGCTATTATCATAGACTCAAGTAATTTAAAACCTGATACAGTTCTTGATAAAATCCTTGAATTGTATAAGATATCAGAAGCTTGTAATAAATGAGGTATAATTATTAATGCAATCAGAATTTGAAACGTTGTTTAAAGACAGCATGGAAAAAATTGACATGACTCCTGGGAGTTTAATTAATGCAGAAGTCATAGAAATAAGAAATGATTATATTGTCATAAACGCAGGACTTAAATCAGAAGGAGTCATACCAAAAAATCAATTTCTTGATTCTAGTGGCGAGTTAGAAATAAAAGTCGGTGATTCTGTAGAAGTAATGCTTGATATTGTGGAAGATGGATATGGAGAGACAATTCTCTCGCGTGAAAAAGCTAAACGCACAAAAGTTTGGTCAGAACTTGAAAAAATTCAAAATTCGCAAGAAATAATACAAGGCAAAGTATGCGGAAAAGTTAAAGGAGGCTTTACAGTTGAGCTTATGAATGTTAAAGCTTTTTTACCAGGATCGTTGGTTGACGTAAGGCCAACTAAAGACGTTGATTATATAGAAGGTAAGCTTTTAGATTTTAAGATTATCAAAATGGATAAAATTAGAAATAATATAGTTTTATCTAGAAAAGCAGTACTGATGGACCAAGGAGTAGGTTCTGATGAAACGGCAGAGAAATATACTGAGGGGAAAACTGTCACTGGTTTCATAAAAAATTTAACAGATTATGGGGCATTTATAGATTTAGGTGGAATAGATGGTTTATTGCATATCACTGACATATCATGGAAAAGAATTAGTCACCCAAGTGAAATTTTAAAAGTTGGAGATGAAATAAAGGTTATTGTATTAAAATTTGATTCAGAAAAAAATAGAGTTAGTCTTGGAATGAAACAACTTCAAGATGATCCTTGGAATAAAGTTACAGAAAATTTAAAAGTTGATAATAACTATAAAGGTAAAGTTACTAATATTGCTGATTATGGCGTCTTTATTGATTTAGGTAATGATGTTGAGGGTTTAATAAGAACGTCAGAATTAAATTGGACAAATAAAAATATAAATCCTAACAAAGTAACAAATTTAGGTGATGAGTTGGAAGTTAAAGTAATAGAAATAGATGATGAGAAAAGAAGAGTGTCGTTAAGTCTAAAGCGATGCCTTGAGAATCCATGGATACAGTTTTCAGAAAATCATAAAAAAGGTGAAATTATAAAAAGCCCAATTAAGTCAATAACAGATTTTGGAATTTTTGTTGGTCTTGATGGAGATATTGATGGTTTGATACATATAACTGATATTACACAAGACGATAACCAAGAAGAGGCGATAAGAATGTTTAAAAAAGGGGACGAGGTTGAGTCAATAATTTTATCAATAGATGCTGAAAGAGAAAGAGTTTCTTTGGGTATTAAACAATTAACTTCTAAACAAGATACTCCTGATAGCGAATCTAAACAAGATACTCCTGATAGTGAATCTAAACAAGATACTCCTGACGGTGGATAGTAAATAGTT
>PBFS01000021.1 GCA_002718845.1 Gammaproteobacteria bacterium | reverse complement strand
GCGTTTTTTTCTTGATGGTTTCCCGGAGAATTTGGAAGCGGAACAAGTATCGAGGGGACCCCCAAAGCAGTAATTTCTGAGACACTTGTAGCACCTGCTCTACTAATGACTAAATCTGCGGCTCCGATTAGTGCCGTTAAGTCATTCAAGTATTCAATCATTTTGTACTCGACATCACCAATTGATTTTTGTTCTAATTGAGAGAATTCTGGCCAATCACGTGTCCCCACAACGTGGTAAATGGAAATTGCTTTGCCCTCCCAAAGTTGCGACAATTCGAATACCGTCTCATTTAAGCGATGTGCTCCCAGAGAGCCACCAAAAATCGTGATCATTGTTCGGCCATTGACTCCTAACTCTCTCCGGGTCTCTTTACGAGAATCATTCTCAATGAAATTTAAAATTTCAGACCTTAATGGGTTTCCGGTTAACACGGAATGCGGAAGATTAACACCCTCGAAAGAAACAGCTGATAGCTCAGCAAAATGCGCAATAATTTTATTAGTAGCTCCTGGAACCGCATTCTGTTCGGCTACTAATAGGGGCACGTTAAAAAGTCTCCCCGCTAAACCACAAGCAAGACTCGCATAACCTCCCATTACGACAATAATTTCTGGTTTCGCCTTAAGGATCATGAAAGAAGCTCGAAAAAATGCGAAGAATAGAGAGAGGATAGACAACACGTTCCGAAAAGTAATCTTTCTTTGAATTCCTCGCCCTGGAAGAACACTCATCTCAAAGCCAGCTTCGTGAACGATTTCTCGACCCACTCCTCGCTTGCTTCCGACAAAATGGATTTCATTTTCCTTTTTCAAAACCCCTTTACTGTAAAGAGTTTTTCCTATCGCTACAGCTGGAATAACATGACCAGCAGTACCTCCTCCAGCAATTAAAACACGACAAGCATCTGAAATCATTTACATTTATCCTTACTCATCGCGTCTGCCTAGCCACGTTCAATAAAATTCCAAACGCAGCCATAGTCACCACTAAAGAACTTCCACCAGAAGAAACAAAAGGAAGCGGAACACCTGTGATAGGCAATATCCCCAGAACTGCCCCCAAATTAACAAATGCCTGAATACTTATCCAAGCTGTTATACCTGCCGCTAAAAGTTGCCCGAAATTATCCGGAGCTTTAAAAGCAGCAGTTAAACCGGCCAACCCTATTGATAAAAATGCAAGAATCACTAAACAGGCTCCGATAAAACCCAACTCCTCAGCAACAATTGCGAAAATGAAGTCAGTATGTGAAAATGGTAGAAATCCCCATTTTGCTCGGCTTTCCCCAAGTCCTAATCCACTCACCCCACCTTGTGAAATCGCTACCGCTGATTGAAGAGCTTGCCAACCGGTACCAGTTGGATCCTGCCAAGGATCTAACACTCCTAAGAGTCTCTTGCGTCTGTAGCCCGATGAGTAACTTGCTGCAAAAAGTAAAGCGATTCCTGAAATTCCCATTAAAAGAAGATTCCTAACACGAAAGCCAGAAAAAAATAGAATGGTTAGCGAAATTGCAGCAATGATAGCCGTCGTTCCTAAATCTGGCTCAAGCATCAGAAGGGCTACTGCCGTTCCGAGAACTAACAGAAATTTCTTGAGTGAAGTTATAGTCACACTTGTTTTTTTCTTTGATCCAGAAAACAAATCCGCTAGATAAATAACTATTGCTATCTTAAGAAATTCAGAAGGCTGAAAAGTGAAGGACCCTATGCCTATCCATCTAGCAGAGCCATTAGCGGTAATTCCGATACTTGGAAGCAACACAAGTCCACAGAGAGTCAAAGAGAGAAGTAAAAATGGGATTGAAAATTTTCTAATTTTTCGATAATCGATTCGTATCGTTACTGCCATCGAAATAACTCCCAAAAAAAGCCATAAAACTTGTCTTTTTAAATGATGCCAAGTGTCACCAAAAATACGAAGATCATTAACCGATGAGGCAGAGAGAACCATTACAACCCCCAGAAGGGTGAGTATGATCATCGCCGTAATTAACACGACGAACCGTAGGGAACGGAACCCAGGTGGATTTGCTGAAATCCTTAAGCCTTTCTTGCGTTTCCCAGAAAAGGTTTTAGTGTTCACGATCCAACCTAGAATATTTCCAGTTCGGAAACTGCTCTGATGAAATCTGAACCTCTTTCAGAATAAGATTCATACCAATCGAAAGAAGCGCAAGCGGGTGATAAAAGAACAATTCCTTTGGGGAGTGCTTTCTTATAAGCCTTTTCAACAGCTTCGCTCATTGTGCTTGCAACTTCGACGCTGCACTCATCTTTAAAAATTTTCACTATTTCTTCAGCGGTTTCACCTATAGCGATCACAGCGAGCGGTTTAGTTTCTTTTAACGGAGTTAAGTCAAGCCCTTTATTTTTTCCTCCAGCTATTAGAACAGCACCTGGTACGCCTCTTAACGCAGAAACCGTGGAATGAGGAGTCGTTGATTTACTGTCATTTACAAAAAGGATTTCGTTTCTTTCAACAACCAACTCAACTCGGTGTTCTAAGCCTTTAAAGCGCTCAAGTGTTTCAACACAGGACCCAATATCAGCTCCGAATTTTTTAGCGAGAAGCAATGCAGCCTGAGCATTTTCTAAATCATGAGGCATACTTCGTGGTAAATCTCTAATATCAAGTAGCGACTCTTCCTCGAATATTAAGTTAAAGCCTTTTACATAACAATAAGAACCCTCGATTCCAAACCCAGTGGCCCCTTTAGGCGAATACTGTTTCACAACCGGATCAGATAAATTGGCAATAGCATCAGATTCTTTTTTGACACCTTCCCAAACACGTTTTTTTGCCTGCAAGTAGCTATCTAAACTCAAATGGTGATCGAGATGGTCAGGCGCAAAATTCAACCAAGCCGCAGGTGATGCTTTGAACTTAAGAGAGTGAGCAAGCCGAAAAGAGGATGCCTCAATCACAAAGCAATCCGCTGAACTGTCTTCTATCGCTACTACCACTGGTTTCTCTAAGTTTCCAGTTGCAACAGCATTTAGACCGGACCGGTTAAGCATCTCCGTAACAAGCGTTACAACTGTTGTTTTACCATTAGTTCCAGTAACTGCACATCGAGGTCTGTCATCCCATTCATTAGCTAGATCACCTTCGTCTATAACAGTAGATCCAACTCGGGAAGCAGCTTCGAAAACAGGATGCGAGTCAGGGATACCAGGACTAATGAGAATTTGTGAAAATCTTTGAAGAAAATTTTCCCACTTATCAGTCGCAGGAGCTGGAGCTAGTTCTAGCGACAATTTATTAGCCCACTCATTAATAAATTCTGAAGGAGAGTCATCTACAGCGCATACCTTGTAGTCGCGCGAGATAAGTGCCTCACTCGCGGCACATCCTGAAATTCCTAATCCGAGTACTAAAGTCTCATCACCCATCAATAAGTACCGGCAATTAATCCGACTATGCCGGAACGAAGTGAGTCACCATAAAACAGTCCTATACCGAGAGCCGTGCACAGTCCAGACATCATCCAAAAACGTACAATCACAGTGGTTTCAGGCCAGCCAGATAATTCAAAGTGGTGATGGAGGGGTGCCATTTTGAAAACTCTTCGCTTAGAAAAAAATCTGAAACCCAATATTTGGATTATTACTGAAAGCGTCTCTACAACAAATAAACCTGCAACAATAGGCAAAAGAAGTTGAGTGTTTGTCGCGAGAGAAAGTGCAGCTAGCCCTGTTCCAATTGCCAACGATCCAGTATCACCCATAAAAATCTCTGCCGGCGCGGAATTCCACCATAAGAAACCTAGACAAGCGCCCGCCATGGCTGCTGAAATTACCGCAAGGTCTAAGGCATGTGGGACCTCATACAAATCGGGGTATCGAAACTGCCAAAATGAAATAACGCCGAAAGCCCCAAAACAAAAAATAGCGGCTCCCGCCGCTAAACCATCTAATCCATCAGTTAAGTTAACTGCATTTGCTGATCCTGAAATAAGAAGAATCGCCCATAGGCTCCATAAAACTTCGCCGATCTCCCAGCCAGGATAATTAAAACGAGTAAAAGAGATTTGAGTATGAACTGGAGAATAAGTTGTCATCAAAATGGCGAAAACTACTGCGACAAGCAAAAGTCCAAACATTTTCGTTTTTTTGTTTAGGCCAAGATTCCTTTCGCGGACTACCTTGATCCAGTCGTCGATTAGCCCCACTGCCCCAGCTCCAAGAATGCTTAGCATCACAAAAATTCCAGTCCGAGTGTAAATACCGTGGTATAAGTCACTAATGATGTAGCCGGCTGTAGCTCCAGCCACAATTCCAACACCACCCATTGTTGGTGTTCCTGCTTTTGTGATATGACCAACCGGGCCATCTTCACGAATTGGTTGTCCAATTTTCAACCGAGTTAGCCAAAAGACCAAAGCCCGACTCAAAAACAAAGAAACAACCATAGCGATAGCAGCGGCTATAAGAATTCGTATCATCGCTCTCCTGAAGAAGGTGATTTTGAAACAACATCTAGCAATACAGTCTTATCGGAAAAAGGGATCTTCTTCCCGTCAATTTCTTGATATTCCTCATGTCCACGCCCAGCAACTACGATTAGGTCACCAGATTCAGCTTCATTAACAGCTCGTTCTATAGCCTTTCTCCTATCCACTTCGATAATTTGTGGTTTTACGGCCATACCAGAAGCAATTTCAGAAATTATTTTTTCTGCGTCTTCACCACGAGGGTTATCGCTTGTCAAAATATTCACATCAGCTCCTGCACTCGCTGCTCTTCCCATTTGGGGACGCTTTTCCGAATCCCTATCACCACCACAACCAAATACAAGAATAATTCGTCCAACAACTATTTTTCTGCACCCTTCAAGAAGTTCTGCTAATGCAGATGGTGTGTGTGCGTAGTCAATAATCGCTGAGCTCTCTTGCGCGATTGGTACGGGTTCAAATCGGCCAGAAATACCATTTAACGAATTCAATCCAGCAATAACTTCTTCAATCCCTAATCCGAGTTGAATAGCAATTTCAGCAGAAACAAGTGCATTGGAGAAAGCGAAAGGCCCACCTAATGGAATGGTCACCCTTTCTCCACGCCAATCGAAAGAAGAACTTCTCTGCTCAAATACAACATTTCTATTTTTTAGTGAAAGTGCCTCCACTTCCATTCCACTTGAAATAGCTTTTTCGAAATAAGAACGCCCATATTCTGAATCTGTTGCAATTACCGCCCTTTCTGAAAATTCTCTACTAAATAAGAGGCCTTTTGCTAGATGATAATTTTCCATATTTCCGTGAAAGTCAAGATGATCATGACTCAGATTTGTAAAGGCAACACTTGAAAAATACGTTTCATTCACTCTCTTCTGAACAAGCGAATGGGAAGATACCTCCATCGCAACCACTTCGACTCCATCACTACAATATTTTCGCAATTCTCGTTGCAGTTCCGGGGACTCCGGAGTCGTTAACATTCCCGTCAAAGTACCAATTGTCGCTGTGGGTATTTCGTGAGTGCGTAATACCTCAGCCAACATACTCACTACGCTCGTTTTGCCATTAGTTCCGGTAACGCCTACAACACTTATTTCTTTTGATGGGTCACCAACAATTCGAGAAGCAACACGAGGTAAAACTGCTCTAACATTTTCAACTAGAAACGTTGGGATATTAAATTCACTTACTTCTTCAGCTAAGAGCGCCGAGGCACCTGAATCAATTGCTTCTTGGATGTAATTATGACCATCAGTAACCTCACCTCTTAGGCAACAAAAAATATCACCTTCAATAATCTCACGCGAGTCATGAATAACACGTTTAACTTCTGTATCAACTTGATTACCATCAAGCAATCCTTCAATGTCGGCGATCAGGTTTGATAAAAGCATTATTCAACTAGAGATCCCGCAATTTCTTCAGGAAACTCTTCAATAGGGAATTCATTCAACTCAGCAGTCAACAATCCTGCTTGTGCTGGTGTAACAGCAACCACTCGTTCCACAAAAGAGGAGTCAATTTTCTCATTTTCAGATGGGATTCTTAATTGACGTGCCGCAAATTCGGCAAAATCCGCAAAAATTGGAGCTGCCGCTTTTCCTCCAGAGTCAGCAGAAGCAGAAGGTTCGTCTACTACCACTAGCGCTACAATTTCAGGGGTTTCCACTGGAAAAAATCCCGCAAAACTCACTACGTAACGACGATCTTCTTCTTCTTCTCCATACCCACCTAATTGTGGTTTCCATGCCGTACCAGTCTTTCCGGCAACTCTGTAACCAGGAATTTGTGCGTTCCTTCCGGTACCCGAACTCACCACCGTTTCGATTATTTCAACTAACGACTCAGCAGTCTGTGATTCAATAATTCTTTCAGGTTGAGTATTTAATAGATTGACAGACATTTCTACATTATCCCCCACACCACGTATAAGAGTGGGCGCGGGCTTCAATCCACGATTTGCAATAGTTGCGTATGCCGTCAACATCTGAACAGGAGTAACAGAGACCCCTTGTCCGATAGCTATGGTTGGCAAAGAAGTTCCAGACCACTTTTCAACCGGAAGAAGAATTCCATTTGCTTCTCCGGGGAAATTCAATTCACTTTTTCTTCCAATACCAAATTTTTGTAATTTATGATGCAAAAGTGATGGACCAATTTCTTGAGCCCAGAGAATAGTTCCGACATTCGAAGACCTGAAAAGAATCTCAGAAACTGACCATTCTATTTCGTCATGATCAAACCAGTCGGAAAAATCAGAGTCATGGACATGTATCTCATCTCTTACTTTCCGAACTGAGTCAGTGGAAGCCACGCCAGCATCCATAACCGCAGAAAAAGTCAACGGTTTCATTATTGAACCTGGTTCAAAAGTCCATGTTGCACTTCGATGTTCACTAATTTGCCGAACCTCTCCATCCAGACTTCGTTCTACCGCTACTGAGGCTAGTATTTCGCCCGTGGATGGCCTCATTGCTACCAATAAGCCTGCTTTGCCTCCTGCCCTGTCAACTCCAGAAATCAAAATCTTCTCTGCTTCAAACTGAAGAGAGCGATCCAAAGTTGAAACAATTGTTTCTCCATTCTCAGCTGGTTCGCGATAGTACTCTCCCCCTGGAATAGTTGACCCTCTGGGGCCTCGTTCAACTATTTTCACTCCATTCTCGCCAGATAAATATTCGTTATAAGATTTTTCTAAACCACTTATACCGTTCCCGTCTATATCTGTCCTTCCGATAATCGCAAGCACAGCGTCCCCATCTGGTCTAACTCGACTCTGTTCTTTTTGGGTATAAATACCTGAAAGTTTTAACGATAAAACTGCATCTGCAAACCGATCCTCTACTTGTCGAGAGATATATACAAATTGTTTTCCACTGCTCAATTTATTTTCTAGTTCTACCAAGTCGCCGCCTATTATCTGAACTAAAGCTTTGGCGGTTTGTACTGGGTCTTCAACAAGTCTTGTGTCAGCAACTAAAGAACGCCTTGGAACAGAAACCGCCAAATCAACTCCATACCTGTCAAGTATTGACCCTCGTTGAGCAAGTACTTTTTCTGTTTTCATTCTCTGATTCACTCCATGGGCTATATAACGTTCTGGGTCTAATATTTGGAAATACACCAACTTCCAAACCAAACCTCCCGAAATTAGTATCATTACCATCCCAACAAAAATAGATCTTCGGAAAAACCTCTTTGATGGCGAAGCAGGAGATTTTTTCTTTTTATTGAACATCAACTTGGTCCCCTAAAGGGGTTATCCGACGGTGGGGAAAGTTCAAAAATTGGCTGCAATTGTTTTCTGTTAGGTGTTTGCAACATGTTTAGACGACCTTCTGCCACAGAACGAATCCTTCCCGGACCCTTCAATTCAGTGACCTCAACCCGCAATTCACTTGAATTACCCCTCCCTTCTGCAATTTGCTGATGGAGAGAATCAACTTCCTGTTGGATTGAAACTAAAAAAGCATGTGAACCTGCCACAGAAAATAAAAGAATGAAAGAAATAGTCACACCTAGAAAAACCGGAAAGGTAATCCCGCTTCTTTTTCTTCGAGTCTCAGCTTTAACGATCTTCTTTCGAGATACTGGAAGGTCAGCTGCGATAGTCATAAGCGCTCCAAAACTCTCATCCGAGCACTCTTTGCTCGTCTATTTTCTTTTATTTCTTCCTTTGAAGCGGTTAAACCTGAATGCGGCAACTGGCCTTTTGGGACTGCACCACAGACACACGGAAGTTTGTTCGGGCAAGCACAACCACCAGTTACTACATTTCTAAATAGTTCCTTGACTATCCGATCTTCACCAGAGTGGTAAGAAATAACTATTCCACACCCCTTCGGTCGTAATCGATCAATCGAAGCAGTCACTCCTTGAATCAACTCTTCGCGTTCCTGGTTAACTTCCATGCGAATTGCTTGAAAAGTTCGTTTAGCGGGATGACCACCTCGCCTTCTCGCTGCAGCTGGAATAGCGTTCTTTACCAATTCAGCAAATTCTAAAGTGCTACTGATCGGACGATTCCTAATTATTGAAGCAGCTATACGCGCTGCAAATCTTTCGTCAGAATTCTTCTCTATTATTCTCTGCAGTTCAGACTTGTCTGAATTATTTAATAAATATGAAGCCGTTCTTTCCTGACGAACATCCATTCTCATATCTAGAGGGCCGTCAAAACGATAACTGAAACCTCGGTCCGCATTGTCTAACTGGGGTGAAGAAACACCTAAATCAAAAAGGAACCCAGAAATTAGAGAAATATTTTCATCGTTAAATATTTTCTCCAATGAAGAAAAAGAGTTATGAAAAAATCTAACTCTTTCTGAAAATCTTTCGAGCCTGCAACGCGCCGCCTCTAATGCTAAGTGGTCACGATCAATGGCAACGAGTTCAATATCAATACGTCTCTCAAGTATTTTTTCTGAATGTGAAGCCCCTCCCAATGTTGCGTCGATGAAAATCCCAGGTGGCATATGGTCAACTACATCAAGCACTTCGTTCAACATCACTGCCTCATGCTTAAAGTTTGAAGTTAATTTATTATTCACTTAATTACCTTTGAAATATTTTCCGACTATCGACCGTTCCCCGAATAACCAAACTCAAGAATTTCTCCTAAAGATCTTGATGGGAGGAGGTGGAGGAGGGGCCTTCCATCTGCTATCCGGAGAACGATCCATAATCGGAAGATTGAGATGTTTAAATGACCAGTGGTTATATTCCTCCCCCCTGCCAGAAAGTGTCAGCTAAGGATCTGTCAAGATCATCTGCCATTCCTTCCCAGTCATCGGGGTTCCAAATCTCTATGTGTGTGATCGCTCCACAGAGGAGTGCCTCATTCTCTAAAGAAGCAAATTCACGTAAACGTTGAGGAATACTTAGTCTGCCTTGACTGTCGATGCGCTGTTCATCAGAACTAGCCGCAAGTCGCCTGAGTATTTTGGGTTCCACGCTCCCCTCCTGAACTTGCGTCTGAAGTCGCGTCACCATTTCCGCAAAAGCTTCAGGGGTATAAATTGCAATGCAATTAGCTGCAGGTGAAATAAACGCTTCTGCAGAAAAGCGGGATCGGAACTTTGCAGGAAGAACAACGCGTCCTTTTTCATCGAGTGAATGTTCATGTGTTCCGACAAAAAGCATTCTGTTTTCCTTTTTCTACCTGTAGTGAAAATTTGCTAGAAAACAAGTGAAAATAAATATTTCCCATTTCGCCCCATTTTCCTCCATATTTCTACTATAACACCCCACTTATGTCAATAGGCGCGCCAATAGAAGGAGATTTAATCAATTTCCTTTGATTTATTGCGTTTTAATAGGTTCTAATTAACGCTTTTTATGAGTGAAAGCAGTAATTCATCTGGATCTGCTTTAATAGGAGCGGCCACTTCCAGTAAATCGTCAACAACCTTTTCTGCTGGTTCCATTTGAAGTAGATGAGCAATTCTTTCTGCAGGCCAGGAAAACAAAGCAGCGCACTGAAACCACGCCCCTTCTCGAGTTCGCCTTTGACTGATACCAACAACTTTTTTTCCCGAAACTGTAACCTCACCAGTTGCTAACCCTGCAAAACATACGAGTCGAGAGAGTTCTGTTTTTCGGATTTCTTCATTATGAACTTTCCCATTAAGACCAATGTCTTTCATGGCCCTTACCCAAAGTTCACCTAGCCATACCGAGGAACGTCTAATGTCGTTACACCATAGAGGGTCTTCTCTCGGTACAACAAAATCTACCCATAGGACCTTGCCGGGTTCAAGAAAGACCGCCCCTCCTCCTGATTTTCTATAAACATAATCGCATTCGATACCAGTTTCTAAGGACATATTTTTCTGCACAGTTCCAAAAACCATTGTTGGTTTATCAATCTCATGAATAATTATTTGCCGCGACTCAAAGGTAGGAAGCGTCAGATGTCTGTCAGCGACACTTCCTTCAGGTCTTTTAATACTCCAGCTTCCCACGTTATTAAATCTTTGATTTTTCTAATTCTGCTACCCATGTAAGCCATGTGATTACAACATCAACTTCTGGTAGCTTTTCCGACTCGCCCTGGTAAGTGACAATTCTGAATTCCAAAAAATCGTTACTAGGGAGTGGCAAAAAGGGAGGGATCAACGGCCATCTACTTTTAGCGAGAATAAAAACCTGCTTTGTGCTTGTAAACCACAATGAAGGTTTCCGCAACAGAACCAACAAAAGCTTAAGTAACCATTTACCTTTCAACACTAACTAGTGCCTTTAGTGTTCAGCCAAACCGCTGCTGCTCCAATCAAAGGAGCCTCGTCTTTAAGGCTTGTGAAATTTATTTGCAGGTTTTTTGTAAAATCAAGACCACAAAAACTTGCTGCAGTTGAACGAACTTTATTAAGAAAGATAGGTCCGAATCCTAAAGCAACCGAACCTCCGATTAGCACGGTGGGGATATTGAGTAAATTGACGGCTATCGAAATAGCTTTTCCAACAAAATAACCGCAACGCATTTTTACTTCTTCTGATGCTTCCGCAGCGGGCATACCTGTTTCTTTTTCTATTGCACCACCCGAAGCAACCGCTTCGAGGCAACCACTAGCACCACATACACATAAGGGTCCCCCGGGTTCAACATTTATATGTCCTATATGACCCGCATTCCCCATCTCTCCATCCAAGAGTTTTCCATCGATTACAAAACCACCACCGATTCCAGTAGAAACTACCATCGCTAAATAATTTTTATGCTCGGAAGCTGCTCCTATCCAGCCCTCTCCTAAAGCAATTGCTTTAGCATCATTGTCGAGGGCTACTGGCACACCAAGAGCTTCTGACAATTTCGACCGTAACGGAAAGTTTCTCCATTGGGGAATGTTTAACGGGGAGATCTCCTCTCCATTATTCGTCATAGGCCCAGCGCTTCCCACTCCACAACCGTCGACTTCTGTTCCCTCTAAAACTTCTTCAGATAAGGAAACCAACTTCCGGAATAACTCTTCCCCATCATTGGATTGAGTAGGGGTTGAAGATCGTTTTTTAATCACACCATCTGAAGCAACTCGGGCTACAGCAAGTTTAGTTGCACCTACATCTACTGCGAGAATATCTTTCACTAACATTCCCCTTCATAATTTCAGCCGAGATTATCGCGACGGAAACGCTCTTTCATTAAATCTCGAAACTTCTGTGACGAGTCTCCCAATTTGATACCTTTTTCATTCCACAATGAAGATTGAGATGCTTGTTGAATACCGGTTCGACCGAGGTTCCTGGCATTTCTTTCAATTGCAAGTGCTGAAAATAACATCAGTAGAAACGCGAGGAACGCAACTACGAAAGAAATAGACAACGTTAGGAGCATGCAAACCACTCCAAGAAAAAAAACTAAAACCGACCATTTTAAGTTTTTGAGCGACTTTGTGTAAACGGTAGTTTCGGAAACTTCACGCGCTAATTCAGGATCACTCTCATAAAGACTTTCCTCTATTTCAAGAAGAATCTTCTCTTCATCTTCTGAAAGTGGCATCTATCTAGCTCTCCTACCCGTGTAAATATCTGTAAACAAAATTCTAACTGTTAATCAAGGCATAACACCTATCAATAACTAACCCTTTCTAATTCAATTACTTGAATTTTCATCTGGACCCCACTGTTGCTCTCCTTTTCTTTTAACACGCATCCCACTGGAACCTAGTATGCTCGCGGGCCCAATTGATGCCACACCGAATCGATCTCGAATCAAATCGACAGCATCTTCACTGTTTTTCCGATTTGAATGGGGATTTTCAGAAAATTTAAGTTGCTCACCGAAACTCTTATCAAAATTTGTCACAGAAATTCCGAGTAGTCTGACTCCAGGTCTTAGATCCACCTCACCAAGCAACTTCTTGGCTTCTACCAACACTGTAGAAGAAAGAGAAGTGGGGTCCGGAAAGGTATAAGAGCGAGAAAAGGTAGTGAAGTCCGAATAACGGACTTTTAAGGAAACTGTACGGCATTTCTTTTCTGATTTTCGTAAGCGCCATGAAACAGAATCAACCAGTCGAACCAACTCGCGTTCTACGTCTTCTCGATTTGTTAAGTCCTTAGAAAATGTTTCCTCGTGTCCTATAGATTTAGCTTCCTGTTCTACGACTACATTTCGATTGTCAATACCTCTAGCTAGACGCCAGAGTTGTTGACCAGCCGCTTTCCCTAGGCTCGAAACCAAACTTCCTTCAGAAACTCGACTGAGTTCCCCTACGGTCTCTATCCCTAGAGCATTTAACTTTTTATGGGTTTTAGGTCCGACACCCCAAATTGCATCAACAGGAAGTGGATCTAAAAAAATTTCTATTTCGTTTTCATCAAGAAGAAAAACACTCTCACCATATACAGGACCTCTTTGCCCTACTTTCGGTTTTGCATTCTCACTCGAGAGCTTCGCCAAAAACTTATTTACAGATACTCCAACACTGCATCTAAGCCCTTCTTCTTCATATATCGCATCTCGGATTTTATAAGCAATTGATTTAGGCTCTCCATGAACTCTTCGCACTCCCCCAATATCTAAAAAAGCTTCATCCAGGGACAACGGTTCAACCAGCGGAGTAAACCTTTTGAGAATATTCATAATTCTTTCACTTGCCTTAACATAGAATTCGTAATCTCCAGAAATGAATACCAAATCCCTACAGAGTCTTTTAGCTCTTCTGGATGGCATAGCAGAATAAATTCCGTAGGAGCGTGCCTCATAAGAAGCTGCGGCTACAACGCCACGATTCCCACTTCCTCCCACTACAACAGGTTTACCTACTAATTCCGGATGGCGAAGCAATTCAACTGAAGCAAAGAACGCATCCATGTCTACATGGAGTATTGAGGCTGTCACTGCCTGCGTTCCACGATCAAGTTACCGGCTTTGTCAGATACAGCTATATAGCTAAAACTTTTTTCGGAGGGTATCTCTCCTTTTATATACGCAACTACTGGTTCTCTAACCCAAACTGGAGAGTTTTTCAATCGAACTTCACAAGCTTTTTCAGAAAAAAATTCGGCATCTTCAACAATTTCATCTGGATCATTTACAACTAACGAACCAGCCCAGTCAATCGCTTCAAAAACCTCGACCTGTAAAGCCATGTTCTGTTTAAGAAAATTTACAGACACCCCGTAAACCAACTCAGACCAAGTTGACGCTCGCAGGCCAGTCTCCTCATATACTTCGCGTTCCAGAGCCTCGACTGCACTCTCACCCTCATCGATCACACCTCCTGGTGGAGTCCAATCTACTCCACCTCTTTTTCCACGGTGCAACTTGCCTCTGCGTCGATTAGCAACCAGTAAAATTTTAGAGTCTTTTCGAATAAGCCCTCCAACAACCGACCAGTTTCTAAAGGATTCATTTTTCATATCAATATTGTTCACCTAATTAAGTATCTAATTTTGACCTATAGCCTAAAGTTAGCACCAACTCGATAATGCAGAATCAGGAGTATTAATTTATATGTCCACTTCTTCAGCTCCCTCGGTGAAAGCAAGAATTATGGCGATTGTTGCAATTACTATTTCCGGATTATGCGGAGGTCTAGTTGGATATGCAGTTACAGATTTACAGTGTGAAAATGGGTGCGAGACACTTTCCGGCTCTATAGGTCTAGGTGCTGCCTTGCTGGCCTCTGTCGGTGTCTCTGTGGTTTCGAATCTGGCCCTTAAAGCTATGTCTGAATGGAAGACAACCGAACGTCAACAGTCGGTACGTGAAAGATTTCCAGTTGAGTAAAAAATCAATCGAAGAAGACTTAAGAACCCTCGCCTCCAACATTGCTAAGCGGACTGGTAAAAAAGTCGCCAAAAGGCTTGGTGAGCGCCACACATTAACTTCCAAGAGTTCTACAACTGACCTTGTAACTGAAATTGATGAATGGTCCGAAAAACAAATCACAGAATACGTCACTTCTCGTAGACCAAACGATGAAATTATCTGCGAAGAAGGGACCTATATAAAAGGGAAAAACAATATTCGGTGGTTTATCGACCCAATAGATGGAACAACAAACTTTGTTTACAGTCACCCTGGGTTTTCAATATCAGTAGGAGTTGAAATCGACAAGGAAACAAAAGTTGGAGCGATATACGCCCCTTTACTGAATGAGTTATTTAGCGCTTCATCTTCCCACGGAACAACCTGCAATGGCAGAGAAGTTGAAGTAAGTAAAACAAACGAACTCTCCAATGCATTAATCGCTACAGGCTTCTCTTACAAATCTGAATTCAGAGGCACTCAAGCGAAAAACCTGATTGGCATTTTGCCAAAAATTAGAGACATCCGTCGAATGGGTGGGGCAGCATTTGACCTCGCATCAGTAGCTTGCGGTCGAGTCGACGCATTTTTTGAACATGGACTCTCCCCGTGGGACATTTCAGCAGGTCATGCTCTTGTAAAAAATGCCGGAGGGATAATGATGGTAATCAATCCTTCAAAATCTGGCGACTATAGCCAGCCTGAAGTAAATGTATTAAAAAGTTCTTCAGAGATTTATGAGAACTCAATAACAGTAGCTTCCTCTAAACATCTAATAGATCAAGTAGTGGAATTACTAATAAACAGTCAGATAGATTATTCATAACTACTTTATAATTATTCAAAAACCTTTTAAAACCAGTTCATTTTCCAAAATAAAAACAAAGAAAAATTTCAATCCTTACAAAATGCCACAACTACCCAAGAAATGAGGCAACATTAAAGTATGAGTGTAAGAATTCTTACAGTAGAAGATGACGAAAGAATTCGAACTGCCGTCAGTCTAGCCCTTCAAGAAGAAGGCTGGGAGGTTGAAGAAACCTCTAATGGTGAAGATGCATTGGCTTCATTTTCGAGACAGCCCAGTGATGTCGTGTTGATAGATATCATGCTTCCGGGAATCGACGGATTTGAAGTCTGTCGAAAAATACGGCGTTTAGGTGATGTCCCAATCGTTATGGTTACCGCCCGCTCAGATAGTCATGATGTTGTGGCCGGTCTAGAAGCTGGAGCGGATGACTATCTAAGAAAACCTTTCGATCCAAAGGAGTTATCTGCACGCGTTAGGGCACTCCTTAGAAGGTCTAAAACTATAGGCACGACGACGAATTTTTTATTTGACCAACTTGAAATAATTGCAGATGAAGGAATGGTTCGCGTTAACGGTAGAGAAGTCCATCTAACGCGCACCGAATTTAAACTTTTGATCGAACTAGCTACCAGCTCTGGAAAAGTTCTAAGTCGTGAAGATTTACTAGAACGAGTTTGGGGTTATGACTATTTCGGAGATAGTCGACTTGTAGATGTACACGTTAGACGTCTACGAACAAAAGTCGAGATGGATCCCGCAAATCCAAAATATGTGGTCACCGTAAGGGGAATGGGTTACAAGCTCCAAACCCAGTTTTAATGCCGGTTAAAAGAGTTAGCTAGCCAATGTCAAATGAAAAGCACGATCAAACCGAAACTCGTTCTTCCAAACTGAAACTAGGTCTAAGAACAAGGATTTCCCTCTTCTTCGCAGTCGGCGGTTTGCTCGTATCAATAGGACTTTCGGGAGCAACTCTTGTCCTTACCAGGCAACAACTTATCGATAGCCGTGAAACCGCCGCATCAGCTTTTGCTTCGACCAACGCCACACGTTTATCAAATCAGCTAACACCAGACTCTTCTGTAGAAGATCTGCCCTCAATTGTAGATTCAATGACAAAAATCGAAGGGAGTCAACGATTGATAAGGATTGGTACTCACTGGCTCCCTTCACAAGAACTAGACAGGGACGATATTCCAGAGAATATTTTAGAACGAGTTACAGAACTTAAAGCCGGCCAGTTAAGAGCTGAAATTAATGGCAAAACTCGTCTTGTTTTAGGAATTCCACTTCAAGTATTCGATGCAGCATATTTCGCTATAGTTGATCTAACTGATCTAGAAGAGACACTCGATGACCTGAGTATAATTCTTTTCGGGGCGGGAACAGGTGTCACTTCTCTTGCTGCACTTCTGGGCTGGTGGATAAGTCGACGCACATTACGACCGCTTAGAAATGTGAGGGAAGCAGCAGAAGCTATAGCTGGTGGGCGTCTAGACACAAGGTTGATTCGACAAAGTGATCCTGATCTAGATCGACTATCGGAATCATTCAATGAAATGGCTAGAGCTCTTGAAGAGCGCATTCATCGAGATGCGCGCTTTGCTTCTGAAGTAAGCCACGAGTTGAGGAGCCCCTTAACCACACTTAAGGCAAGTGTTGGAGTCCTAGAGTCTAGAAAGAATGAACTCTCCAAAAGGTCTCAAACTGCACTAGACCTGTTATCACGCGATCTGGAACGATTTAATCGCCTCGTCTCTGAACTTCTCGAAATCTCCGGTTATGACGCTGGTGCTGCCTCTCTGGAACTCGAAGAAGTCAATGTCGCTCAGTTCATACAAGCTGCCACGAGGAATGATACTTCAATCAGTTACATGCTTCCTGCAAGAGCAGACTCCCTGGTCATAAATGTTGATAAGAGACGTTTAGCGAGAGCTCTCTCCAACCTTATAGACAATGCTCACCGTTATGGAAACGGTCCTACCGTGATAGAAGTTTCAACAAATGAAAATTCAATTGAAATAGCTGTAGAGGACGCCGGACCTGGAATTTCAACAGAAGAGAGGAAAATTATTTTTGACCGTTTTTCAAGAGGTTCAAGTAGCGGTCAGCGCGGCGATGATGGAGGGACAGGTCTAGGTCTGAGTCTTGTACAAGAGGATGTTCGACTCCACGGAGGAAAAGTATGGGTAGAAAATCTAAAAGCAACAGAATCAGAGACAGGTTCCCGCTTTGTAATCGAATTACCCACGACAAAAGAGGAACTATAATGAAAAAGAACTTATCTACTCTTGCTCTGTTGTTATTTCTCTCTTTGATGACTGCCTGCAGTATTCCTCTCGACGATAGCCCAAGAGATCTTTCCTCAAATTTGCCAGACGCTCTTCTGCCACCCGCTTCAACGACTACTCAACCCCCCGCTCCCAAGGAAACAGTTAAAATTTTTCTAGCTAAGGCCAATCCAGATGGAGAAATGAAACTAGAGCCGGTAAATCGCGAAATCTCCGGAGATGGATCAATAAACGTCATATTGGATCAAGTATTGGCTGGTCCTACTTTAACTGAACAAGAAACACAGCTCGTTTCACCTTTTGCTGAGGGTAGCAAAGTCATTGGCGCTATTCTTGAAAATACTTTACTGGAAGTGCACCTAGACAGTCTCGATGGTTTTCCCCAAGATGATTCAAAGAGCAACCGTCTTGCTTTTGCCATGCTTGTCTGCACGGCCTCTGAATTAATAGCAGGTGCGGACATTTCTTTCGTGCAAATTATGGTTAGACAAAATGATTCGCTTGAAGCCATAAATGCACCCGTTACTGACGGAGACCCCCCTGAAGAGGGTGCTCCTGTACTATGCAGCAATTACGCGAGTTTTATGAGCGAAGAAGATTTCTCCTAAATAAGGAAGGGGTAAAATTGCAGGTAGTTCTAGCTTTAGATGCAGGCACTACGAGTGTTAGAACACTAGCAGTGGATCCATCTGGTGAAATTCTTACCACCTCACAGCAAGAATTCACGCAGATATATCCAGAACCTGGTCTCATCGAACATGATCCGGAAGAAATCTGGCTAGCCGCAGCTAACACACTAAAGGAAGTTTCAGAACAAATTGAGAAAATGGGACATGAAGTTGTTTCCCTTGGAATAACAAACCAACGTGAAACTGCCATCATTTGGGACCGAGAATCAGGGACACCTTTACATAATGCAATTGTCTGGCAAGACCGCAGGACAACCGAACGCTGTCAAGAGTTAATAAGACAAGGCTGTCTGAGTGAAATCAGGGCGAAAACTGGTCTAGTGCTAGATCCATATTTCTCTGCTTCAAAATTTGAATGGATGATCAAATCCTCTTCGGTGGATTTGGGTAAGAAATTTTGTTTAGGAACAGTGGACTCTTGGTTGATTTGGAAACTCACTAACGGAAAAGTTCACGCAACTGAACCCTCAAATGCCTCTCGGAGTATGTTGTTCGACCTAAAGAAAGGACAATGGTCCGATTCATTGTGTAACATGTTTTCCGTTCCTATTGATTCGCTTCCTGAGATTCGCTCTACTTCTGGTTACTTTGGCTCGACAGCTAATGAAGGCCCATTAGGTAAAGAGGTGCCTATTCGAAGTGCTATTGGCGATCAACAATCTTCTCTTTTTGGCCAAGCTTGCTTTAGATCAGGTGACACTAAAAACACTTATGGAACTGGTTCGTTTATCCTCACAAACCTCGGTGAAGGAATACCTCCAATCAATGACGGGCTTATAACGACAGTTGCTTGGAAATTGAACTCTGAATCACCTCTCACGTATGCAGTCGAAGGTTCAATTTTTTCGACAGGGGCAACAGTTCAATGGCTACGTGACGAACTCGGGATAATTAAAGACTCCTCAGAACTAGAACAACTAGCTATGACTTCTCCGAACAACGGAGGTGTAGTTATAGTCCCTGCTTTTTCAGGCTTAGGTAGCCCTTGGTGGGATCCTGATGCTCGTGGAATCATTGCTGGCCTCACGCGTGGAGTTGGAAAAGCTGAACTTGCAAGAGCAACAATTGAATCGATGGCTTTCCAAACTCGCGACGTCCTCGAAACGATAAAAAAGAACGGCACATTAACTCCAGAAAAATTAAAAGCAGACGGAGGGGCTTCGGTAATGGATCTACTAATGCAATTCCAAGCCGATCAACTGAAAATTCCTGTGATCCGTTCTTCCAACACTGAATCAACTGCTATGGGCGCCGCTTACCTCGCCGGATTGGCATCTGGCATATGGGAATCATTAGAGGAAATTGAGACCTTATGGAAGGGGGATGAGCCATTTTTACCAGATGTTAATAGCCCTCTTCCTGACAAACTCTATGAGAGTTGGCTTGACGCAGTAAATAGAAGCAGGATTAGAACTTAAAAGTTCTTTCTAACTTACTGCATTATCTACTTTTAGCCTCGAGCCTTTCTTTTAAGTCATCGACTGCTGCATGAACTATTTTGCTTTCCGCCCGTCTTTTCACGAAACCTGGCAAACGAACTAGTAAATCTACATCCAGGTCATAGACAACTTCAGTTTCGGTAGCGTCTTCACCAGAGGGATGGAATTCATAGTCGCCATTCATTCTCTGAATTAAATCACTTTCTATCAAGCGCCATGAGATCCTAAGTGGATTTGAACCATAGCTATATCTAAGTGTGTAATTAGTGCTTCTCCCCATTGCCGCCGCACGAAATGAAACATCACCAGGGCGACCATTATCGTCCCTAACCAAAACTTTTACCTCTTTAATATCATCGGTCCACTCAGAGAGTTTTTCCACATCTGACACCATGTCAAAACATCTCTGTGGAGAAGCTCTGATTATCCTTCTCTGATTTGCATGATCACTCATATTGCCTCCATATAAAATTCTACTGAAGAGTTGCGGAATCTAGTGCCTCGATAAGACTTTTTGAGAGTTGATCATAAGAAAAATAATTTTCAGCGCGTTTACGCGCATTCATACTCATACGTTCTAATTTTTCTGAATCCTGTAAGAGGGTTTCTATTAATTTCGCCAATTGTCGTGGATCTTTAGGGTTGTCAATAATGAGACCCGTTTCATTATTTGAAACAGCGTCTGCCGATCCTCCACTTTTTCCCGCAATTTGAGGAATACCTGATGCTGCTGCTTCCAAAAAAACTATTCCAAAACCTTCTTGTTCTAATCCACCCCAACGCGAACGGCATGGCATGCAAAAAATATCGGACGCTCTGTATAACTCAGGGAGGACCCCTTCCGAAATTTCCCCAAGGAACCTGATGCTCTTTTCTGAATCTTTCGCTAAATCTTTTAATCTTTGAAGATCGCGACCAGTTCCACCAATCAGCAATAATAATTCGGGGTAATCTTTCTTAAGAATTTTGACTGCCTCTATCAAAACATCTATTCCCTTTCTAGGCACCAAACGAGTGAGCGCAAGGAGCACAGGAGAAGCATTCGGGATTTCAAAATCTTTTCGTATTTTCTCTTTCTCTAAGGAAGATGCTGGACGGAATCTTTCAACATCAACACCAGGTGGAATAATCGCTATAGGTAAACTTTGTTTTGCTGTATTCTCAGCCTCTTCCGCTGGGTAATTTCCTGCACAAATAACTAAAGAGGCCTTTTTTAGAGTGTTAGCTAAAAGTGATTTAACAATGGGTATCTTTCCAGGAATTGCTAATTCCGCCCCATGAAGAACAAGAGCATATGGTATCCGACTCCTTGGAGCTGATAAAGCGAGTGGGAATGCCGGATCCCAAACTATTAATTCAGCCTCAATATCTTTTAGCAATTTTTGTACGTTTCTATTGATATTGAGAGTAGGAAGTAAGACCTTATTAGTGGATCTAACTGTTCGAAAATGTTGTTCGGAGTCAAACTCTCTATCACTCTGGAAAGGTGTGGTATAAACATAAAAATCTTCAGCGGGTAACCGTCGCCACAACTCCCACAGATACGACTGAATTCCTCCTACCTTCGGCGGGAAGTCATTTGTGATCAGTACGTGCCTTCTCATATAAAACCCTCCACCTCAGCCAGCATAATTTCTTTTAGAACTAGAGGGTCAGAATCATTCTTTGCTAGGTCTACAAGTTCTTTATGACCTAAGCGAATACTCGCCCATGCTGCATGGCTTCTTAATAAAGGATCAGAGTTAAACAAGTACTTCATTAAGAGAGATTTAAATAGCTCATTCTCAGTTTCTTTGGAGTTCCCAATTGAAACAAGAGCGTTGCGTTTCAAATATCGAGGATTCCTCTCTGCTATGTACCAAGAAGAGAAACGTTCTAAGAGCTCTTGATCTTCAGCTTCTAATATTTCTGCTGCAAGATAGTCTGCTTCAATATCTAGATCTTCTTCAAAATTGCGCTCCTCTCTTCCTTCCGGACATACTTCCTGACAGTCATCACAACCATAAATACGATGCTCAATACTTTCTCGATACTCATGTGGAATTATTCCAGGAGCTTGCACAAGCCACGCTATGCATTTTCTAGCATCCACTACTCCCGGCTCGATGATTGCCCCTGTCGGGCAACTATCTATACAGCGCTTACAAACACCACAATCTTGTTGAACTTTTTTACTTAACGGAAGTTCAACATTCGTTACAATCGAACCTAAAACAAACCAACTTCCCTGTCCAGGAATTAAAACATTACCGTTCTTGCCATGCCATCCGATGCCTGCTCGAATAGCCGCTGCACGATCAACTAAGGAATTTTCATCTGCAACAACTTGTGCTTTCCAGCCATCTTTTTTCAGTATTTCAGCAATCACAGTAAGAGCATCACGAAGAAGACTGTAATAATCCTTCCGTGCATACGCCGCTATTCTTACTGCTTCAGTGTGTACTTTTTCAAGGCGCGGAGCCGGGGTTCTCAGAGCTCCTACAATCAAAGACTTTGCGTCGCTCATTATCATTTTTGGTGTGGTTGAACGTTCAGGATTTCGAAAAGTAAACTGCATTCCCCCATGAAGTTCTTTTTCTTTCCTTCGTTCTATTTCAGTACGTGTTTCCGTAAAAGGTTCTGCATTAGTAACGCCCAATGCAACTAAGCCTAATTCTGATGCTAGGTCTGAAATCTTTTCAAAATAGTCGCCACCCAAATTATTGTTCAACTCAACACTCATAATGGAATTTTATTAGCTTGGAACGTTAAAAAACCCTAATCGCCTCGGAATAGCGCAACGGAGGCACCAAGCCTGCATCTGCGATCTCCTTAATAGATCTGTATTCATCAAGATCAATTATCACTGCTGTTGAATCAGCATCCCTGCATAAAAAAGTAATCACACAGTCTCCACAGTGCTGTGATTCTTGTTTCACACACTTTTCACAATCAATTAATAACTTATTTTCTGTTTCTTTAAAGTTCATACTTATAGATTGACAAACACCTGTGACACTAAAGCCAATTTTTGAACATCTAACTAGCTTGTCTTCTACCGAGGTACCTTTTAAAAGTGAAAACTAGGCTTACTTTAAGCTTCTTAACGTTACTTTTCTTGATTTCTACCATTTCTTGCGGGTCATCCAAAAAACCACTCGAGAATATTGATCAAATCGCTGAAAACTGCCCAGGAGAGGCAGTACCGACGCAAGTGACAGTCAACTGTTACAAGCACAGGACAGGAGATTCAAGTACAGCTTTTGCCGTTCTGGAATCTCCAAATGCTGAACATGAACCAATTATTTTCCTTCATGGTGGGCCAGGGGGGAGATCGGTTTTTGATCGACATATATGGCTTACGCCGCGTTCTAAAATACTTAATTCACATGACTTGATTTTGGTCGATCAAAAAGGTTCAGGCGAGTCTGAACCATCTCTCGACTGCTGGGAAGTTGATCAGGGTTTAAACGAAAATTCTATTTCAGCATGTAAGACACGACTCTCTTTAGAAGGGATTGATTTTTCCTCGTATCAGGTAAAAGAAATTGCTGAAGACATCGTTCAACTCAGGGTTTCTTTAGGAATTAAGAAATGGAATCTGTACGGCGTTTCTTTCGGCTCGCGAATAGCGCTCGAGTTACTTTCAATAGACGATGAGGCGGTGAATAGCGTTGTTCTTGATTCACCTCTTCCTAGCCATGTGGCGGCTTATGATTCTTTACCTTCCGAGTCGGAACGTGCAATAAATCTCACCCTTAACAACTGTCAAAAAGTAAATGAGTGTGATCTGTCACTTTTGAGTCAAGAAACCTCTGACTGTCCACACACTCAAAGCCTTATGTCTGAATGTCTCAACAACTTGCTAACTCGACTCAATAAGGATCCGATTATGTTTTCAGATTCTGAAAACACCATTTCTGTTGATGATTCGACATTTGCATTTGAATTAGTTAACACTCTCGCTCATCCGAATGGAAAAAGTACTGTTACGAAAGCTGTGATGCTAGCGCTAAATGGAAGAATGGCAGAAGCGATGGACTCTCTTTTGGCAGTTAATGTTGCTGGATATTCAAAGGGAGATGAATTAAGTGAAGGAGCTCAATTCTCATCAGAGTGTCTAGATGAACTTCCAAAAAACAACCCTCTCATTGAGCAATACTCGACACCTCTAGCTGAAGCTCTGAGCAAAAGAGAAGAAGTTCTCCAGGAAATCTGTGCAATTTGGATTCCTGGTGAAATCCCCATGAGGAAACACTCTCCTCAATCCTTCGAGACGGAAGCTCTAATACTTTCAGGACTACTTGATCCAATAACACCAGCCTCCTGGTCCTTAAAGACAAAAGAAATCTTGCCAAATTCTATTTTAGTACAAAGAGAAAATTGGACACATGCCCCCTCATTAAGCGATAAATGTGCGAAAGAGCTTGTCTACAAGTTTTTCACTGGTGACCGCTGGAATAACGAAAAACCACCTTGCTGAACATAATGATCTTAAGGAACGTAGACCCCCAACCATGCAAACGTACACAATGAAACCATGCAGAAAGCTGAAACAAATGGGACAGCGAGTCGAAGTCTTGGTTGACTGACCAACAGTAATACGCTCAGAATTACCGGAAAGCCGTTTAATGCATATCTCTCAAGACTATTAATATTCTCAGCTCCAAGTGCTACCACCATGCAACTACTCGAAAAAAGTCCGTATCTTAAGGGCCAATCTTTAAAAAGTTTTACCAACAGAAACAACAACAGCAAAGCAGAAATAATATGCATGGTTTCCGTTGCTGAAGTGCCAGTTAATACGCGGCTTACCCCTTTGATAACTCTAGAAAATGGATCCACAAAACTACCCCTAAAAGACTCTTGCGCCTTTATGGGGGCAAAAAGTTCATCAAAGTGGAGTGAAGCCCAAAGTATGTATATCCCACTGCCAACAGGTCCACTTATTAAAGCGAGTATCGGCTGGAACGACATCTTTCTTTGATTAATTTTCCAACTTTCCCAAATAGCGCAGAATATTGGAATAGTGAGTAGCAAGCCAGTAGGCCTTACTAAAGCTGCTGCAAATGAACAAAAAATAACGATCTTCCATTGTTCTTTTCGAAGGGCTACGAAACAAAAAATACTAAGAGCTAAGAAAAGGCTTTCAGCATAAGCCCACGTAAGTACAAAAGCGGATGGAAAAACAGAGAGTAGCCAGACAGATCGTTTTGCCAGCTCCTCGCTACCTTTTTCAATAAGAACCAGTTTTTTGATGGCCATCAAGGTTATTAAGGAGGCAATATTTGCAATAAGAATCAAAGAAACGGCAGCAGATCCTGGGATAAAGGAGTTGAAGAAACGACCAGCAAATATATAACCGGGGAAAAACCGAATTCCTTCTATGAGTACATCGTCATAACCATTTGTGACAATAGATGCATACCAATCCCCATCCCATGCCATCAAGCCTCGATTAATCCTCTCCCCGTTTGGAGAGTCAAAAGTGCCTGAAAATAATTTACTTAATAACCAAGCCAAGAGGACAAGGCATTTCGAGACAACAAATGCTGGCAAAACCGAGAGCACCTCTTGGCGAAAACTAGTATCGATCATCTGTTTAACCGATTTGATTCGCCCAGGTTTCATCACTTGTTACTGTCATATCGAACAAGATTCGCCGGATTGTAATACTCATCACCGTCAGCATTTACTAGAGTTTCCCCTGCACCTAATCGCTTATTCAATTCTGATCTAAATGAACTGCATTGCTTTTCAAAGGATTCGAACCCATCTATCCACACAAGCCAGATATTTTGCCCACCAGTGTGTCTAGCTAAAAGTTTTTCCGCCAAGAGCGGTGGCGATGAATTTAAATTTCGTTCCTTGTAGTCATACCAGTCAATCCTCTCCCCTCCTTCTAAAGAAGGGTAAGCAAAAAATTCATACTTCTTGCCCAATATTCTGTTTCCCGCTGGAGCTAACTGATCAGGGCAAAAAACAACCGTGTCTCCTTTCTTTCCTTCACTGATAACAACATCAGCTACCTCTCCAAGTTGGGTTCGGTCTCTTGAAAGTTCTCTAGCAACTGAAACGGAGCAAAGCAGTAAAAAAACTGTGAGGAGTGAAAGAGTCACCTTCGGTGGTAAACGCGATAATCCAACAGCAGAAGCGAAGATTGCAAAGGGGAAGAAGAAAACCCCATACCTGCCTTGAAACGCCGTGTCTGTTAAAAGACTTACTGTCCCCCCAAGAAGCATTGTGCAAGTAGAAATAAGACAAATCTGCTTCAACCAAGAAAGTTCATTTAAACCAACTTTCAATTCGGAACCTGTTTCATTAATTCGCGTGAAAATTCCAAGTGCTACCAGCAAAGAAAGTGCCACTGCCACCAGCAATGCCTCTGACCCTTTTCCCCCACCGAAAGCTTCTAAGGTCAAAGCCAGAACGACCGTTGGTCTTGGAGCTTTAGACCAAGGGGTTCCTGTATGTTCCAGCTGTTCGAAGAAAACTGGCAACCAAAAAATAAAAGGAATGCAGGCGCCCACGCTCCAAGCCATTAACGATTTGTAATTTTTGTTTTCTTCACCAGAACTTCTTTTAGCTTTAGTTAAAAGTGAAATTATTACTACCGAAACAAAGAAAAGAGACCAGTAGTGGGTCAATAGCAAACAAGCGAGGGTTAATGCATAAAGAAATTTGTTTTTACTCTTTGAGTTTTGCGTAGCCCTATAGAAATTTAAATAAGCGCAGAGCAATAAGAAAATTAGTAAAGAATACATACGAACTTCAGTTGCATATCTGATCGAAAAAGGGCTTGCTGCGATTAAGGAAGCAGCAATTAGTGATTCCCTCTTACCCATATGCATACGGGCGGTAAACCAAGTCATCACAATTACTAAGCAGCTAAGAAAACCGGAAAAAGCCCTTAAGGCAGAGTCTGAATCACCAAATAAATCCGCCCAAATCCCTAAAAGAAAATAATAAAGAGGAGGATGTCCATCGTGTCGAAGAGCATCCAAAAGAGAAGAGAAACCCTCTCCCGCTAGAGAAGCCGACTGAGCTTCGTCAAGCCAAAGAGGTGTCATAGGCAAGAAGTTAAAAATAGCGCCAAATAGAATTCCCATCATGGCGATTATCCAAAACATGCTTTGTTGCAAATCAAGTTTTTCAGTCACAAGTAAATCGTACCCGTACATGAGTTAGACAAATATCTCCGGCAAAGAGAAGTAAATTTTCACTTATTTTCCTCTCTATCCCTTTTAGGCTTCTATGATCCGTATTAGTGACTATTAATAACAATGAAAACATTGAACCGATTATTATCGGGGCTGGACCAGCAGGACTTACCGCGGCTTATCATCTCGGAAAATATGGCATAAAAAGCACAATCCTGGAAGCCGACTCTGTCGTTGGAGGTATTAGTCGAACTGAAGTGAGAGATGGTTGGCGTTTCGACATAGGTGGTCACCGATTCTTCACAAAGGTACCTATGGTCTCTGACCTTTGGCATGAAATTCTTGACGAAGGAGATTTCCTATTACGGCCTCGAATGAGTCGTATTTTCTATAAAGGGCGTTTCTATGACTACCCACTAAAAGCTGGTAACGCTCTAAAAAATCTTGGTCTTTTAGAATCTTTCCTATGTGTTCTTTCTTACCTATGGGTACGAATTAAAAAGCCTTCAGACATAAGCACTTTCGAAGGTTGGACGGTGAGCAGGTTCGGTTGGCGACTCTACAGAATGTTTTTTAAGACTTACACTGAAAAAGTTTGGGGTGTTGACGCAAGTGAGATACAAGCCGACTGGGCAGCACAACGCATTAAAAACCTCTCCCTTTTTAAGGCCGTTTTAAATTCGATAATGCCTAGAAGAAACCAGAAAGAAATCACAAGTCTCATTGAGGAGTTTGAGTATCCGAAACTGGGACCTGGCATGATGTGGGAAAAATGTCATGAACTAATAAACCGCCAAGGCAGTAACGTCATTTTCCAAAACCCAGTTACTTCGATTAAACATTCGAGTGGGAGCGCAAATGAGGTAATTACGGAAAGTTCAAATGGATCAGAAACTTTTAAAACTTCTCACATAATTTCCTCAATGCCAATTTCTAAACTTCTTCTCGCCATGAATCCGCCGGCACCTGAAAATGTTCGAGAAGCCGCACACTCTCTGACCTTTCGCGAACACATAACCGTTGCACTTGTGGTTCCCGAAAATGAAGGGTTCCCCGACAATTGGATTTACATCCACTCATCAGATGTAAAAGTGGGTCGAGTTCAAAACTTTGGAAGATGGTCCCCTCATTTAGTTAAGGATGGAAAGACTTGTCTTGGACTTGAGTACTTCGTAACCGAAGGTGATGATATTTGGGAGACTCCTGACGGTGATCTAATAAACCTCGGGAAATCAGAAATGGAAATTCTAGGACTACTAAACCCGGAAAGCGTAGAAGAGTCTTACGTTGTGAGGATGCCAAAGGCTTACCCCATGTACGATAAGAACTATTTCGAAAATGTCGAAATCATCAAAAAGTGGTTGAATCAAAATACTGAAAATATTTTTCCAGTCGGCCGAAATGGCATGCACCGTTACAACAACCAAGACCATTCGATGCTCACGGCTATTTTAAGTGTTGAGAATATTCTTGGAGCTTGCCACGATATTTGGTCTGTAAACGTTGAGCAGGATTACCACGAGGAAGTTGCTAAAACTTGAAGGCTCCATCCAAGTAATGGCTACAGCAGTTTCGTTGCTAGGTAATCTTCCGATTAACCCTCTAAAGTTTCATGAAAAATCATTTCGCTCCAAACTGACTCTTATCTCCTTGTTCGCTTTTCTTGTAAGGCTCCTGTACATAATTTTTGTTGAAAAAGGCGATCCTTTAAACGGGGATGCATTTTACTACCACCACGCTTCGCGCTTGCTTGTTGATGGTCTCGGCTTTGTTGAACCTTACCGATACATGTTCGGAGGTGCTCAAGAACTGCTTTTTCTTGAAGATCCTTCATTCTTAGCTGAAACCACTAATCAAAGTCTGCCTGTAGGACATATCGAGCCGACAGCTGGGCATCCGCCTCTCTGGGTAATCCTTTTAGCTTTTCCAGTCTTCATAGGGTTAGACGGCATTTTAATTCAACAAATTTTTTCTGCATTAATAGGCTCACTAGGTGTTTTTGCTATCGGGTGGGCTGCATCTGAAATAATTAGCGAAAAAAGTGGACTGATCGCTGCTGGAATGGCCTCAATATATGCATTTCTATGGCTAAATGACGGACTCTTAATGTCAGAAACTCTTGCAATACCAATAGTGGCAATCACTATTGGACTCTCTGCTCGTCTTTACAACAAAAACTCACTTTGCCTGCTAGTCGCGTTCGGTGTGATAGGAGGATTAGCAGTTCTTACAAGAGCTGAATTTATAATTGCTATCCCCTTTTTGGCATTACCTATTCTGCGTAATTCAACACAGACGCTAAAAAAACGATTAACTAAGTATTTTCTTGTGGGAGTTATCGTTATTTCAGTATTGATGCCTTGGGTTGTTAGGAATTTAACCCAATTTGAAGAACCTGTAATCCTCTCTAACGGTTCAGGAATTTTATTAGCGCAGACTAATTGTGACGCTACCTACTTCGGAGACAAGCAGGGTTATTGGGAATATTTGTGTGGTCTACCTCAACCTGTAGGGAAAGATGGTGAACCAACTGACGAATCTGTCCGTGACAAGGAGTATCGTTCTCGAGGCATCGAGTACGCCGCTGAGCACAAAGGCCGTCTCCTGGAACATGTCATTCCAAAACGTGTAGCTCGTTTATGGGGTTTTTATTCGCCAGTTGAACAGTTGCGCGCCGACAAACTCGTTGAAGGAAGAAATTTTACTCTTTCACTCATAGGACTTTTCCAATATTATGCCCTACTGCCTTTGTCTGTCTTTGGTCTGTTCAAACTCAAGGGTAGGAAAATGCCATTACTTCCAATTATCACGATCCCTCTAATCACCACTCTGCTTGCCGCAATAAGCATGGGAACAACTAGGTATCGTGTTTCATCTGAAATCTCAATAATAATTCTCGCTTCCTTTGGGATACAGTTTCTCTTCGAAAAGATCGGGAGATTTCGCATGAAAAAGAGGCAGATATCTGTTTCTATGCCAGAAGTAGAAAAATGCTAAAAAATATTTCAGTCACTCTCGATGTCGAAGATCTTCGACCTTCAAATAATTTCGAAGACCGCTCAAAAATGATGACAGAAAAAGTTTTAGATCTTTTCACTGAAATGGAAATCCGAGCAACAATTTTTGTCGTTGGCGACGTGGCTGGAAGACATCCAGAATTGATAAAGAAAGCTGTAAAAAGTGGTCATGAAATCGGCTTACATTCCCATAAGCACATACCATTACAACTGCTAACCCCAGATCACTTTGAACGAAAATTGAGCGAAGCAAAGAGATCACTTGAAGACATTTCGGGTCAACAGGTAAATGGCTATAGGGCACCAACAATGTCGCTTACGCGTGAAACCCGTTGGGCAGTTCCAATTATGCAGAAAGTCGGCTTTACCTATTCTTCAAGTGTGCTGCCTGCTAAGAATCCACTTTATGGATGGAATGGCCTGCCGAAGCAACCGTTTAGGTGGTTGAACTCTGTTATTGAGTTCCCGTGCCCTGTGACGAATATCTTTGGTTTTACCGTTCCTTACCTAGGAGGTGCTTACTTTCGACTCTTCCCATCACTCATTAGAAAAATAGGTGTACGACACTCTTCAAATAAAGAGGTTCTCTGGACCTACTGTCATCCTTGGGAATTTGACCCAGAAGAAAAGTACTACCAATTAGAGAATGTCGGACGCTTAACAAGTCGAATCGCATGGATTGGTCGAAAAGGGATGGAAAATAAAATGCGCGACTTCCTTAAGGGAGCTTCTTCACAATCTCTTGGTGACATAGCGTCGGCATTTGATCCGTCTGAGCTTCAAATAGTTGATCCGGAATCTCCATATTCTGGAAAG
>PBFS01000020.1 GCA_002718845.1 Gammaproteobacteria bacterium | reverse complement strand
TTATAATTTTTTTTTCCATACAATATAGTAGTTTTACTATTTATTTTGTTACACATTACTATCAACTTATCAGCATCAGTTTTATCTAAAACTACAGCAAAGTCAGGATTTGCTTTTTGTATCTGTTTAAAGAGTAACTTATAGTTAGATTTAGCAGTTAAAGCAAATATTTTAGGTTTCTTATCTAATTGATTAATTACCGATAAAGTATTTATTCCAATTGTGCTAGTTGAGCCGAGTATTGTAAGTTTCATTTTATAAAAATAGCCAGAACTGAAAGATTGGTATTGCTGGAAGATAACTGTCAATTCTATCTAATATACCGCCATGACCTGGTAGTAGTTCAGTTGTTGAAATATCTCCATCTCCTGATATCACATTATCAAATCTAAATAGTTCTCCGCTATCTTTCACCTGATTATTTCTCTTTAAGATACTGATAAAAAGGTCCCCTACAGTACAAGAAGCACAACAAAGCAATATAAAAAGAAAATCTACTGCCAGAATTGGTATATTAAATAAATGTGAGAAAGAAAAATAGATAATGACTAACGGAATCAATAGGGATGATAGAAATCCCTCTAAAGTCTTATTAGGGCTTATTGTTTTTACTAATGGAATAGATCCAATTTTTTTTCCACATATATATGCAGAGGTATCAGACAGAGAAACTAGAACAAAAAGTAAAATAAAATAATAATTTAAACTGTCTTCAAAAGAAGTTTTAGAAAATAATAATCCTTGACTATCATTAACTATAGTTGAGCTGGAAGCATTAAAAGAAAGCAATGAATACCATGAAAAGAGAATAACAAATAAACCAACTAACACAGGTATTTTTTGTAATAATCGTTTTGTTAGGTTAGAGCCAAGAATAATATCTAGCGATATGATTAACCAAAATATAATGTGCATAGAATTGATTGTTGCAGTCATATTATGATTACTATAAAAAACTAAAACTACCATTAAAAAAAATAACATTCCAAAAAAATAGTTCCTTACGTACCACTTAGCCCGTATTAGAGTTAACCATTCGTAATAGGCTAGAAGAGAAATCGCAGAAATTATTGCAGCAATGAAGTATGGAGGAGAAAGTAATAAAGCTAGTAAAAAAAAGCTAGCCAATAATAGTGCTGTTTTAGTGCGATTATGCATTATTTTTTGATGATGTTTTTATATTTTTAATAGCTCCAAATTTTCTATCTCTTTCTTGAAACCACTTTATTGCTTCATCTAGCTCAGAAACATCAAAATCTGGCCACAAACAATCTGTGAAGTATAGTTCTGTATATGCATGTTGCCATAACATAAAATTACTTAGCCTGTGTTCTCCACCAGTTCTTATTAAAAGATCAGGGTAATTATCCTTCAGGGATAAATATTTCTCTATATCATTAATATCAATTTTCATATCTTTTTCACTGGCATCAATTGATGAAATGTATTTATTAAATGCATTTATAATATCCCATTTTCCACCATAATTAATCGCAAAGTTAAGCAATAATCCTGTATTATCTTTTGTTAATAATTCTAATTCTGAAATTTTATCAATTAATTGTTTATCAAATTTACTTAGATTACCTATGAATTTAACTTTGACATTATTAGAGTGCAACTCTTCGCTATTAGTTGTTATAGAATCTTCAAATAAATTCATTAATAATTTAATTTCATAATTAGGTCTATTCCAGTTCTCACTACTAAATGCAAAAAGAGTTAATGTAGAAATTTGCCTAACTGTGCAAGCCTCTACTATTTTTTTTATTGATTTAATTCCTTCTTTATGACCAAATGCTCTTGGTAAATTTCTATCATTCGCCCATCTTCCATTGCCATCCATAATGATGGAGATATGTCGTATTTTTTTTGCGTCCATTTTTATACTTCGCTTATCTCATTAATTTTTTTACTAATAATATCTTCTGATTGCTTTATGTATTTATCCGTAATATCTTGTATTTCAATTATATAATCTCTTTCAAAATCCTTTGAAATTTTTTTGTTTTTTTCTAAATTGGAAATATCTGCGTTAATGTTTCTTCTTATATTTCTTAATGAAATTTTCGCTTGTTCTCCTTCTTTCTTCAAAATCTTTGTTAATTCTAATCTTCTTTCTTGAGTCAATGGTGGAATTTTAATATGTATAACGGTTCCATTTACCACAGGCGACAATCCTAAATTAGAATTTAATATTGCTTTTTCAATTGCTCCAACTGCAGTTTTATCCCACACACTTAAACTTATTGTTGATGCGTCTGTTACAGAAATATTTGAAAGTTGTTTAAGTGGGGTTTTTACTTCAAAATAATCAGCTTCTATCTGATCAAGCATGCTAGGATTCGGTCTTCCTGCTCTAATTTTTGTGATTGATTGATGCAGAGACTCGATAGCCTTACCCATTGATTTTTCTGCTGCATTTTTTATTTCTTCAATCATGTATATATATTATCACTAGCTTGACTATTTTTTAAGTATATTAAGAATCTGACTATATAATGCAATAAATATTTAAAAGTTACTTTATTTGACTATAAACTTCTTGAGCAAAATCCTCTTCTTTTTTATCAATTCCCTCTCCTAATTGATATCTAAGATAGGATTTAATTTTATTATCTTTGAGAATTTTTTTCAATGTAGTGGCGTTATCTTTGATATAGGGTTGATTTATTAGCGTGTTATCAGAAATAAATTTTTTAACCTTTCCTTCTAATATGTTTCTTTTTATATCTTCTTTTTTATTAATTTTATCTAGTTCTGCTTTATAAACCTCTTTTTCATTTGATAATATAGATGGGTCAATAGATTGCTCGTCTAGGGCTACTGGGTTAGATGCTACAATCTGCATACATATATCTTTTGCAATCTCATTGTTTTCCTTTTCTAACATTACTACTGCTCCTATTTTATTATTATGCGTATAGCCTGTTATAAAGAATTCATTGTGATTAAATATTTGATAGCGCCTTATTTTTATATTCTCCCCTAATTTTGTTATTATTTTTTTTCTTTCATTTTCTAAATTATCTAAAACCTGTTGATCATTTGATTCATGTAATATTGTAAGGTTTTTATATTTAGTAGTTGCTAAAAATTTACATAGATTTATAACATAGTCTAAAAAATCATCACTTCTCGCAACAAAATCAGTTTCAGAATTAATTTCAATTAATAATGATTTTTCTGTATTTGAGTAGAAATAAATAACTCCTTCAGCTGCAATTCTTCCAGATTTTTTATCTGCTTTAATGCCCTCTTCTGACCTCATTAATTTAATAGCTTCATCAATATCATTGTTAGTTTTAAGTAAATATTTTTTACAGTCTAATATTCCTGCGCCTGTAATATCTCTAAGCTGTTTAAGAAAATCGAGTTCTTTTGACATTTATTTCTCTTTATTATCTCTTCTTTTTTTTAAATTAACTTTATCTTGTTTTTGCTCTACATCTATTATCTGTTTCTTTTTTAAACTTTTAGACTTATGTGTGTTCTCTGATTTATTGATGGTGTTTTTTGCTGGTCTTAAAGATTTTGATTTCGTATTAATTATAGTTTTAGATATCTCTTTCACAAATAAGTTTATAGATGACATTGAATCATCATTTCCAGGAATCATATAATCAACGCCATCAAAAGAATTATTGCTATCTACAATAGCTATAACGGGTATGTTTAGTTTGTTGGCTTCTTTTATTGCAATTTTTTCATATCTCGTATCTATGACAAATAGAGCGTCAGGTAACTTCTCAAGGTCTTTAATTCCTATTAGGTTTTTTTCTAGTTTATAGATTTTCTTTTTAATAGATAGAGTTTCTTTTTTTGTCATTACGTCAGAAGTTTGTGTTGACGAAATATGGGATTGTAATTTTTCAAGTTTTTTTATAGATTCTCTCACGGTATCAAAATTTGTAAGCATACCTCCTAACCAACGGTTATTAACATATGGCATTTTAGATTCAGTGGCATACTTCTCTATTAGATCCCGGGCAGCCCTTTTTGTTCCAACAAACAGTATTTTGGAATTATTTTTAATAAGTTCTTCAATAAAATTTATCGCTGAACTGAATTGTTCTATGCTTTTTTCTAGATTTATTATATGAAGTTTTTTATAAGTTGTATAAATATATGGGCGCATCTTGGGGTTCCAATATTTAGATTGATGACCAAAATGAACTCCTGCGTTTATCATCTCTTTTACGGATAAATTAGACACTTATATAACGTTACTCCAACTTTAATTAAATTTAATATATCAACAATTATAATTATTGATATGGTTTTTTATCATATTTACATGGATTCAACAATCAAAATCTGATAATTTGTGCTAAAAATATGACTTTTCTATTAAAATTATGAATAATATTAAATCACAGTCAGATATTAAAAAAATGAGAGTAGCTGGAAAACTCGCATCAGAGGTTATTGATATGATAGGCTCTCATGTTAAAAGTGGCATTTCTACAGAAGAACTTAATGAAATATGCCACAATTATATAATTGAAGTACAGCAAGCTGTTCCCGCTCCTCTTAATTACAAGGGTTTTCCTAGATCAATTTGTACTTCTGTAAATCATCAGGTCTGTCATGGAATACCATCAAAAGATAAAATACTAAAAAATGGGGATATAATAAATATTGATATAACAGTTATTAAAGATGGTTTTCATGGTGATACCAGTAAAATGTTTTTAATTGGGAAACCTTCTGTATTAGCTAATAGATTATGTAGAGTTGCTAAAGAGTGTATGTATAAAGCAATAGAAATTGTTGAGCCAGGTTTACATATAGGTGATATTGGTGCTGTAATACAGGAACATGCACATAAAAATAACTTCTCTGTTGTTAGGGAGTATTGTGGACATGGTATTGGAAAGAATTTTCATGAATCACCACAAATTCTTCATTATGGAGTCAAGAATACTGGGATAAAATTAGAGGAAGGAATGATATTTACAATTGAACCAATGATTAATGCTGGGAAAAAAGGTATAAAGGTTTTAAATGATGGATGGACTGTTGTTACTCAAGATAAATCACTGTCTGCTCAATGGGAACATACAATACTAGTGACTAATAATGGGTATGAAATACTTACAAAAAGAACAGAAGAAGGTTAATAAAAATGAATGATATAAATGATAATGCTATAGATCTATTAGAAAAACTGATTATTTGTAAATCCGTAACCCCCAATGATGACGGTTGTCAGGAAGTTATAGGTAATTTTTTAAAAAATATTGGCTTTTCAGTTAAAGAAAAAAAATATGAAGAGGTTAATAATCTAATTGCAAGATATGGTTCAGAAGATCCTGTCTTTGCATTTGTTGGCCATACTGATGTTGTTCCTATAGGAAATATAAATGACTGGAAATCTGACCCCTTTGTCTTAACAGATATAAATGAAAAACTATGTGGTAGAGGGACCTCAGATATGAAAGGAAGTATTGCGTGTATGATGGCTGCTGTAAATAATTTTATAAATAAAAATAAAAATTTTAAAGGTAGCATAATGTTTATTCTTACAAGTGATGAGGAAGGCCCTGCTCAAAATGGGATAAAGAGGTTGGTTAATGAAAATGATTTAGCTGATCATCGCATAGATATGTGTTTAATTGGTGAGCCTTCATGCACAAAAGATATTGGTGATACTATAAAAAATGGTAGAAGAGGGTCATTGTCTGGTGAACTTTTAATTAAAGGAATTCAAGGTCATGTTGCCTATCCTCATAATGCACAAAACCCAATCCATACCTTTGCTCCTGTATTACAAAAATTAATTAGTGAAGAATATGATAAAGGTAATAATTTTTTTCCTCCAACTTCTTTTCAAATTTCAAATTTAAATAGCGGAGTTGGTTCAACAAATGTAATTCCAGGAACCTTGTCAATGAGTTTTAATTTTAGATATTCTACCGAAACAAATGTTGGTGAGATTAAGTCTCATGTTGTTGATATACTAAATGAGTCTAAATTAAAATATGAAATTGAATGGGATCATTCAGGCGAGCCATATTTAACAGAAAAATCACATCTATTAGAATACTGTGAATATGCAATTGAAAACGTAATGTCTATTAAGCCCAAAATATCTACAGATGGAGGAACATCAGACGGTAGGTTTATGGCTAAAATTTGCAATCAAGTAATTGAGTTTGGTCTTATAAATGAATCAATACATAAAGTTAACGAATATACGACGAAAAAAGATATTATAAATTTATCTAGAATTTATAATGAAATATTAAATAAAATATTTCTTAATTAATTTAAAAAAGAAGATTTTATTAAACTTTTAGTATAGTCTGTTTTAGGGTTATAAAGTATATTATGAGCATCATTAGATTCTATAATCTTAGAGTCTTTGAGAATATATATTCTATGTGAAATAGATTTAATTACTTTTAAATCATGGCTAATAAAGATATAGCTTAAAGAATATTTTTTTTGTAAAGATATAATTAATTCTAGTATACTTTTCTGAACTATTACATCTAGGGCGCTAGTTGGTTCATCCATAATAATTAATTTTGGCTTCAATGAAATTGCTCTTGCAATTGCAATTCTTTGTCTCTGTCCTCCTGAAAATTGATGAGGGTACCGATTTAACATAGATTCATTAAGGCCAACTTCATTTAAAAGCTTGCTACAAATAGATATCATTTCTTTATAACTTAGCTTCTCATATACCATTAAACCCTCAGAAAGTATCTCAAATATAGTTAATCTTGGTGATAAAGATGAAAATGGGTCTTGAAAAACTATTTGGAAATTATTTCTATGTTTTCTAAGTTCATTGTTATCCATTTTAGATAAGTTATGTCCGTCAAATTGTATTGTTCCCTCATAATTCAGTAATTGTAAAATAGACATAGCAAGTGTTGTTTTACCTGATCCGGACTCACCAACAATTCCTATTGTTTCACCGACATTTAACTCAATATTTATATCAGTCAATGCTTGGAAATATTTTCTATTCTTTTTAAAGAATGCATTATCAGTAATGAAACTACAATTTAAGTTTGTTGTTTTGAGAAGTATTTTATTTGAAGGCTTAAAATCAATCATATTATGAGGGTTGCTTTGTATGAGTTCTTTTGTGTATTTGTTTGTAGGGTTTTTAAATATTTTCTTAGTCTCGCCATCCTCAAGAATATTTCCATCCTTCATAATAATAACTCTATCAGAATAATTTTTGATTAAATCTAGATCATGAGATATTAATATAAGAGACATAGAAGTTTTTTCTTTAAATTTTTTAAGCAAGTCTAATATTTGTAACTGTAAAGTTACATCTAATGCAGTTGTTGGCTCATCTGCAATAAGAATTTCAGGGCTGCAAACTAAAGAAATAGCAATCATAACCCTTTGTCTCTGACCTCCAGATAGCATGTGAGGATAACTTGCAAGTATTTTGTTTGTTTCTTCTAAGCCAGTTTTATTTATCATTTCAGAAGCAATTTTTTTAATATTGTCTTCATCTTTGGTTATATGTAATTTTATTACTTCCGTTAATTGTGTATTAATTGTTTGAACTGGATTTAAAGATAACATGGGTTCTTGAAAAATCATTGATATCTTATTCCCTCTGATTTTTCTAAGAGACTCATTAGATTGTAATAATAGATTATTATTATTAAACAATATTTCTCCGTTATTAATATGAAAAATTGATTTATCTAAAAGACTTGCTATAGATAGGCCAGTTAGAGTTTTTCCGGATCCTGATTCTCCAACAATCCCAAGAGTTTCTCCTTGATTCAAATAAAAATTAATATTTTTCAAAATACTCTTGGTATTATTAAGATTTACATACTGTAGGCTCAAATTATTAACTTCTAGAATCTTCATGATGACCTCGTATCTAATGATTCCCTAATTCCCTCGCCAATAAATATAAGCAAAAGCAAAGTACCTACTAAGACAATAAATGTAGATAGTGAAAGCCACCATGCTTCTATATTTTCTTTTCCTTGAGCTAGGAGTTCTCCTAAGCTTGGAGTATCCGGGGGAACGCCTAAACCAAGAAAATCTAAACTTGTTAAAATTAATATTGCTCCACTAATTCTAAAGGGTAAAAAAGTAATTACAGAAACCATACTATTCGGCAATATGTGCCTAGTAATTATTTGATAGTTAGACAAGCCCATTGTCCTTGCAGCAATAACATACTCCATGTTTCTTCCTTTTAAAAACTCAGCTCTTACATAATCCGATAAGCTCATCCATCCAAAAAGTGAAAGCAATATTATTAATAAAAGAATGCTTGGCTCAAATAAAGATGAAAATATTATAAGTAGATATAATTCGGGCATAGAGCTCCAGATTTCTATAAATCTTTGTATATATAAATCTACTTTACCGGCAAAATAACCCTGAATTGCTCCAAAAAATATACCTATAATTATCCCAATAGCTGTCAGTGAAAATGCAAATAATACTGATAATCTAAAACCATATATCAATCTCGCCAATACATCTCTGCCCCTATCATCTGTTCCAAGGTAATTGTGAATAGATGGTCGGGCTGGATTTGGCGTTGAATTATTTAAATTAATACTATCATATGAATGTGGGTTCAATGGAAACACTGCCCAATTTTTATCTTTAGAAATTTTGCTTGTCATAAAGCTATCTTTGTAATTTGCTTCAGTATCAAAATATCCTCCGAAAGTCTTATCTGAATACTTAAATAGGATTGGATAATATAATTGGTTATCTATATTCATCACAATAGGCTTGTCATTGCTTATAACTTCAGCGAATAAAGAAAATAAAAAAATAAAAGAAAATATATATAAACTAAGTTTGTTTCTATTACTAGATTTAAATTTATTCCAAATATTAATATTTCTATCTATTACTTTCATGTATTACGACCTCTATCAACTGATGAAAATTTTATCCTTGGATCAACTAAAACATAACTTATATCTGTAAGAAGTTTGGCTATAAGTCCTAGCAAAGTAAAAAGAAATAATGTTCCTAATACAACAGGGTAATCTCTATGCAATATAGATTCATAAGATAAAAGACCGATACCATCCAAAGAAAAAATAGTTTCAATTAATATACTACCTGTAAAAAATGCTGATATGAATTGAGCTGGAAACCCTGTTAATATTGGTATAAGTGCGTTTTTAAAAACATGTTTATAAAGTATTTCATTTTCACTCAATCCTTTAGACTTTGCAGTTAGAACATATTGTTTTTTAATTTCTTCAATAAAACTATTTTTTGTAAGCATAGTCATAATTGCAAAACTTCCTATGACAGAAGATATAATTGGTAAAGTCATATGCCACAAATAGTCTAGTATTTTTGCGCCAAATGATAATTCATTCCAATTATCTGAGATTATGCCTCTTGTTGGAAATACATCATAGAAACTACCACCGCCAAGTAATACAATTAAGCTTATTCCCAATACAAATCCTGGTATTGAATATCCGATAAGTATTAATGTGCTTGTTGTAACATCAAATTTTGATCCATGCGTTACAGCTTTTTTTATTCCCAAAGGTATGCAAATAGAATATATGATAAAAAAAGACCATAGTCCTAGGCTTATCGATACAGGTAATTTATCCACAATTAATTCTGCAACAGATTTATGGTGAAAATAACTCTGTCCTAAGTCAAAGCTTATATAATTTACTACTAAATTAGTAAATCTTTCTAAAAATGGTTTATCAAAACCATAAAATTCCTTTAGTTGATTTATATGGTCTTCGTTTAATCCACTAGCTCCTCTATATAAATTTGAGCCTCCAGAGGATGCTTCTCCGACTACATTGAGACTATTTAATTGGTTAGTTAGTTGTTCTACGGGACCACCAGGAACAAATTGAGTAACTAAAAAAGTAATGAATAATATTCCAAATAACGTTGGAATCATAAGGAGCAATCTTTTTAATATATATCTATACATTATTTTATGGCCCATGTTTTTAAAATGTAATCAGTTGCTTCATAATATTTTGGCAGATTATTTGGCATTTTGAATTTGTCAAAATATGCAATTCTATGTTCATTAATAAACCAATTTGGAAGCATATAAAATTCATTCCATAATAGTCTATCTAACAAATGTGCTGATTTAATCATATCTTCTCTACTAGCGCTGTACACAATTCTCTCCAATAGTTTATCGACATTTTTATCTTGTATACCTCCAACATTATAAGAGCCTTTTTTATTAGCGCTAGAGGAATGGAACATTGCAAATAATTCATTACCCGGAGACTGTGATTGAGGATAACTCATAACCATCATATCAAAATCAAATGAATCAACTCTTCGTTGATAAAGAGATAGGTCAATTGTTCTGTAATTAAGCTTTATACCTAGTTTTTTTAAATTAATCGCAAATGGAGCAAGTATTCTTTCAAATCCTTTTTGTGCTAATAGGAAATGAAACTCTATTTTATTACCATTATTATCATGCAAAATATCATCGTGAACTTTCCAGCCTAATTTATCAAAAATTTTCTTTGCTTCTACTAAATTATCTCTAGATGATTTTTTATTATCAATAAACCCAATATCTTTAGCTTTAACAAGCTTTAATGGAATAGATAATTCTCTAGCTAATTCTAATTCATAATTTGAAGGCTCTATTGGGGCAGATAATTCACTATTACTAAAGTAGCTTTTACATCTTTTATATTGATTATAAAAAAGATTTTTATTAGACCAGTTAAAATCAAAAGCCAAAGTAATAGCTTTTCTAACCTCTCGATTCATAAATATTTTTTTCCTTGTATTAAATATAAATCCTTGTATACCAGCATTATTTAAATGCTTTAATTGAGTTTTTATAATTATTCCATTGTCAAAGTTTGGACCATTATAATCCCTTGCCCATCTTTTAGAGTGGTTTTCAAAAATATAATCATATTCACCAGCCTTAAATGCTTCTAATGCTACTGTCATATCTTTGTAATATTTAAAAATAATTTTATTAAAATTGAACATTCCTCTTCTAGTTGATTCCTTTTCACCCCAATACTTTGGATTTTTTTTATATTCAATAAATCTTCCAGCTTCAAATTTATCAATGATATATGGGCCGCTTGCTATAGGATGTTCAAGAACAACTTCATTAAATTTTTTATTCTTAAACCATTTTTTTGAAAAAATAGGTATGTCTCCAATAATCATATGCAATTCTGGATTTTTCTTTTTAAAAAGAAATTTAATCGTTTGGCTGTCTATAATTTGTGTAGATTTTATATCTGACCAATAAATCTTATATTGTGGGTGGGCATACTTACTTATAAGTGTTAAAAATGAAAATTCTACGTCTTGAGCTGAGATCTTATCACCATTAGAAAACTTAGCATTATCTTTTATATAGTAAATTACAGACATTTTATCTTGAGAAAGTTTATATCCAGATGCTATATGTCCATAGCTTGATGATGGTTCATCTAAACTCCTTTCCATTAATGTTTCAAACATAAGATTATTCATTCCAGCAGGCGCTAATGATTTAAGTAAAAATGGATTCAGTGACTCGAATGTTCCAAATGCAGAAAGCTTAATTACACCTCCTTTGTTAGCATAGGGGTGTGCATATTCAAAATTCTGAAAATTATCAGGGTATTTTGGCTTATATCCTATACCAATAGAATAATCTGCAAAAATAGGCTTATTTAAAATAAATAAGATAAATATAGCTAGAATTAATTTAAATTGTGATTTATTGTAAATATTCATGAAAAATTAAAATTTATACTTTAATATAATATTCTAAATAAGCTGTAAATAGTATCTTGGAAATGAATTTAAAAAATAAAAAAGCCCTTATAATTGGCATAGCTAGCAATAGATCTATTGCTGCTGGTATTGCCAAAGCTTTTGGTAATAATGGGGTAGAGCTAGCTCTTACATATCAAAATGAAAAATTAAAGAGCAGAGTTGAAGATATAGGAAACGAAATTTCAGATAAAACCCTTATTTATCCCTGTGATCTCGCAAATGACAATGAAATTTCAAAATTAAAAAGCAACATAAAGGAAATATGGGGTTCTGTAGATATAATAGTACACTCTGCTGCTTTTGCTCCCAGAGAATTATTATCAGGTAATTTTGTAGACAATATAACAAGAGAAGGGTTTAAAATAGCTCATGATATAAGCTCTTATTCTTTTGTTGCTCTTGCTAAAGAGTTTAAGGATATTATAAATGATGGCGGTTCTTTATTAACACTCAGTTATTTAGGTTCAGAAAAAGTAATAAAGAATTATAATGTAATGGGTCTAGCAAAAGCAAGCTTAGAGTCTAACGTAAGATATATGTCTCATGCGCTTGGAGATAATAATATTAGAGTAAATGCAATATCGTCCGGTCCTATAAAAACTTTAGCTTCCGCTGGCATTTCAGGGTTTAATGAAATACTAAAGCACGTTGAGGAAAAATCAGCTCTTAAGAGAAATGTTACTTTAGATGAAATTTCCAACACTGCTCTGTTTTTATCAAGCAATGATGCTTCTGGAATAACTGGTCAAATTATCTATGTTGATTGTGGTTTTAATATAAGTGGTGTTTAATCACGATTTATTAATTCATAATTAATTTCTATGTCAGCTTTAGATTTTAAAACATTATAAAAATATTTAAACTCAGTTTCACTTCTAGTGTTTAGAGCAAAATTATAGAAATCATCAGAATCTTTTAGGTTTTTTATGTTCTTTGGATATTTAATAGAATTAACTGCAAAAACAATATAATCATTATTATTCAATCTTGATGTCTGATAGCCTATATTTGAATTAGCGCTGAAAAAAATATTTCTTAAATTATCATTGATTGTTTTTGAATCTATAGTTCCTTTAAAAGTCTTAAAATTATATTTTTTAGAAACTATATTTGCATTCATATCGTCTCTGATATTTTCAGCTATTTTAATTATTTCATTATCACTTTCTTGCTCTCTAAGTAAAGCAGAAATTATTTCTTTGGAATCTTCATATGACATTTGTTCAGGTTTTTGATAGGATTTTTTTTGTCCAATAATAAACCTATCATCATTGAGATATATTAAATCGCTGGTTATATTTTCCTCTAATACTTCTTTTTTAAATAATTCTTTTCTAACAAAATCATAATTAAAAATACTATATCCTTCTATTTCTGTAATGGGTTTAGATGTTTTTATATTTAGATTAAATTCATCAGCAATATTCTGCAAAGTGGTTTGTTTGGTAAAATTTATTTCACTAATTCCATCAATTAAGTCAAAATATTTTCTAGTTCCTATTTCCTTTTTATATTCCTTTATCAATTTAGGTCTAATAGCTTGATATGAATTATCTTTAGGTATTGTTTTCTTGTTAATAGATATTATATGGTAACCTTTGTCTGACTCTATAATCGTGGAAATTTCATTTGTTTCCAAAGTAGATACACTATTACTTAAATAATCTGGTAAATCATCTAAAATAAATTCGCCCAGATAGCCTTCGCTATTTTGTGTTTCTATGTCTTTAGAATAAACCTTTGCTACTTCTTTATATGTCTTGCCTTTTAAGAGGCTGTTATGGGCTTTTTTTGCAGTATTTAGCGCTTCTTTGTTGTGTGGTATCAAAATATGGTTAAGATCATATTTTGTAGGCTCTGTATACTCTCCTTCTGTTAATCTTTCACTATAAATATTTTTAATCTTATCATCATCTATCTTTACTTTATTAATAATTTCGTTTTTATTAATATCTAAATAACTAAATGATGCTGACCTTGATGTCATGTAATTTTTTTTATTAGATTTATAATAATGTTCAATTTTCTCTTTAGGTACTTTTATTGATGTTTTGATATCATCATAATTTAGTGTTAAATAACCAATTATTCTTTCATGATATCTAGATTTTAGTAAGTCATCCTTTTCAGTGTTTGTTAATATTGCTGTATCAGTTATTGATTTCTTTAATTGCTCTGTTATCCCTTTTTGATACACATACCTTTCGTAATTTTTAGGAGTCATATTAATTTTATATAACTGAGATTTATATATATTTGTGTTAAATCCTTTCTCATCTTTAAATGAAGATGTGGCATATATTTGATTTAAAATTGATTTATTATGAAAAGCTAATCCTAATGCTCTTGAAGTCTGATCCATTAATATAGTTCTCATCATGTAATCTACTGTTATATTTCTTATAAACTTATTTGTATATAAGGGAGGAATAGCTCCCCCAAAGTTTTTTTGAAGAGCTTGGCGATATTGATAAACTTCTTGTTCTAATTGTGCTGAAGTAATAGTTCTATCGTTTATTTTAAATGAAAATGTTTCCGATGTAGTTTGATAATTCCCTAAACCCATAAAAATCAAAGGAATTGCAACCAAGAATAGCAATATAGCTATTACCCATGTACTTAAATTTTCTCTTATTCTACTAAGCATAATAATAAAAATTTTTAGTTACGGAGACGAAGGGACTCGAACCCTCGACCTCCTGCGTGACAGGCAGGCGTTCTAACCAAACTGAACTACGCCTCCAAAACTTAGCTTATAATATCACTAAATAAAATCTACATAAATAAAAGAAGCAGTATGGCTGCCTCTTTTGATTCTATGGTGGGTACTGTAAGAGTCGAACTTACGACCTCCGCCTTGTAAGGGCGGCGCTCTAACCAGCTGAGCTAAGCACCCCCCTTATTGAAATGTATGATTTTTAATTTAACGCATCTTTAAAAGCTTTACCCGCTTTAAAAGATGGAACTGTTGATGCTGCTATTTGTATAGTTTCACCTGTTCTTGGATTTCTTCCTTGCCTAGCATCACGATTTTTTGCTTTAAAAGTTCCAAAACCAACCAACGCGACTTCAGCGCCACCCTTTAGTGTTTTTGTAACCACATTTATCATTGCTTCAACATGCGCTGATGCATCAGATTTGCTACTGCCTGCTTCCTCAGCCACTGCTGAAATAAATTCCGCTTTATTCATTTGAACCTCTTTATAAAATTTTGATATTTTTTGATTTTTTTATTGCCAATTGTAACTAATAGGCAACGCAGCGGTTTCACATCAAACCACTGAGCTAAGTCTACAATATTTTCAATAATAATTATATAAATGAATGGTAATTATTGTCAATCTTAATGACTTTTCCGCGTTTACATGTTAAAAAAAATATGCTAGTGAGGTAGCCTCTTATTATTGGGAGACTTATTTTTTTTAGTTCCCACCGATTCCTTTTTTTGAATGGGTTTGGTTTTTCCTAATTTATTTTTAAGCGCTATTGTAAAAACTTCATCTACAAACTTAACAGGGTGTATTTTTAATCCTTTTTTTACATTCTCAGGTATCTCAGCAAGGTCCTTTTCATTATCTTGTGGTATAATCACCTCTTTTATTCCTCCCCTTAATGCTGCCAAGAGTTTTTCTTTAAGACCGCCTATCTCTAGTACTTCTCCTCGTAGTGTAATTTCGCCAGTCATGGCGACATCTGACCTAACAGGTATACTGGAAAGTGATGATGCGACTGCTAAAGCCATACTAATTCCTGCGCTTGGCCCATCTTTTGGTGTAGCTCCTTCTGGAACATGTATATGGATATCTTTGTTTTCATAAAATTGAGCATCTATTCCTAGTGATGCTGCTCTTGTCCTTACAACTGTAACAGCTGCTTTGATTGATTCCTGCATTACATCACCCAGTTTCCCAGTTTGAGTCACCTTGCCTTTCCCTGACATGAGAGCGCATTCAATTCTTAATAATTCACCACCCACAGATGTCCAGGCTAACCCATTAACTTGTCCAATCATATCCTTCTTGTCTGCAGTGCTATAATTAAATGGCTTAACACCTAAATATTCATGAAGATTAATTGGTGTTATTTTAAAAGTATTTGTTCTTTTTTTATTTAGAAGTAGTGATTTTACAATTTTTCTACATATTTTAGATATGGATCTATCTAATCCCCTAACGCCTGACTCTCTTGTGTAGTACCTTATGATATCTCTAATAGCCGAAACTGATATTGATAGTTCTTTTGTTTTTAATCCGTTCTGTTTAAATTGTTTAGATAATAAATATTTTTTTGCAATGTCTGTTTTTTCATCTTCAGTGTATCCAGGCAATCTTATAATTTCCATTCTATCAAGCAACGCGACAGGTATAGCCTCCATAGAGTTTGCTGTTGCAATAAACATAACGTCTGACAAGTCAAAATCAACCTCTAAGTAATGATCATTGAATGCAAAGTTTTGTTCTGGGTCTAAAACCTCTAATAGAGCTGAAGAAGGGTCTCCTCTAAAATCCATGGCCATTTTATCTATTTCGTCTAATAAGAAAAGAGGGTTTCTTGTTTTTATTTTAGAAAGATTCTGTATTACTTTTCCTGGCATAGACCCTATATATGTTTTTCTATGACCTCTTATTTCAGCCTCGTCTCTAACTCCTCCTAGAGACATTTTAATAAATTTTCTGTTAGTTGCCCTTGCAATTGATTTTCCAAGAGACGTTTTCCCAACACCAGGAGGCCCAACAAGACATAATATAGGTCCTTTTAATTTTTGAACCCTTTTGTTTACTGCAAGGTATTCTAATATTCTTTCTTTTACTTTCTCAAGGCCATGGTGATCTTCATCCAAAATTTTCTCCGCATGCCTTATGTCACTATTAACTTCTGTTCTCTCTTTCCATGGTAATCCAAGCACCGTATCAATATAATTTCGTACTACTGTAGCTTCGGCAGACATTGGTGACATCATTTTAAATTTACTAAATTCAGAATTAATTTTTTCTTTTGCTTCAGTTGATAGCCCTGCAGTTTCAATTTTTTTCTGAATAGCTTCAAAGTCATTAGGTTCTTCACCAATGTCTCCAAGTTCTTTTTGGATGGCTTTCATTTGTTCGTTTAAATAGTATTCTCTCTGACTTTTTTCCATTTGTTGTTTAACTCTACCCCTGATTTTCTTCTCTACTTGTAGAACGTCAAGCTCTGAATTCATCATTTTTATTAGGCACTCAACTCTATTTTTTGTATCAATAATTTCTAAAACTTTTTGTTTTTCTTCTAGACGCATTGTCATGTGCGCAGCAATGCTATCAGATAATTTTGATAAATCTTCAATTCCAGCTATAGACGATAATACCTCAGGAGGTATTTTTTTATTCATTTTTACATATTGATTGAAAGTATCTTCCAATGTTCTGCTTAAGGCATCCTCATGAGTTATAGATATATTTTCATCAACAATTAAATATTCATATTCAGCATTCATTAAATTATTATGTTCAAATATTTTAAGAATCTTAGCTCTAGATACTCCTTCTACTAAAACCTTCATTGTTCCATCTGGTAGTTTTAATAATTGTAAAATATTTGCAACGCATCCTACTGTATATAATTCATTCTCTACTGGGTCATCAATGTCAGGAGATTTTTGAGTAACCAATAAAATGCTTTTATTATTATTGTTCATAGCGTCTTCAAGGGATTTAATAGATTTAGGCCTACCCACAAATAATGGAACAACCATATTTGGATATACTACAACATCTCTAAGAGGAAGGATTGGGGTTTGCAAGTCTTTCATTTTATTTAATTACTCACTTATATTATTGATATTATTAATATGGTGCCATATTCTCATAATTCAAGTTAATCTTTTGATCCAACTTTAGATTTGTTTTTACCATAAATTAGCAATGGTTTGTTCGAAGATTCAATAACAGATTTGTCAATAAGGACCTTAGTAATACCTGTAGACGACGGTAAGTCATACATAGTATCCAACAATGTTTTCTCAAGTATAGTTCTTAGCCCTCTTGCTCCTGTTTTTCTTTCCATGGCTTTTTTTGCTATGCTTTTAAGAGCATCATCTCTAAATTCAAGTTCACAACCCTCCATTTGAAAAAGTCGGTGATACTGTTTTGTTAAAGCGTTTTTTGGTTCGGTTAAAATTTTTACTAAAGATTTTTCATCTAATTCATCTAAAGTTGCTATAACAGGTAATCGACCTACAAACTCAGGAATTAATCCATATTTAATTAAATCTTCCGGACCTACTGTGTTAAGTATTTCTGCTAAACTAACTTTCTTGTTAATATCTCTAACTGTAGCAGAAAACCCGATGCTTGATTTATCTGTTCTATCTTGAATTATTTTATCAAGCCCTGAGAATGCTCCGCCAACAATAAATAATATATTAGTTGTATCCACTTGTAAAAATTCTTGTTGTGGATGTTTTCTTCCACCTTGTGGTGGAACAGAAGCAATTGTTCCTTCAATAAGTTTTAGCAATGCTTGTTGAACACCTTCTCCAGAAACATCTCGTGTTATAGATGGGTTATCAGACTTACGAGAAATTTTATCTATTTCATCTATATAAACAATTCCTGTCTGTGCTTTCTCTACGTCATAATCACATTTTTGTAATAATTTTTGTATTATATTTTCAACATCCTCTCCCACGTACCCTGCTTCAGTTAAAGTTGTTGCATCAGCAATTGTAAATGGAACATTTAACAATCGTGCTAATGTTTCAGCAAGAAGTGTTTTTCCTGACCCTGTAGGTCCGATGAGAAGCACATTACTTTTATTTAGCTCTACGGTATTTTTTGCGTCTTTAGTATTTAATCTTTTGTAATGGTTATAAACAGCAACAGACAATACTTTCTTAGCATGGTTTTGACCTATTACATATTCATCTAATATATTTTTTATTTCTTGGGGCTTTGGTAAATTTTGGCGTGTTTTAAGAGATTTTTCTTCTAGTTCATCTCTTATAATTTCATTACATAAATCAACGCATTCATCACATATAAAAACAGATGGGCCAGCAATTAATTTACTAACTTCATTCTGGTTTTTTCCACAAAAAGAGCAGTGTAACAATTTATTCGAATCTTTTGTGTTTGTATCCATTATAAATGTTTTATTTTAGTATACACTGCTTTTGCATTAATGCAAAAAATTTATAAAATTAAAGAATTGATGATAGATTTTGGATCTTTTTATCTTGACTCAAGTATATCATCAATCAATCCATATTTTTGTGCATCTGATGATGTCATAAAATTATCTCGTTCTGTGTCATTTTCTATTTTTTTAAGTGGCTGACCAGTATTTTTAGATAATATATCATTTAACCTTGCTCTTATATTCAGAATTTCTTTTGCTTGTATGTCAAAATCTGTTGCTTGACCTTGGAAACTTCCTAATGGCTGATGAATCATAACTCTTGAATTTGGAAGTGCGTAACGTTTTTTCTTAGCACCACCACTCAATAATATTGCTCCCATACTTGCGGCTTGTCCTACACACAAAGTGCTAATATCTGGTTTTATAAACTGCATAGTGTCATATATAGACAATCCAGCTGTAACAGAACCGCCTGGAGAATTTATATACAAACTAACATCTTTTGTTGGATTTTCAGATTCTAGAAATAATAATTGCGCAACTACTAGATTTGCAGTGTGGTCATCTACTGGACCTACAAGAAAAATGATTCTTTCCTTAAGTAGTCTTGAATATATATCAAAAGCTCTTTCACCTCTAGGAGTTTGCTCTACTACCATGGGGACAAGATTATTTGTAATATCATCTCGTTTCATTACTTAATTTACAACCTCTGAAAAGTTTTTTTTAATCTTTGTTATTTTACATTTATTTTTAATTTTATTAATTATACCATCTTCAATAATTTTATTCTTGATTTGATTTAAATAATTTTTATCTTCTTTTGCTTTAGAAACAAGTTCATTTTGTGTTGACTGACTAGATTTCGAAATGAAATCATATACGTCATTATCACTTACCTCAATATTATGCTCTTGTGCCAATTTCATATAAATTATATTTAATTTAACTCTTTTTATCGCAATAGTTTCTAGTTCTAATTTACTTTTTTCATCTAACTCTTTCATCATAGATTTATATTGATTTCTTATATTTTCTTTTTCATTATCTAACATATTCTTGGGTATTTCAAAATCATTATGCTTAAGTAATTCGTCGTTAATAGATGCGGACAAAATAGATTGTTTTCTCTGTTCTAATTCTATAGTCATATGTTCTAAAACATTTTTCTTAAAATTTTCATGAGTGGATTTATCTAAACCAAGCTTTTTATAAAATTCGTTATTTAGATCAGGTAATAAACCATGATAAATATGTTTTATATTTATAGTATAATCAACGGTCTTTCCCGCTATTTCTTTTTTTATATAGTCCGTTGCCATGTTAAATGTAAATTTTTTCTCAGCCCCAACTTTCTCATCAAGACTATTTCTATAAAATGCTTCATATAATTTAACCGTTGCATTATCTCCTTTAATTTTATCATCAATTATGAAAGTAAAATTTTCTCCTGAAATATCTTCAATTTTTTTACCTTCGATAAATCCATTATAATCTACAACAACCTTATCGCCTGATTTAGCGACTACTTTTGATTCTTCCCATTTAATGTTTTGTTTTTGAATGTTACTTATTACTCCGTTAATATCTGCATCTGTTATATCTACTTCAGGTTCTTCAATTGAAATTTTATCTAGAGCACTTAGTTGAAATAAAGGGTAAATTTCAAACTCTACTGAAAACTTTAAATCATTTTCAAATGATGCTTCGCTTTTTATTGACAACTTTGTAGGACTTGCTGTATGTAATTTATTTTCAGATAATGACTCAGATACTGAAATTTCAATAATTTTATTAATTACATCAAAATGTATCTTATCTTTATATTTTTTTATAATAACATTTTCAGGTACTTTACCTGCACGAAAACCATCTAACTTAACTTTTGTGATGTATTCTTTAACACTATTATTAAATATTGTTATATATTCTTGCTTAGGAACTGTAATATCAAGCGATCTATTTAAGCCCTCTAGTTTATTTAATTTGCTTATTTTTTCCATAAATTCTATTTGTTAATACATACGAATGAGATTATATATTTATTTGGTTGAAATATATATTCAAAATTTTCTTCTCTTAATATGTTAGATGAATGATTGCATTTATTGTTAATTATTTCTATACATGTTTCTTTAAATTCTGAAATACATGTCATATTGTCATTAGCTGCTAACAACTTGTATTTATTATCTGAGCTACATGCTGACAATAATGCGCAGAAAATAAATATATATAAAACTCTATAATTTTTCATACTAGATTTTAACTTAAATTTTATTTGCGAGAGGAGAGACTCGAACTCTCACACCAAAGGTACTGGTACCTAAAACCAGCGCGTCTACCAATTCCGCCACTCTCGCAAATTATGGGTGGATGATGGGATTCGAACCCACGACAACTGGTACCACAAACCAGAGCTCTAACCAACTGAGCTACACCCACCATGAGTAAATTTTATCATATAATCGCGCCTGGAAGGACTCGAACCTCCGACCCCATCGTTCGTAGCGATGTACTCTAATCCAACTGAGCTACAGGCGCATAACTTCGGGGTGATAGGATTCGAACCTACGACCTACTGGTCCCAAACCAGCCGCGCTACCAAGCTGCGCTACACCCCGTGATATATGCATATTATACCTATAGATTAAATTATTGAAATTATAAAGTTAACTTGTGTTATGCTTCCAGGTTGTTTTCCCTTGCATATCCTTAAGTTCAATATTCATTTTTGAAAGTTTATCTCTAATCTTATCAGCCTTATCAAAATCACCCATATTTCGCGCTTCATTTCTTTCTTTGATTAAGTTTTCAATTACCTCTATATTTAGATCTGGCTGTAATGATGTATTTTTTTCATCCAAAATATCTAAACCTAAAAATTTATAAGCAGCAATAAAAGACTCGGAATCTGCTTTATTTTTCTTTGCATGTTTTGATAGTAAAGACAAATATTTTATTGCTTCAGGGGTATTAAGGTCATCTGATAAAATGCTATATATTTCATCATTAGGGTAATCCGTCTCAGAAATATTTTCATAAGGCTGGATAATATTTCTAAACTTTTTAATAAGATTATTTGAT
>PBFS01000018.1 GCA_002718845.1 Gammaproteobacteria bacterium | reverse complement strand
TATGCGTATTATTTTTACTATCTAATGTTTTGCATGCTTGCTCTGCAGCTGATCTACCAAAAACAATTAAATCTAGAAGTGAATTTGAACCTAATCGATTTGCTCCATGGACTGACACGCATGCTCCTTCCCCTATAGCCATTAATCCTGAAACAACAGAATTACTTTGTCCAGATGATAAAACTTCAGCATTATAATTTGTTGGTGTTCCTCCCATGTTATAGTGCACAGTTGGAATAACAGGAATAGGTTCTTTGGTTGCGTCTACTCCTGCAAAAATCTTTGCAGTCTCTGCAATACCGGGAAGTTTTTCATGAATAATTTTTGAATCTAGGTGTTCAAGATGTAAATAAGCGTGATCTTTATCAGCGCCAACACCTCTTCCCTCGTTAACTTCTATTTGAATTGCACGGCTTACAACATCTCTGGACGCAAGGTCTTTGGCGTTAGGTGCATATTTTGTCATAAATCTTTTGCCATCTGAATTAGTTAAATATCCACCTTCTCCGCGCGCTCCTTCGGTAATCAAACATCCGGCGCCATATATACCCGTTGGATGAAATTGCACAAACTCCATATCTTGTAGTGGCAAATCTGCTCTTAAAATCATACCATTTCCATCACCTGTGCAAGTATGCGCAGATGTTGATGATTGATATGCTCTTCCATAGCCGCCCGTTGCTAATATAACAATTTTAGATTGGAAAAGATGTATTGATCCGTCTTCTAAACACCAAGCAAGAACTCCAACACATTGATTATTTTCAAAAATTAAATCAATGACAAAGTACTCTATATAAAAATCAACATTATTTTTAAGTGATTGAGTATAAAGTGTATGTAAAATTGCATGACCTGTTCTATCTGCAGCTGCACATGTTCTTTGTGCTATACCTTTTCCAAATTCTGTAGTCATTCCACCAAAAGGTCTTTGATAAATTTTTCCGTCTTCAGTTCTAGAAAATGGTACTCCAAAATGTTCAAGTTCAATGATAGAGTCAACTGCATTCTTACACATGTATTCTATTGAATCTTGATCACCAAGCCAATCTGATCCTTTGACAGTGTCATACATATGCCAACGCCAATCATCGTCACCCATATTTCCTAGTGCTCCACTTATTCCTCCTTGTGCTGCAACAGTGTGACTACGTGTAGGAAATACTTTAGAGATACAAGCAACACTGTGTTTAGATTGAGCAAGACCCATGGTAGCTCTAAGACCAGACCCACCAGCTCCAATTACAATTGCATCATGTTTGTGTTTAATTAATTTATAACCTTCCATGTTAATTCCTTGCGATTACTAAAAGAAATATAAGTGTTAATAATAGCATCAGTCCATGCATTATGTTGGATAAATTAATTAATAGTTTTTGTAATTTATCCTCATGAATATAATCTTCTAATATAGTTTCAATTCCTAATGAGCTGTGTGAAAAAAGAATAATAGATGTAAATGAAATAAATATCATTCCAAATGTTGAAGTTATATCATTTTTTATTTGTATATATGACAAAGAATGTATATTGAGAAAATAAATAATTAAATATATTATTGCTGGCACTAAAATTATTGCTGTTATTCTTTGTAATTTCCAATGTAAAATTGCCATATTAAATTAACCTATGAATAATAAAAAAGATATTATTGTTATTGATAATGATAAAAACATAACTATATATCCTGATATATAACTATCTTTTAAGCTTAATCCCAATCCATAATCCCAAAATAAATGTCTTATTCCGTTTAATAAATGGTAAATTGTAGAAAATAATACACCAAGCAAAAGAAATTTTATTAAAGGGTTCATCATAATATTTATTAAAATATTAAAATAGTCTTGTCCTAAAAAAATTATTATAAGGCTAGCAGGTATTAATATAGAAAAAAGAGATAATGTTACACCTGTAATCCTATGTGATATTGAAAGCACAGATGTTAATTGTGGTTTATATATCTGTAGATGTGGCGATGTAGGTCTATTAGTATTTAACATAATTTATTCCTTGATTTAAAAATCAATACAGCGTCCATTCTTTTCCCAATCTCCATAGCGTGTTGGATCAGGTCCTTTTCGACCACCAATTTCTTTTATTTTTTTAGTATTAGTATTTTTTTGTGAGTTGGGTTTTTCTATTTTTTTCTTTTGGTGCATATAAACTCTCCATTCGGTATTATATGCAAATATAGGGCTTAAATAAATAGCACTTTATTAGTAAATACTTATTTTCGCTTATTTACTAGAAACGTCGGATTTTTGGTATAATGAAAGAAAAACAAAGATAAAATACAACTAAATATCAATACTTTATATGAATATTCAAGAATTAAATTATGATGCCAAGGATGAAAACTCTTTATGTATAAGTGTGTCCGGTATTGACGCGGCTAAATTTTTACAAGGTCAGTTTAGCAATGATATTGATATATTGACTGAAAAATCTTATCAAAATTCATCATTTTCAACCAATCAAGGTAAGGTGATAGCCATTTTTAAAATTATCAAAGAAAAAGATTCTTTTGTCATAGTAATAAATAAAGAAATTTCAGACTATTTCATTGAGAAATTATCAATGTATGTGCTTATGTCTAAAGTCAATATTGAGGTAATGAGAGATATTCATGTTTATGGTGTTATTGGAGAAGTAGCCAACGCATTTATTAAAAAAAATAATTTAAATTTATATTCGGTTATGAAAAATAATGATGTATGTATATTAAATAATAGTAAAGATGAAACAAAGGGGCTGACAGTATTATCTAAACTAACAGGAACGACTTTACAAAAAACATCACATTTTAATGCAAATCATTTTCTAGACATAAAAAAAGGGATGATAAGAATAACAATGGAATCAAAAGAAAAATATATTCCACAAGTACTTAATTTAGAAGATTTAAATGGTATTAGTTATAAAAAAGGTTGTTACACAGGTCAAGAGATTGTTGCTAGAACGCATTATTTAGGAAAAATTAAAAAAAAACTAGTGTTGTTTAGCTGTAGCTCAATAAATTTAAAAATTGAAGATAAAATATTTGATGAAGACAAACAAGTTGTTGGTGAAATTTTAACAAGCGCCTTTGAGAATGATGATAGTTATCTATATTTTGCTGTAATAAAATTGGATAGCGTTGATAGACATTTAGTTTCAAATAATCACAGACTTAATTTAATTACCTTTTAATATATCTTTAATAATGTCTCGTTCTGATAAAAGCTCTTTTTCAGTATTTTTTAAATAAGCAGAAGATTTTTCAGATACTTCAAGATTATTGATAATGTTTATTTTAGAATTAGATAACTGTAAAGGGAATGAGAAAAAAATTTCATTAGATATGTTATAGCTATTATCTGAAATTATTCCCATTGACTGCCAATCATTAGAGTTATTAACTAAAACGTTTAAATGATCATAAATTGCAGAAGCAGCAGATGCTGCGCTTGATTTTCCTCTATATTCTATTATCTCTGCTCCTCTATTTTGTACTCTAGGTATAAAATTATTTTCTATCCATTTATCGTCAAGATTTTCTATACTTTCCCTTCTGTTGTCAACCAAAGCATAGCTTAGGTCAGGATATTGTGTTGCAGAGTGATTTCCCCATACTATTAATTTCGTAATACTCTCTACGTCATTATTTAACTTTGACGATAAAACGCTTTTTGCTCTATTTTGATCCAGCCTCATTAGAGATGTAATATTTTCAGAAGGAATGTTTGAGGCAAAGTTTTGTATAATTAATGCATTAGTATTTGCCGGGTTTCCTATTACAATTATCTTAGTTTCTTTTTTTACACACTTATTTATGGTTATCCCTTGATTCTTAAATATGTGTGCATTATCAAGCAAAAGATCTGCTCTTTGCATTCCTTGTGTTCTTGGTTTAGCGCCCATTAAAAGAATAAAATCTGCATCAATAAATGCTTCTTCTGCCTTATCTGTTATTAATATTGAAGAAAGACTCTCAAAGGCACAATCTTCTATTTCATACTTAACGCCCTTTAAAATTGGCAAAGCTTCTGTTATATCAAGCAAATTAACTTGAATTTTGGTATCACTAGGAAAAATTTTACCAGATAATATTCTAAATATTAAAGAATATGCAATGTTCCCAGCAGCGCCTGTAATCGTGACAATAACTTTGTTCATCATATTAGTTTCTGTGCTAATTTTAAATCATTCGGTGAATTTATACTAATTGAATTATGTTTTTTTAGCTTAATACATTCAATTTGTACATTATTAAATAAAAACCTTAATTGTTCTAAATTTTCTTTATTTTCATATGTAGATTTCTTAAACGATGAATACTTATTTAATAAAGAAACCTTATATCCATAAAGACCTAAGTGGATTAAATAATTTGATGGACTATTAAATGGCAATGGTAATCTAGAAAAACACAATGCATTGTTATTTATATCTGTTATAACTTTAACGTAGTCTTTATTAAAATAGTGATTTTTGTTACCAGATTCTACAATAACAGTAGTCATCTTTTCTTCTTTAGATTTTTTTAAGGAATGAATCATTTTATTTATGCCATTTACTGGAAAATTTAATTCATCGCCTTGAACATTAATAATTATATCATTTTTATTAAAATTTCGTTTTTTACATAAATCTGCAATTCTTTCTGTTCCATTTGAACACTGTTTTTTAGAAAGATATGTGTCTATATTTAAATTATCGATTAATTTTTTTATTTCTATATTATCAGTGGCTACAATTAATGAATCACAATTTAATTTTTTAGCATGTAGGCAAACATGCTCTATAATTGACTTGCCTTTGAGATTTTTAATAAGTTTATTAGGAAATCTTTTAGACTTTAATCTTGCTGGTATAATTATTCTAGTTTTCATATAATTAAATCTACCTTCTTATCTATTTTTTTAATAAAATCTTTATTTATAATAAGCTCTTGATTAATAACCCAAACCTTTTCATTTTTTAAATTATATAACTTCACATGATCTTTCGCTGTAACAAAAATAGGAAACGAATCATTAAAATCAAATTCTGATCCATTAAACTTATAATGGTCATTATATTTATGTATTATAACATTAATGTTATTTTGTTTTAAACTTGCGCATATTTCAGATACTGATGCTATGCCTGAAACTAAATGGACAGTTTTATTTTTAAAAGCCTCTATATTTTCTACAGTATTTGTAATTGAATTTCTAAGATTTTTATTTATTGTTGAGATACAGCCGTGAGCGTATATTCTGTTATTAAAACCATTCTCTTTTTTCTTACGCTGTTGATAAAAAGCTGGCGAAAGCTGGTATTCTAAATCTCTGTATGGTCCAGACGGTAATAAATTAATAAATCCTATAGCGTTATAGCTATCTAAATTAAAATTATTTTTTGATAGTATTATTTCTAATTTTCTACCAAGAGCAAGATGTTGTAAACCATCATCATGAATAATAATATTATTATGAAATTTATTTATTAATACTTTTGTTGCTTCTACTCTATTTCCACAACTTACTATATTTGCTTTTGTTAGTTTAGACATCAGCACAGCTTCATCTCCAACAATATCTGGATGAGATTTGTCATTTACTAATTGAGGAATTTTTGACGATGACTTATACCCAGACGAAACAATTCCAATTTTGAAACCTTTAGCTGAAAGATGATTTGCTAACCAAATACAAAATGGTGTTTTACCTGACCCTCCAACAGTATGGTTTCCCACAATAATAATTGGTGTTTTAAAATTATATGTTTTTAATAAATTGAACTCATAAGCACGTCTTCTCAATGAAATTATCATGTAATATATAAATGTTATTGGCAACATAGATAATCTTATAAGAACATAAAAAAAGAAATAATCTTCGCCTTTTTGTGTATACCAAATCTTGTTAAATATTTTTTCTATCATGAATTGATTAATGGGAATTGTAATTTATGAAGATCTGCATACAAACCCTTTCTTTTAATTAACTCTTCATGTGTTCCACTTTCAACAATTTTCCCATGATCTAAAACAATTATATTATCCGCGCTTTCAATAGTTGATAACCTATGAGCTATAACTATGGTAGTTCTGTTTCTCTGTAAGGTTGCCAGCGCCCCTTGAATTAATTTTTCTGATTCAGAATCTAATGAACTTGTAGCTTCATCTAATAACAAAATAGGAGAATCTTTTAATATCGCTCTTGCAATTGCTATTCTCTGTCTTTGACCGCCAGAAAGTAATACTCCATTATCTCCAACTAAGGTTTCAAATTTAGATTCATATGCATTAATAAAGTCATATGCGTTTGCACTTTTAGCTGCTGCTTCAATTTCATCAAATGATTTATTTTCAAGCAATCCATACGCAATATTATTTTTAATAGTATCATTAAATAATGTCAAATCTTGCCCTACGTAAGCTATTAGTCCTCTCAACTCCTTTAAGGTTGTCATGTTGATATCTATATCGTCAATTGCAATACTTCCATTTTTAATATCATAAAATCTAGGTAATAAATTCATTAAAGTAGATTTGCCACTTCCTGATTTACCAACTATTGCGCATGTTGCACCTTTTTTAACGGAGAAGTTAATATCCCTGAGTACAAAATTATTGTCATTATAATATGAAAAGTTTATGTGATTAAAATATATGTTATTGAAGTTTTTATTTAAATGAATCTCTTTAATATTGCTTTCCTTTGTGTCACTTTCTGATTCAGAGTCTAATAAATTGAATATTGATTCGCTTGCTGCTAAGCCTCTTTGTAAAGTTACATTTATTTCTGCCAATCTTTTTATAGGAGCAAAAATCAAAATCATTGCTGTTATAAATGACATAAATGTTCCTACTGATATGCTGCTTAAGTATGCTTCAGATGTTACAATATATATTATCCCTGCAAGAAATAATGCAACAATAAACTGAACCAAAGGAATGCTTATGCCTTGTATCAACGCTAATTTTAAATGTCTTGCTTTATTATTATCATTTACTACTTCAAAGGATTTTTTTTCACTATTTTCTCCACCAAATATCTTTACTACTCTATGACCTGCAATTAATTCTTCAACAACATTTGTAATGTAACCCATAGAATTTTGAATGTGTTTGCTAGTATCTCTGAATCTTACGCTCATAACTTTAATAAAAATTGCTATAACTGGACCAATAATAAATAATCCTAATGATAAAATAAAACTTTGATAGAACATCAACCCTAATAACCCAATAACAGTTAATCCATCTCGCACTATTACGGTTATGGCTTTTGTAGCAGCCTCTGCAACTTGTTCAGTATCATATGTAACCTTTGATAATAACTCGCCTGATGATGAAAAATCATAAGTTTTTGTTGGCGTATGAACTAATTTATCAAACATTTCCTTTCTAATTTTTTTAACAATGTTTCTTCCAACCCATGCAATTCCGTAAGTTGATATAAAACCAGCAATACTTCTAAGTAAAAATAGTCCCACTAACAGAATTGGGAACATTTGTATTGTTTTTGGATCTTTCTCAACAAAACTTCCATCTAGAAGTGGTTTAATCAACGCTGCAAATGCAGTATCTGTTACAGCAAATATTGCCATTGAAACAATTGAAATAGAAAAGACTAGTTTATGGTTAAATGTATAAGTTAATAATCTAAGGTATAAACGTGACCCTAATTTTGACTCTTTATTTTCTTGCATATTTAATTAGTAAATTTTAATGATAAGCCTTATGTTGTAATATATGATATTAATACATTTTATAGGAAAAATATCTATATTTAATAAGAGATACATGGTTTTATGAAAAAATTCTTCAAAAAATATACTCCTGATCGCGATGATGTAAAAGAGTATAAAATGCTTAATTTTTTAGGTTCGTCGCTATTCCATAAAGATTTATGGAAATTTAACAGGATCTCATTTTGTCGAGCTACAGTGATTGGCCTTTTCTGGGGATGGATGCCGATGATGTTTCAAATGATTCCCGCTGCTTATTGTGCTGTTGTATTTAGAGCAAACCTTCCATTGTCGGTAGCTGGTGTATGGATTAGTAATCCAATAACAATGCCTGCTATGATGTATTTTGCATATATTTTTGGAAACAATATTCTTGGCCTCAATCCAATTTATAATGAATTTAAACTCAATAGTGAATGGATAATTAGCGCATTAGGTAATATATGGGAACCACTGTTAGTGGGGACGCTAATTATTGGCGTTGTCTCAAGTGTTATTGGATATTTTTTAATGCATATTTCATGGAAAATTTATGCATATAGTAGACTGAAGAGGAGAAAATAAATTAACTTGATAGTTTTCCAGAGTCCAACTTATAAACCGTATTAAAGTGCTTTATGATATTTTCGTCATGAGACACTATTAAAAGAGATGAATTAAATGCTTTACAAGAATTAATTAACAATTTTATAATTTTTTCTGTATTTTCCGCATCAAGATTACCAGTTGGTTCATCAGCTAATATAATTCTTGGCTCTGTTATTAAAGATCTTGCGATTGCAACTTTTTGTGATTCCCCTCCTGACAGCAAACTAGTTTTATAGTTTTCACGTTCTACTAAATCTAATTCTTTTACTAATTCCAATGCTTTATTATATGCGGTTTTTCTACTTACTCCTCTAAGAAGTAATGGCATAGATATATTTTCTATAACAGTCAAGTCATTCAATAAATTAAAAAATTGGAAAATTATACCTATATTTTTATTTCGAAAATATGATAATTCATCATTATTCATTAATGTTAAATTATGATTTTCAAAAATTATTTCTCCTGATGTTATATTGTCTAAACCAGATATTAAATTTAATAAAGTCGTCTTCCCACTACCTGAAGGTCCCTTTAAAGCTATTAACTCCCCTTTTTGTATAGTTAAGTCAACGTTATCAATGACAGTGTTTGAACCCATATTAGTAGTGTTATACGATTTATATATTTTTTTACAACTTAACATCTTTAATTATTACCTCTTAGGATTATGGATGGCCTAATAGATGATGCTTGCATCGCAGGATATATTGAAGATATAAATACCAAGATGATTGAAAAAATAGTTATTAATATAATGTCTGCGCTATTAATAACAGAAGGAATTTTCTCCAGATGATATATTTCAGCTGGCATTAACGATAAATCAAATAAATTTTCTATAAATTTAACAATTAAATCAATATTATGTGACATCAATACCCCTAATAAAATACCAAAAGTTATGCCTATTAAGCCAAGGAATATTCCTTGCAGTAAAAATATAGAAACTATTTTTTTCTTTGTCGCGCCAAGAGCCATTAGGATAGCAATGTCCTTCTCTTTATTTTTTATAAGCATTAATAATGATGAGACTATATTAAAAGCTGCAATTGCAACTACTAATACTAAAATAATAAACATTACTCGTTTTTCATTGTTAATTGCAAGGAACAATGATTGGTGAGTAAAACTCCAATCTTGTGCATAATAATCATTATGTAAGTTATTAAAATTATCTGAAAATAATCTTGCTTTTAAAGGGTTCCGTAGTTTAACTCTTGTTTTATCGGCATATATATGATGTTTATTATTAATTTTTAGACTTTTTGAAAAGGAAGTTAAATCAATAAACGCATATGCATTATTATATTCATATAAGCCAACATCATATATAGCAGCTATTTTATAAGTTTCAGATAACTGAAATTGTTTGTGTCCATTACTTGGTGGGAAATGAGTTAAAAGATCTATGGTGTCTCCAATATTTACTAATAGTTTTTTAGCAATACCAGATCCAATAATAATAGTATTTTCATTTTTGCCAAAATCATCATAACTGCCAAAAATTATATTGCTATGAATGATGCCAACGTTTTTTTCCAACGATGGATCAACAGCTCTAAAAAAGGCATTCACTGTTCCTGACTGAGAGCTGAGCAAGGATTCATTTTCAATATAATGAGAAAAGCCTGATATTTCATTATTATCTTTAAACTTATTTAATATTGACGATAATTTGTTATTTATAGAATTGTTTGTATAAATTGTTACATGAGAAGTAAAACCTAGGATTTTATTCTTTAGCTCTTTTTCAAATCCATTCATTACTGACATAACGGTTATTAATATTGAAATACCAAGTATTATTCCAAGAACAGATATTTTTGATATTATATTAATAAAACTACTATTATCTTTGGATCTTATAAATCTATATGCTAGCAACAAACGCATCTATTTATTATATCATAGTGGATTAACGGAAAAAATAATTATGAGAAATCAAATAATATCAGAAGATGATTCAAATATGATAATCTTAAAATGGCCTTCAATGCATAAAGGTAAAGATAATTGGCCTAATTTATTAAATATATATATTGAAATCATAACTTTTCTATTAGGCAAAAATATACATGTGATTTTGATAGAAGATTTAAAAAATAATTTTATTGATGATATAAAGGAAATTAATAAAGAGATAGATTTTGATTCAAACTCTATAATAACTTTAAAATTTAATACCAATGATATTTGGATAAGAGATTATGGCCCATTTATGTTGCAAGATAATGCAAATAACAAATTTTTTGTTTTAGACTATAATTACAATGCATATGGAGAAAAATATAATTATAATCAAGACAATAAATTCACACATTATTTTTCTAAATATTTAAATAAAAACTCTTATAACATACTTACTAAAAAAATATTTAATAAAATTTTTATTGAAGGTGGAAATATTATACATAATAAGTCTATGTATATATTAAATAAACATTGTTTAAAAAATACTAATAAAGAATTGTCGTGGTCTGAAATTAAAAAAGAACTAGACCATGGTTTTACTAATAATAATCTAGGTGATTATTTAATATTAGATATAGAAAACATTTCTGGCGATGATACAAATGGGCACATAGATAATCTTGTTAGGTTATACGGAGATGATTTATTATACATGTCATGTAAAGATATAGAACATCCAGATTATTACATTTTAAAAGAATTAAAAAATCAAATTAAATCAATGAGTAAAAATATGCCATTTATAAAAAAAATAATAGGGATTGAGCATGATGCTAGTGATGTAATATACTATAATAAAAAAATATTACCTTTTTCTTATCTTAATTTTATAAATGTTAAAAATAATATATTGATGCCAATTAATATTAATACGAAAATTAAAACCATTTCAAAATTAAAGAGTATATTTGATAAAAGTAGTATAAAATTTATAAATTCGAAACCTCTTTTATGTGAACTAGGCGGATTACATTGCTGTTCATTAAACTGGAAATTATAGAATGCTTAATAATAAAATTAATATAATCATTATCCAAAAAGAAATTAAAAATAATGCAGACTTATCTCTTCATAGCTTTGTGAAAACTATATCAAATATATCTATAAAAAATAACACTCTTGTTGTGCTACATGAATTATCATATTTAAAATATATAGGTTTAAATAAGGACAAAAAAAATAAATCTTTAGCTATAAAAATAACATCAGAAACAGTTAAAAATTTTTGTGAAATTTGTAAACAGAAAAAGATATTTTTATTTCTTCCAATTTTTGAGATTTATAGAAACAAATATTATAATTCTTGTGTAATTATTTCAAATAAAGGGAAAATATTAGGTGTATACCGTAAGAAAAATATACCTAATGAAAAATGTTATTATGAAAAATTTTACTTTTCGCCATCACGGAATAATTTTAAAGTTTTTAATATTGGTATATGTAAAATTGGAGTTATGATATGTTGGGATCAATGGTATGCAAGCTCATATACAACTTTAACAAAAAATGGTGCAGATTTAATTATATGTCCGACATCTATCGGTTGGGCATACTTTAATAATAAAATGATAGGTTTAAAAAATGAGAAAAAGAAATGGGAAATGGTAATTAGATCAAACAGTTTAATGAATAACGTTCCTGTTATAGTAGCTAACAGAACTGGCATAGAAAAAGCATTTAATCATAAGATAAATTTCTGGGGTTCAAGTTTTGTAACAAACTCTCATGGAGATATAATAGCTCAAGCAAAAAATAAAAATCAATATTTAAAAATTGCATTAAATTTAAAAGAAAAATGTGTTGCAGAAAAATATTGGAATTTTATAAAATAATACTCTAATAGGTTTGTGCCCAATTATATTAATATATCATCCATAAAAACTATTCATTTAGAGGCACATATACTGTAGAATCAGACTAAAGGGTGGCTCAATCGTTATCCTGCTTGTTGATGTAAGAGGAAATATGAGATTATTAACAACATTTTTTATAGGTTTATTAACAATAAATATGTCTCTAGCTACTACATTAGTATCTGGATTAGATAATAAAAATTTGAAAACTTCATCAATCATTAATGCAGAAGAAAGCGAAGAAGAAGAGCCAGATTGTGAATAATAAAATTAGGAGAGGAGTATGAAAATAAAATCAATATTAAGTATCGCTTTAATTACTATATTTTCTGTCTCTACAGTATATGCTGATAAACCAGTAGGTATTTCAAAAGGTGATGGCCCATATTCACTTGAAATAGGTATTTCGGTAAATGTTGATGGACATAAAATTATGAGAAACCAAAATAATGCAAATACAGTTAACCCTGCGTTTGCGAAAACATCAAGACCTTGCCCACCGTTTTGTGTTCAACCAATAAATTTAAGACCAGGTATTGAAACTATTGGTGAACAAGAAATAATTCACTATGCTGTGATGATGAGTAAAGGTCAAAAAATGCCAGATGGTTCTGAAATAATGGTAATTGATTCAAGAACACCTGATTGGGTTGCTAAAGGTATGATTCCAGGTGCTATAAATGTACCTTGGACACATCTTAGTGAGGCTAAAGGCGCTGACCCAATTTCAATTGCTGAAATTATAACTGAAAAGTTTGGAGCAACTGAACAAAATGGATTATTTTACTTTGATAATGCTAAAACACTAGTTATGTATTGTAATGGTATGTGGTGTGGGCAATCACCAAATAACATTAAAAGCTTATTAAAATACGGGTATCCAGCTCATAAAATAAAATGGTATCGTGGTGGTATGCAAAACTGGGAAATACTTGGTTTTAATACTGTAAAATAAACCGCAGTGATATATATTAAAAGCAGCACAATTGTGCTGCTTTTTTTATGATGAAAAATATTTTTAAAGATAATAATAAAAACTATATCTATGGAGGCTTATATGGTTCTTCAGGTGCTTACATCATTAGTAAATTATCTAAGGATTTTAAAAATATTGTAATAATTCTTGACAACAATAATGAAATTAATAATTTATGTAATGAATTAAGGATATTTATAGATAAGAATATTTATATTAATAAATTTTTAGACATAGAATCATTGCCATATGAAGAAATTATTATGGATAATGACATAATTTCATCTAGAATACAGGCATATAACAATATATTAAATTATGATCAAAATATTACTATCGCTAGCTATTCTTCTATTATCAAAAGAATTAGTCCTGATATTAAAAAAAATAATTTCTTTAATGAGATTAATTACAATTATACCTATAACAATTTAATTCATATAATAAATGAACTTAACTATGAAAGAACTGAAAAAGTATTAAATAAAGGAGAGTATGCTATCAGAGGCCCTATCATTGATGTCTTTTCAATGGTTGAAGATGAGCCAATTAGAGTAACTTTTGATGATAAAAAAATAGAAACTATCAAAACGTTTAATATACATACTCAAAAGACAAAATTATTATTAAATAAATTTATATTAAGTTATTATTCTGAAATCATTATCGATGACGATGTTATAAAAAATTATAAAGTTAAGTCTAAGAAACTATTTGATAACGAATATCTAGAAGATATAGAATTTTCAAAGATTACAAATAAAATTAATTATCCATCATCATATAATATATTGCCATTATTATATAATAATACTTTAACTTTGTTTGATTTATTACCTAACAATGGGATTTTTTTAACAACGAAAGATATTAAGAGAGAAATATCAAAAATTAATAAAAGATTTTTAGAATATTATAAAACTTATAGAAATACAAAATATATTTTAAAACCAGATAATATAATAATTAATTATAATGAATTTCTAAAATTAATAGCTAATTATAAAAAAATAAATTTATCAAATTATAAAATTATAGAAAATGAAAATAATTATAATGCCTCAATTAAAAAATTACCATCTGTTCTAATAAATAATACATATAAAAACCCATTTCAGAATTTAAAAAAATTTATTGATAATAATTTGTATAAAATATTAATTTGTGTAAATAGGGATAGTTTAAAAATAGAAATATTAAATTTTTTACAATTATCCTCAGTTCCGCACCAAGAAATTACTAACATTGAAGACTTTTACCACAACAACAAAAAAAAGGTATGTGTTTTAAATGATGATATCGATGAGGGTTTTATAGATTATAAATTAAAAATAGCATTTGTTTCAGCAAAAGATATTTTTGGGATAAGATCAGTATCAGTTCAAAGAAAGAAAAAAAATAACTTCATAGAAGAATATATAAGTGATATATCACTTTTAGAAATCGATGCTCCTATTGTTCATGATAATTATGGCATTGGGAGATATAAGGGGCTTATAAATATGGATATAGAAGGTATTCAAACAGAGTTAATTAAGATTGAGTATGCTAATAGCGATGTATTATATATTCCTGTTACATCGATTAATTTATTAAAAAAATATACAGGTCATAATGGGTTAAATATTCCTTTGCATACTCTTGGAACAAATCATTGGATAAAGATAAAAAATAAAGCAAAAAATAAAATTAATGATATTGCTGTTGAATTATTAGAAATAGAATCTAAAAGAATGTATAGCAAAGGTTTTAGTTTTGAAACAAAGATTAGAGATTATGAGAAATTTATTGAGCATTTTCCATTTGTAGAAACTGAAGATCAAAATAAAACGATAAATGAAGTAGTTTCTGATATGTCAAAGCTTAAGCCAATGGATAGAATCATATGCGGGGATGTTGGTTTTGGGAAAACAGAAGTAATTATGAGAGCATCTTTTATTGCTTCTATGAATGATAAACAAACGATGATTCTTGCGCCAACAACTATTTTAGTGGAACAACATTTTAAAACGTTTTCAAAACGATTTGAAGATACAGCTATAAATATAGGTAAATTATCAAGATTACAAAGTACTAGGGAGAGGTCATTATTGTTGAAAAATATTGTAGATGGCAAAGTGGATATTGTCATAGGAACTCATGCTTTATTATCAAGAAAGGTAATTTTTAAAAACCTAAAACTACTTATTATTGATGAAGAACATAAGTTTGGAGTAAGAGCAAAGGAAAAAATTAAAAAGATAAAAGAAAATATCGATGTAATATCATTAACAGCTACACCAATTCCTAGAACTCTTAATGCAGCATTATCGCAAATTAAAGATCTTAGTCTCATTGAAACTCCACCAGAAAATAGAAAATCTATTGTTACTAGGATTTTAAAATGGGATTCAGATATTATCAAAGATGCTATAAATAGAGAGATTAATAGGGGTGGGCAAATATATTATGTCCATAATGAAATTAAAACAATGGAAAAAGTAATTGAAAGAATTAGATTATTAGATTTAAAAATAAAAATAGGGAAAATACACGGGCAATTAGATAATAAAATAATAGAAAATGAAATGAATAGATTTCTTAATAAAGAATATGATTTATTATTATGTACAAGCATTATTGAAAGCGGATTGGATATTGCTAATGTTAATACAATTATTATTAATAATAGTAATAAATTTGGTTTATCACAATTACATCAGATAAGAGGGAGAGTTGGACGCACTGGCAGACAGGCTTATGCATATTTAATTATTCCAGAAAAATCCATGATTACTAAAGATGCTCAAAAAAGACTAGAGGCTATAGATTCCGTAAGTAGTTTAGGCGGTGGTTTAGAAATAGCAACTCATGATCTGGAAATAAGAGGTGCTGGAGAAATTTTAGGAGAAGAACAGAGTGGTCAAATTTATGAGGTAGGCTATGCAATGTTTACTGATTTACTAAATAAAAGCATCAAACTATTAAAGACAGGAAAATCTGAAATTGAATTAAACGATATTGAGGTTGATGTTAATAAATCATGTTTAATACCTTCAGACTATATAAATGATATTTACACAAGACTTAAATATTATAAAAAAATATCTTCATGCAAAAATAAAGATGAAATAAATATAACTAAAGATGAAATAATCGATATCTTTGGACCTATTCCAGAATTTCTTAATAATTTATTTATTTTAACTATGCTAAAATTACAAATAATAAATAAAAATATAAAATATATAAAAATTATAAATGAAGATGTTAAAATTGAAATTAATGATTTTGAGAAAATAAAGACAAATAATATAATTGAAAATGCAAAAAGCAATGAAATGAAAATCAGCAAAGACAATCTAATTCATTTTAAAGCAGACGATGTAAATTTCGAAAATCAATCTAAATCAATATCAAATATTATAAACAAATTATTTTAAATATTTATTTTATTATCCCAATCAATAGTTGTTGTTGGGAATGCAATTGAAGCATGATGTAATTTAATAATATCCGATACTTTATAGAGTATTTCTTCCTTAACTTTTAAAAACTCTCTCCAATCTTTTGTGTTGGTAAATGCATAAATAATAAAATCACAAGAAGAAGCTTCAAAACTTTTAAAAAATACAATTGGCTTATTTTCTTGATCAATGTCTTCATGCGACATCAGATAATCTCTTACGTCTTTAACTATATCAGGTATTTTATCTAAGTCGTCATAGCGAAGACCTATAATTTGATTTATTCTCCTATTTGTCATTCTTGTCGCATTTTCTACAATGATGTTTGAAAATGCAGAGTTTGGTATGTATAAAACATTTTTAGAAAAAGTTCTAACAACAGTTAACCTCCAGCCAATGCTTTCAACAATACCTTGTATATTTCTATCAGGTGACTTGATAAACTCACCTACCCTAAAAGGTCGGTCAAGATAAATCATTAGCCCTCCAAAAAAATTAGATAATAAATCTTTGGCAGCTAAACCAACAACTAAGCCCCCAACTCCTCCAAATGCCAATAACCCTGATATGCTTAGGCCTAACTCTTGCATTATAATTAATGCAGCAATAATTATAATGATAATTTTAAAAATCCTTATGGTTATTTCATAAGTTTGTTCAATAAGTATTGGGTCATCTTCTTTTTTTAAATTCTTTAAAAAAGATTTTTTATCATAGTATCCACCAAGAATCCTTACTAATGACCATGAAACTAATAAAACTATTAATAAATAAATAATCTTAGAAGTATTAAATGATGAGAGAAATTCATGATAATGGTTAAGTTTTTCAATGATTAAAGATAAAGATACTAATATAATTAAATAAGTTGTAGGTTTTCTTAATGCTTCTATAATTATGTCATCAAATTCAGTGGCTGTTTTTTCAGAAACTCCGGATAAAAACATTACCAATTTATTCTTTATGAATAATAAGAAAAAACCAATGAGAGCAATAATTGTTATTTGCGCCGACAAGTCTGTTCCAAATATTGTATTAATTATATTATTCATGTTTATTTATTATATTTTCTAGTGATATTTTATATTTATCAATATGTTTTAAATCTTTTTTTGCTAATACTATATCACACATCATATCATGGTTTTTTTCATAATGTTCAATGATATTTGTAGTAAGGTAATTCTCTAAAAAATATTTATATGATAAATTTTGTTTTATTAACATATTATTTTGCATAGTTGTAGCAATAACAAATCTGCATCCTGCATTTAATGCTAAGAGCGCTCTTTCCTCACATGTAATCTCTACTCCGTTAATAAATTTTGCAGAATGCATTTCAAGATCATCGCTAATAAAACATATTTTACTATTTGTTGGAAATATTGACTTAATTTTTTCTTGCAATAACTTTTTTGAATATGTTGTTATATAATCATCAATTTCTTTATAGATAATATGATTGGTCATAATTGGTATTTGATGATTTTTTACTAATTCTTGAAAAGGTTTTATGTCAGTATTTATAAGTTCATCAAAAGTTACATCAGATACACAGTCCTCAATGTGGCTATCAGTGCTAACCCTCCCATGGCCTGGGTAATGTTTAAGGACTGGGAGTATTCCACCAGATAAGCAGCCTATAATATATTGATTAGCTAACTCAATAACATCTACAGAATTATTTCCAAATGTTCTATCTTTAAGTAATTTATTATCTTTGTCATGATTTAAATCTACTACAGGTGAGAAATTAATATCAAAACCTATTTCAGATAACTCATGTCCGGCAATATACCCTGAACTATAGGCAACCTCATGTTTAAGTTTTTTGTTTTTTATTTGTGATATATATTCAAAGCTTGGTAAATGAGTGAAATTATCTATCAATCTTTGTATTCTTCCCCCTTCATGATCAATTGTAATTAATAAATTATCTTTTATGCTTTTAAGTTCATTAACTAATGTAGTGAGTTGATTTTTAGACGAATAATTGTGAGTGAAAAGTATAACACCACCAATTAATTCATGCTTAATAATAGATTTCTCGTTATCAGATAATCTAGTATTGTCGATATTTATTATAAGAGGTCCAATATTTTTCATATATGTACTATTACGAGATAAGAGAGACTATAGAATAACATGTAATCCCCTCTCCTCTTCCAATAAAACCTAATGATTCAGATGTTGATGCCTTAATATTAACAGAGCTAACATCAACCAATAAAAGTTTTGCTAAATTCTTTCTCATATCTTGTTTATATTGAGATATTTTTGGTGACTCTAATAAAATTGTGATGTCAAGATTATTTATTCTAAAACCTAATTTCAAAATAGATTGTATTGAATGTACAATGATATTCTCACTATCAAGGCCTTTATTTTTAGAATCATCGTCTGGGAAATGTTCTCCAATATCTCCCAATCCAGCAGCTCCATATATAGAATCCGCACATGCATGATAAATAATATCGCCATCTGAATGGGCTTTAATAGTTTTTTTTGAGGGTATATCTACACCCCCCAGTCTAATTGATTTTCCAGGAATTAATTGGTGTGTATCAATACCTAATCCTACTCTCATTATTTTGGAATCAAGTCTGATAAGACTTTCAAATCCTCTTTATATGTTAATTTTATATTTCTAGGTGATGATATCATAATTTTTACTTTATAAGAATTTATATGCATTGCTTCAAGCTCATCATCAACTTCTGTTTTATTTTTAATAACCTTTTTATAAGAATCAAATAATTTTAAAAAATTAAATATCTGCGGGGTAAATGATAAAAACATATTATTTCTTTTGATGTTATCTATAACCGTTAATTCTTTATTTAAAATTTTTAAGGCGTTAGTAAGCGGATAACCTAACCCAACACCTGTTTTTAAACCATTAGAACATTTAATAAGTTTCTTTATATCTGATATATCCACACAAGGTCTTGCGCAATCATGTATAATAATATTCTTAGTTTTAATAGTGTCTTTGTTAATATAAGACAATGCTTTATAAACTGACTTGGTTCTTGTTGAACCACCATTTATTATAATTAAACGAGATTTTTGTTTAATATGATTAACATCTAATTTTTTTGATACAACAATATATATGTTTTGTACTTGTTTTTCTCTTAAAAAATAATCAATTGAAATATTGATTAAATTTTTTCCATTAATTTTAACTAATTGCTTAAGGTTATTTTTAGAATATCTTTTACTTGCGCCTGCGGCTAAAATAATAACATCACATAGGTTATTTTTCATTTCTTATTATCTGAAAGAATGTTTCATTTTTTTTAATGAATCCAAATTTTTCTCTTGCATATATCTCTAATGTTTTATCGCTACTTTGAAGATTTTTAATTTCAGATTTTAAGTATTTATTTTTATTTTTATAATCTAATGATTTGGCGTTATTCTCACTTAATTTATTGTTTAAATTTATATAAGTAAATATGCTATTATCGCCAATTAATAAAGAATATTGCAGACTAACAAAAATTAAAAAACAAATTGAATAAAAAATTCTCATTTAAGCCACTTATCAAAAACATAGTTAGAATTAAACAAAGAGGATCCTAGTTTCTCTTCTATTCTCAGTAATCTGTTATATTTAGCAGTTCTGTCCGATCTAGATAGTGATCCTGTTTTGATTTGTCCTGAAGACATCCCAACGCTTAAATCAGATATTGTTGTATCTTCTGTCTCACCAGATCTGTGAGATATAATAAAATTATAATTGTTCTCTTTAGCTATATTAATAGTTTCTATGGTTTCACTGATAGTTCCAATCTGATTGAACTTAATTAAAATTGAATTTGCAATTTTATTTTCGATTCCTTTTTTTAAAATGGAAGGGTTTGTAACAAAAACATCATCTCCAACTAATTGAACTTTAGAGCCTAATGTTTCTGTCAATAGAGTCCAACCCTGCCAATCGTCTTCAGCCATTCCATCTTCAATGCTTAATATTGGATAATTTTTACACATTATTTCTAAGTATCGGCAAAAAGATTTGCTGTCATAAGTCTTGCCGTTTGTTAATAAATATTGATTATTATTATAAAACTCAGAACTTGCAACGTCTAAACCTAGGAAAACTTCTTTCCCTGGATTGTAGCCAGATGCATTAATTGCATCAATAATAATATCAAGTGCTTCTTCATTAGATTTAATATTAGGAGCAAATCCACCTTCATCACCAACTGCTGTAGTATATGAGAATTTTGATAATATCTCTTTTAAATTATGAAATATTTCTACACCAGCTCTCAAACTATCTTTAAATGAATCAAAACCAAGAGGGAGTATCATAAACTCTTGAAAATCAAGGCTGTTATCAGCGTGCGCACCCCCATTTAATATATTCATCAGCGGAACAGGTAATGAATAATCAACACTATTGCTAAATATTTCATATAATTCTAAATTACGAGACGAAGCCATTGCATGTGAAAAAGCAAGCGAAACAGCTAAAATTGCATTAGCACCTAATCTTCCCTTGTTCTCGGTTCCATCAAGATCAATGAGAAAATTATCTAATATTTCTTGCTCACCATATTGATTATTAATGATTTTATTTTTAATTTCATTATTAACGTTATCAATTGCAACATACACAGATTTACCCAAAAATTTATTTTTATCTCCATCTCTTAACTCAAGTGCTTCTAATTTTCCTGTTGAAGCTCCAGATGGAGCTATTCCACGCCCCTCTGACCCGCAATCAAGCCGTAAATCTACTTCTATAGTTGGGTTCCCACGTGAATCTAGTATCTGCCGTGCTTGCACTTTTTTAATTATACTCAAGTATTACTCCATATTTTTAACAACAGCATTAATTTTAATAACTTTATTTATAAGTTCTTCCATATTACTGATTTTTAAAGAATTTTTTCCATCACTAATTGCTTTATCAGGGCTTGGGTGTGTCTCAATAAATAATGCATCAATACCAACAGCCGTAGCTGCTTTTGCTAAAGTAGGTATATATTCGCTTTCTCCTCCAGAGCCAGTATCATCGATTCCAGGCTGTTGAACAGAATGAGATGCATCATATACCACTGGACATTTTGTTTCTCTTAAAACTACCAATGATCTCATATCAGATATAAGGTTGTTATACCCAAAACTAACACCTCTTTCGCAAACATATATATTATTATTTCCTGTAGATTTTGCCTTATTAACAACATTAATCATCTCTTTTGGCGATAGAAATTGGCCTTTTTTTATATTTACAGGTTTCATTGATGAAGCTACTTTTAAAATAAAGTTTGTTTGTCTACACAAAAAAGCAGGTGTTTGAAGAATGTCGACACAATCAGCTACTTCATCAATTGGCGTATCTTCATGTACATCTGTTAAGACCGGTACATTAAAAGTATTTTTTATTTTTTCCAATATTTGTAGACCTTTTTCCATACCTACTCCTCTTTTAGCATCAATAGATGATCTATTAGCTTTATCAAAAGAAGCTTTAAATATATAAGATATAGGCATATCCCTGGTAAGAGTACACATAAAATCAGCAATTTTCATTGAAGATTCTTCTGACTCTATGGCGCATGGTCCTGAAATTAGAGTTAAGTTTTTTGATTTACCTATAGTAATCATGATTGATTTATTTTCCTTTTTAAAGAAGCTGATATAAAGCCATTAAATAAAGGGTGCCCTTCTATTGGTGAGGATGTAAACTCTGGATGAAATTGACAAGCTAAATACCATGGGTGATTTTTAAGTTCTATAATTTCCATCAAATTTCCTTTTTTTGATATGCCGCTAAAAATTAAACCACTATCATTAAAGTAATTTACAAAATTACTATTAACTTCATATCTGTGCCTATGTCGTTCTTTTATAGTTAATTTTTTATACATTTTATACGCAAGAGAGTTTTTTTCTATATTACAAGTTTGCGAGCCTAGTCTCATAGTTCCACCTAAATTATTTTTATCTACAATAATATTTTTCCCAGAACTATCTTTCCATTCTTCAACTAATGCAATTACTGGGTTTTTTGTTTTTATATCAAATTCAGTGCTATTAGCCTTAGCAAGTTTAATAACATTTCTAGCAAATTCTATAATTGATATCTGCAGACCTAAACAAATGCCAAAGTATGGTATATTGTTAGTTCTTGCAAAATGTGCTGCAGATACTTTCCCCTCTATTCCTCTATCACCAAAACCTCCTGGGACTAATATACCGTTCATTTCTCTAAGAATTTTTATATTATTTTTATTGATTTTTTCTGAGTCTAAGTATTGTATATCAACTGTTACTCCATTTATTATTCCAGCATGATATAGCGCTTCATTAAGTGATTTATATGAATCCTCAAGATCAACATATTTTCCAATCATGGCAATTTTTATCACTTTTTTACATTTACTAACTTTTTTTCTATAATCTTGCCATGGCTTTAAATTAAGAGGCTTGCTTTTAATTTTTAATTTAGACAACATATAATTATCAATATTTTGTTCTTTTAACAATATAGGTATATCATAAATTGATTTTGCATCAACAGCTGAGAATACAGCGTCTTTTGAAACATTTGTAAATAACGCTAATTTTTCTTTTAGCTTGTTATTTATTTTATCTTTTCCTCTACATAATAGAATATCTGGTTGTATTCCAATTGATCTTAATTCTTTAACTGAGTGTTGAGTTGGTTTAGTTTTAATTTCTTTTGTTACTTCTATGTATGGTAATAAAGTCAAGTGAATAAATAAAGCCTTTGACTCACCTAACTCCAAGCTAAATTGTCTTATAGCTTCAAGAAATGGAAGAGACTCAATATCACCAACAGTACCTCCAACTTCCACAAATGCAATATCAGATTTTTTTGAACCAATTTTTATTAATTTTTTTATTTCATCAGTAATATGTGGAATCACCTGTACAGTGCTACCCAAATAATCACCTTTTCTCTCTTTATTAATGACATTAGAATATACCCTGCCAGCCGTAACATTGCTGTCTTGTGACATTTGAATTCCAACAAATCTTTCATAATGACCTAAATCTAAGTCAGTTTCCGCCCCATCATCAGTTACAAATACTTCTCCGTGCTGAATTGGGCTCATTGTGCCAGGATCTAAATTAATATATGGGTCCAATTTTTGCAGTGAAACCTTAAATCCTCTTAATTTGAATAATGACGCTAGGGAGGCGGATGCTATACCCTTTCCAAGGGAAGATACAACTCCGCCAGTGATAAATACATATCTTGTCATACTTTACTACCAAGAGTATAGACGATATCGAGAAGGAAATATATATTTTTTATAATCAAAAAAAGTAAGTGTTTTTATTTTTTAGTACTTTTTATTAATAGGGTATCTTTGTCTTTAGTAATAGACATATCGTTAAAAATAAATAAAGGGTTTGAATCATTATTAGTTTTCATTATTTTAATAATTTCATTAATTTGTCTTAAGTTTAATATAGTCCCATTAAACTTGTGTACCCATTCATGAATAATTAAAGTTTTCAAATAATCTTCTTCTTTGTTTAACAAACTTATAGAAATTTGCGTTTTACTTTTATTAGAATATTTATGTAATAATTCACTAATATGTTTGTCCAAAAATTGAGATTGAATATGTAGTGCAGTTATATTATTAGAAATATTTTTATCAAGAGAAGCCCAACGTGTCTTCAATAGAGGTAATATTTTATTTCTTAAAAAGTTTCTATCATACTTATCGTCTTTATTTGATGTATCTTCTACATAAGATATATTGTTATTATTCTGATATTCTTTTATTAAAGATTTTGGACAATCAAGAAGAGGTCTCAAAATATATTTTTTATTCATTATGGATAAAGACTTTATGCCAGATAAACCTCTTGAGGCTGAACCACGTAATAACCTTAAGAAAAAAGTTTCAATTTGATCATCTAAATGATGAGCAGTAACAATAATTTCATCTTCCTTGCATTCTTTAGTTATTTTATCATATCTTTTTATTCTACACTGTTCTTCAATATTTGATTTATTATTTATTTCTATATCGAATGATGAATGTTCAAAACCATATTGTTTAGATATATTTTTACAATGATCCTTATATAATTTAGCAGAATCAGATAGGTTGTGGTTTATGTGTATAGATCTAAATGTTATGTTGTTGTTTATGCTTAACATATGAAAACAATGAAGTAATACCGAAGAATCTATGCCTCCGCTATAAGCAATTAAAAATTTTGTTGACGGTATGTCTAAAATAGATTTCTTACAAATATCTAATAATTTATTAGATTTCAAATTCACCATAAGACTCTATTTTTTTCTTCCTTTGTAAAATAAGATCATCAATATTAATTTCTGTAATTTCATCTAATAAATTTACTAAGTTTATTTTCAATGATGAACTCATAGCGGTTAAATCTCTATGAGCGCCTCCTAAAGGTTCAGGTATTATTAAATCTATTAATTTATGGTTTAATAGTTTTCCTGATGTAATACATAGCGCCTCTGCAGCTTGCTCTGCTTTTTTTGAGTCTTTCCATAAAATTGATGCACACCCTTCTGGGCTTATCACAGAATATATACTATTTTGTAACATACAAATTCTATCTCCTACGCCGATTGCTAATGCGCCACCGGAACCTCCTTCTCCTATAATTATAGAAATGATTTGAGTTTTTAAATTTGACATAACAAATAAGTTTTCTGCTATTGCTTGGCTTTGGTTTCTTGATTCTGCGTCTATCCCTGGGTAAGCGCCAGGAGTGTCAATAAAAGTAACTACCGGTAGATTAAATTTTTCGGCAAGCCTCATCATTCTAAGCGCCTTGCGATAACCTTCAGGTTTTGACATTCCAAAATTTCTCATCACCTTATCTTTCGCATCACGGCCTTTTTGATGTCCTATGAATACAATATTATGATTATCAATTTTTGCTAAACCAGATACAATTGCAGGGTCATCTCCAAACATTCTATCTCCATGCAATTCATTAAAAGAATCAAATATATTTGGGATATAATCTAGAGAATAAGGTCTGAGCGGGTGTCTTGCAAGTTGAGAAATTTGCCAGTCAGAAAGATTATCAAAAATTTTTTTAGTTAAATTTTGATATTCTTTATTTAATTTTTCCATAGCCGCCTCGCTTTTAGCGGTTTTCTCAGGATCATTGTGGAGTTGCTTTATCTTATTTTCTAATTCTAGCAGTGGTTGCTCAAAATCTAGGTAGTTTGGGTTAAATTCTTTCATTATTCAAATAATTATAAACAAATAATTGAAAATAACTATTGATATTTCACTATAATATTTTCTCTTCCTAGTAAATCAGACAAATTATTAATTAAAATAGATGATGGGTTAATATGCCATTCATCATTTAAATTTAATGGCACTACATGCGTTTCATTTATGCATTTTATGGTTAATGGGCATTTTCCATTCTTGTGCGGTTCTAATAAATTAGTAAGTTGACTTAGAATTTTATCATTAGATAAATCTGGAGTAATTAAAAGCTCTATTCTTTTAGAATATTTTTGTCTTACAATTTCAATATCAACAATACTTGTCGTTTTTAAACTTAAAGATCCATTGTAATCATCAATAGTTAATGTGCCTGAGAAAAATAAAACTTCATTCTCTTTTATCATATCCTGATATCTTTCATAGATGTCAGGATAAACTACAACTTCTAATCTAGCTGATGAATCATCAATAGTTATAATGTTAATAAATTTATCTTTCCCTGTTCTCTGTAATCTAGTGTTTGTGATTACTCCGCTTACTGTGGTTTGTTCAGAATAATTTGGATCTTTATTTATATTATATTTTTCAAAATAAGATTTTATATTTTTTATTGACATAGATTGAATTTCAGGTAAAAACTCATTTATTGGGTGTCCGCTTAAATATAAGCCTAATACTTTTTTTTCAAGTGATAATATTTTTAATCTTGACTCCATTGTATTTTTAACTTGGTATTTAGTTAAATCTAAATTATTGTCTACTGAAAAAGAATCAGATTTATTTTCAAAAAGTTCTTGTTGTCCAGATGTTTTAGATACTTGTTTTTGTTGTCCGTATGATATAGCTTTCGCCAGTAAATTTTTCATAACTAATCTATTTTCATTAAAAATATCACATGCTCCAGAATAAATTAAAGCATCCAAAGTTCCGATGTTTATGATGTTGTGAGATGTTCTTTCACAAAAATCAAATAAATTTAAATATGAGCCATTCTTATTTCTTTCTTCAACGATATGTTTTACCGCATTCAAACCAACGCCTTTTATAGCTCCCAGACCATATAAAATATAAGTTTCGTTAATGGACTCAAAATTGTAGTCAGATTTATTTATATTTGGTTTGTCTATATTTATATTTATTTCATTAGCTGCGTCAATAAGCGATATTACTTTATCAGTATTATCCATATCAGATGAAAGAGCAGAAGCTAAGAATTCAGATGCATGGTAANCTTTTAAGTATGCCGTTTGATATGAAATATACGCATAAGCAACTGAATGAGATTTATTAAACCCATACCCAGCAAATTTTTCCATTTTTGAAAATATTGAATTAGCAATTGATGAGCTGACACCTTTAGCTATTGCGCCATCAATAAATTTCTGCCTATGCTCCTCCATTTCTTTTTTCTTCTTTTTACCCATTGCTCTTCTTAATAGATCTGCTTGACCTAATGTATAATTAGCTAATGTTCTTGAAATTTCCATTACTTGTTCTTGATACAAAATTAATCCATAAGTGCTAGAAAGTATTGGTTCTAACAATGGATGTTCGTAATCAATTTTTTTGCCGTGTTTATTACTAATAAAATCATCAACCATGTTCGTCCCTAATGGTCCTGGTCTATATAATGCAACCAATGATACAATGTCATCAAAACAATCTGGTTTAAGTTGCCCCATATACCTTCTCATTCCAGATGACTCAAGTTGAAAAACTCCTGTAGTTAATGTTTTTTGGAGAAGATTAAAAACTTTTTTATCATCTAGGTCGATGTTATTAATGTTAATTTCTTTATTTGTTTTATATTTTATATTTTTGACGGTTTTATCTATAATGCTAAGAGTTCTAAGTCCTAATATATCAAACTTAACTAATCCAAGCTTTTCTATATCATCTTTATCGTATTGCGTGACTAACTCATTGCTTTCTTCAACTCTATACAAAGGAACATAATCATTGATATTATCGCGACTAATTACTATACCTGCAGCATGTTTACCAACATTTCTAGGTAGTCCTTCAAGTTTTTTAGAAGTTTCAATAAGATTTTTTATTTCTTCATTTTTATCATATTCTTTTTTTAATTCTATGTTTTGGCTCATTCCATCATCAATAGTAATCCCTGGTCCAAATGGAATTAATTTAGCAATACGATCAACAAATGTATAGCTCATACCCAAAACCCTTCCCACGTCTCTAATGACTGCTCTAGCTGACAAAGAATTATAAGTTATAATTTGTGAAACTTTATTTTCTCCATATAAGTCTGTTATATGTTCAATAATTTTTTGTCTATTTACCATACAAAAATCTATATCAAAATCAGGCATAGACTTTCTTTCTGGGTTTAAAAATCTTTCAAAAAGCAGCTCATGCTCAATTGGATCAATTGTTGTAATATTTAGTGCATAAGCAACTAAAGATCCTGCTCCTGATCCTCTTCCTGGTCCAACAGGTATATCGTTATTTTTTGCCCAAGAAATAAATTCATGCACTATTAAAAAATAACTAACAAAGTCCATTTTTTTTATTACTTCTATTTCCTTATCCAATCTATTTTTATAAACATCTTTTAAATTATCTTTGCTCTTTTTTAAAATTGTGTTTAAACCTTCATTTGCAACATGGTCAAAATAATCCTCTGGAGATGTTCCTTGAGGCGCATTAAATGAAGGCAGATGATAAGTGTTAAGATCTAGATGCAGATTACATCTTTGTGTTACTTCTTTAATATTTTGTATAGCATCAGGAATATCGCTAAATAATTCATCCATTAATTCTTCTGATTTAAAATATTGTTCATTCGTATAATCTATTTGATCATTTCTATCATCTAATTTTATTTTTTTATTTATGCATACTTTTATTTCATGTGCTTCAAAATCAGACGACTCTAAAAACATGACATTATTTGTTGCTATAATAGGAGAATCTGTTTTTTCAGCGATATCTAAGAGTATATTGTTATATTTATCTTCAAATTTATGATTTGTTCTTTGTATCTCTATAAATATTCTATTATTAAAAAAGGATTTTAGAGTTTTATAATTATTTAGAATATTATTATCCATTTCTATAAGATTTTTACCCAGTACACCTTCTCTTCCACCAGTTAAAACAAGCAAGCCTTCGTTAAAGTTCTTCAGCAAATCAATGCTGCACTGTATAGTATCATTACTTTTTTTGTCTACATGAATTTTATGAAGAATATTGATTAAATTATGATATCCAGTTTTATTTTGACAAAGAATTGTAATGTTTCGAGAATTATTTATATTACTAAATTCTTTTAATGGTATTTGGCATCCAATAATAGGCTTAATTTTATTTTCTATGCATTTTTGATAAAATTTTATAACCTCAAACACATTTAAATAATCAGTTATTGCTAGTGATGTTATTTTGCGAGATTTTGCTAATTTAATTAATTTATCAACATTAATAGTACTATTAATTAGAGAGTATGCTGTACGTAAATTTAAATGTGTAAAGTTATTTTTCATTATCATATTTCTGTTTTTAAAGGGGCAAAACTCATTCTATGATAAATAGAAGGGCCAAACATATCAATTGCAAGAAGATGTTGTTTTGTTCCATAGCCTTTATGTTTTGAAAATCCATAAGCTTTGATTTTATTGTCTAGACTTTTCATTACATTATCACGCAATACCTTTGCAACAATTGATGCGGCTGATATTTCTGGTAATAACTGATCACCTTTCACTACGCAAGTTGTGTTAATTGTTGTGTCAGGCTTATGCAAACCATCAATTACTAATTTGGTTGGTAACTTAACAAGATTATTAATAGCCCTTTTCATCGATAATAATGTAGCATTATGAATATTTAATTGGTCTATTTCATCATTGGGTGACACACCAATACCTACAGAAATACAATTATTTAGAATATATGAAGCTAAGAAAGACCTTTTTTTTTCAGTTAATAATTTAGAATCTTTTAATATACTTCTATCTATTGATTCATTTAGTATAATAGCGGCTGATATTACTGGGCCTGCTAAACACCCCCTACCAACTTCATCTACACCAGCTAAAATTTGGCTTGTCATAAATAGTCCACTATATATAATTGAGTTATTATAAATATAACAAAAAAGACAAATCATTACTCTAAAATGCTAAGAAAAAAATTAAAAATAGGTGTTATTGGAATAGGCTATCTTGGAAAATTTCATCTAGAAAAATTCATAAATAATAAAAAATCAGAGGTAATTTGGGTAGTTGATAAACTAATTGATAATATAGATATTTACATACCGAAAAAAACCTCAAAAATAAAAGATTTTAAGAAAATAATAAATGATATTGATGCTGTTTCTATAGTTACTCCTACTAATACTCATTATAATATTGCTAAATTCTTCTTAGAAAATAAAAAACATGTATTAATAGAAAAACCTATGACAAAAAACATCAACGAAGCAAAAAAATTAATTGATATTGCTAAAAAAAATAAAGTTATACTTCAGGTTGGTCATTTAGAAAGATTTAATCCTGTAATGAAAAAGTTAACTAGTGAAATTAAATCACCTTTATTTATTGAAGTTCACAGATTAGCAAAATTTAACCCTAGATCAACAGATGTTAATGTAATATTTGATCTTATGATTCATGATATCGATATAATAATGTCATTGGTAAAAAAGAAAATTAAAAAAATAACTGCATTTGGAAAAAAAATAATAACTAAGACAACAGATATTGCAAATGTTAGAATAGATTTTGAGGGTGGGATAATTGCTAATTTAACTGCTAGCAGAATTAGTCAAAAAAATGAAAGGAAAATTAGAATTTTTGAAAAGGAAAAATACTACTCAGTAGATTTTATGATATCAAGTATAAAAAAATACTCAAAAAATAAAAATACTAGAAATAAATTATTTAACCTTAATGAATATAGCTATAAAAAATCTGATGCTTTAAAAGATGAGATAAATAACTTTATATTATCTTGTTTAAAACAAGCTAAGCCTCTTGTTGATGGGACTCAAGGCATGGAAGCAGTAAAAATAGCTTCTATTATCTCAAAACAATTATGAGTAAAAAAATTCAAATATTTGATTTAACTAAACAATATAAAAGTTTAAGTAACCAAATTAATAGAAATGTTAAGAAAGTTCTGTCTTCTGGTAATTATATACTAGGCGATAATGTTAAAAATTTTGAAACAAAATTTTCTAAATTTGTTGGTTCAAAATATGCAATTTCTTGTAATTCTGGCACTGATGCTTTGCTACTTTCATTAAAATCATTAAACATAGGTAGAGGTGATGAGGTAATTACTACTCCGTTTACATATTTTGCAACTGCAGAAACTATTGTTCTTGCTGGTGCTAAACCTGTGTTTGTTGATATAAATCCTCATACATTTAATATTGATCATACAAAAATTATAAATGCTATAACCAAAAAAACTAAAGCTGTAATGCCTGTTCATATATTTGGACAAATGGCTAACATTATAGAGATAAAAAAAATATGTAAAAAATATAATTTAAAATTAATTGAAGATTGTGCTCAATCATTTGGAGCAAAAGAAAATAAATTATATTCTGGAACTTTTGGAGATTTTGGTTGCTTCAGCTTCTTCCCTACGAAAAACCTTGGTTGCGCAGGCGATGGTGGCATGATAGTAACAAATAATTCTCAAAATATGCATATGGTAAAACAGCTTAGAAATCACGGGGGAATAACAAGGAACCTTCATAATCATGTTGGCTATAATTCTAGATTAGATGAAATACAGGCATCTATTTTAATGATAAAACTTAAAAATATAAATAAACTTAACAATAAAAGGCATAAAATTGCTAAGCTGTATAAAACTCAAATTAAGAATAATAAAATAACAACACCGTATGAGTTAAATGTTTCTGGTCATGTATACAATCAATTTACTTTGATAGTACAAAATAGAAACAAATTTATGAAATATTTATCTAAATATAAAATACCATATGGAATTTATTACCCATTACCTATATACAAACAAAAAGCATTAAAATCATTTAATTATAAATATAAATTAAATAATGTAGAAAAAATAACTAAACAATGTATATCTCTGCCAATATACCCGGAGTTAACTAATGACTCCGTTAAATATATCTCCGAAGTAATAAATGGTTATAAGTAAATTAAAAAAAAATATATTTATTATTGCAGGAGAATCTTCAGGGGACCAACATGCTGCCAATTATGTAAATGAACATAAAAAACTTAATCCGAATATAAGTTTTTCAGCAATTGGACAACAGGAGTTAAAAAATTCTGGAGCAGATATAATTTTTAACTCAGAAATAATATCAGTCGTTGGAATAATTGAAGTTATTTTTAAATATAAAAAAATAAGGAAAGCTTTAAATATTGCTTGTGAGCACATAATTAATAATAAGCCTGACTTAATTGTGTTAGTAGATTATGTTGAATTTAACTTAAAAATTGCAAAATTTGCTAAAGAAAAAAATATACCAGTTTTATTTTATGTGGCTCCACAAGTCTGGGCATGGAGAGAAAAAAGAATAAAAAAAATTATCAATGCTGTAAATCACTTAGCTGTTGTGTTTCCTTTTGAAAAAAAATTATTTGATAAGTATACAAAAAATGTCACTTATGTTGGACATCCATTAGCAGATAATGATGCACTTTCCCCGTCACAATTAAATTATAATGAAAAAACCACACATATTGGTATTTTTCCAGGAAGTAGAGAATCAGAAATACGTAACAACCTTCATTGTATGATTAATTGCATTAGAATAGATAAAGATAAAGAGATTTATAATAAAATTAAAATATTTTATTCAAATAATACCGCAAAAAAATTAATTTCTAACTTATTACCAAAAAATTGGGGTAAATTATTAGTAAGCGGTAGAAATATTAATGAAATAAAAAAATGCAAAAAAGCAATAACTGCATCAGGTACTATTACATTAGAATTAGCATTAATGAATATTCCCATGGTTATAGTTTATAGATTATCTCCTATCTCTTATTTCATCATGAAAAATTTAATTAAGCTCAAATACATAGGGCTTGTAAATCTTGTTTTAGGCAATACACTTGGGTCACGGCCAATTGTCAAGGAATTTATTCAGCCTGGGTATAGTGATGAAATTGAAGTAATGGTTGAGTTACAAAATATTGATCAAAATAAAAAATATAGAGAAGATATTCAGGACGGTTATAAAGAGATTAGAAGTGTACTGAAACCCGGAGCTGCAATAAATGTTGCAAAACTAGCAGAAGAAATGATTATCTAGTTACTCCTCTAGCGCTTTTCTCGATAAACTCTACAAATTTATTTACTTCTTTATAATCATAACCTAAATCTTTAAAGCATTTTAAAGACTCCTCTCTAGTGTTCTTAGATTTTATGAAAATCTTAAATGTTTTTTCTAATGCTAAAATCACATCATTATCAAACCCTTTTCTCTTAAGACCAGCAGTATTTATTTTATAAGCCCGAGCATGATTGCCAGCTACTAAAGTATATGGGGTAACATCACGAGAAATAACAGTTCCTAATCCAGTGAATGCATATTCACCAATATTGCAAAACTGATGAACTAATGTAAATCCACCTAATGACACATTGTGTCCAATTTCTACATGTCCTGCCAGCGATGCAGCATTTGAAAATATACAATTGTCTTTGATGATGCAATCATGGGCTACATGAGTGTATGACATAAAAAGATTTTGAGAACCAATGACAGTTTTATTAATGCCTTTGGCAGTTCCTCTATTAATAGTACAGTATTCTCTAAATACATTATTGTCGCCAATAATTAATGTTGAGTCTTCGCCTTTAAACTTTAAATCTTGAGGTTGTTCCCCTACAGAAGCATATTGAAATATATGATTATTTTTTCCAATGATTGTATTTTTTTTAATAGTTACATGGTTTTCAACAACAGTATTTGCATCAATTTTAACATTATCATCAATAATGCTATATGGGCCTATAACAACCGATGCGTCAATTTCTGTAGCTTTGCCAATAATAGCAGTTTTATGTATCATTCCTTGTCTCTAACCGCGCCTAATAACTCCGCTGTACAAACTATATAATCATCAACCTTGCAAACAGCATCAAACTTGTACACGTCTTTTTTGCTGTGTGTTAGCTTTACCTCAATCGTCATGACATCTCCAGGTAATACGGGTTTTTTAAACCTTGCCTTATCTATTCCAACAAAATAATACAAAAGATTGTTTTTTTCTCTATTATTACTTTTAAAATCCAAAAGTGCTGTTGCTTGCGCCATTGCTTCCAAAATTAATACACCAGGAAAAACAGGGTGACCAGGAAAATGTCCTTGGAAAAAAGGCTCGTTATTACTTACATTTTTTTGTGCTATTAAATATTCATGTTTTTTAAAATCTATTAATTTATCTATTAAGAGAAATGGATATCTATGTGGTAAATAATTTCTAATGTCATTGTTGCTCATCTTTTTCTCCATTTTCTTTTTTAATAATTTTTGCTAATTGGTCTAAAGTTTTAAATCTTGCTTGATTTTTTCTCCAACTCTCAGCCTTTTCAACCGTGGTGCCAGATGCATATTGTCCTGGCTCCGTTAAACTTTTAGTTACCATTGTCATGCCATGTATATGCACATTATCAACTATTTTAATATGTCCATTGATGCCAGCGCCGCCGCCGATAGTACAATTTCTTCCAATTGTAGTGCTACCCGCAATTCCAACACATGCTGCTATAGCAGTATTTTCTCCAATTATTACATTATGTGCTACGTGAACATGATTATCAATTTTAACATTATCGCATATTATTGTACTATCGATAGAAGCCCTATCAATAGTTGTGTTTGCTCCTACTTCAACATTATTATGAATGACAACATTACCAACTTGCGGAACTTTTTGCCATTTCTTAGATTCATCAAAAACAAGGCCAAAACCATCTGAACCAATAATAGCCCCTGAGGAAATAATAACGTTTTCACCAATTATTGTATTATCATAAATTACAACATTAGGAAAAATTATTGAATTATTTCCAATCGTAATATTATCACCTAACACAACATTTTTACCGATAATTGCTGTCTTTGAAATATTAGAATTCTTTTTATTATTTAATGAAAATATCGGGCTATTAGTACAATCAAATGATTCGCAAATTAATTTAGAAAAAATTAGTAAAGGATTGTCAGATATAAGTACTGGTTGTGTAATTTCCTCAGCAAGCTCAGGAGTAGAAATAATACATGCCAATGAAGCTTCTTCTAATAAATCCATATATTTTTTATCCGTGAGATAGGAGATTGCTCCTTTTTTGCTTTTTGATAAACTACATATAGAATTAATTATTGTTTTTTTATCCCCTTTAATTTTACAATTATATTTTTGAGATATTTCTTCAAGCGTATATTCTTTTTTTAGCTTCATTATTGAAGTTTAGATATAATGTCTTGGGTAATATTGATATATTTCTTTGCATAAAGAGTTGTTCCATCTGCTCTTAAAATAATATCAAAGTTATTTTTTTCAGCATATTCTTTAATAGCTTTTTCAACAATATTTCTTAATCTTGTAAGCTCCTCACGTTGTACTTTATCTAAGTCAACTTGAAGCTTCTCTTGTCCAGATCTAAATTTTCCTTCTATAGATTGTATTTTTTTAACAAGATCCTTTTTTTCTTTATCAGACATTACCGTCTCATTTTTTAAATATTTATCATTTAAGCTACTCCACTCTTTTTCAAGTGTTTTAAGGTTTCTAGCTTTTGGATCAAATTGCTTTTTAATTTTTTCTTGTGACTCCTTATACATTGGGACTTCTTTAAACAAAACATCTAAATTGACAATTCCCATTTTAACTTCAGCTTTTAACGCATTTGGTAAAATTAAAAATAAACAAATTGAAAGTAGTATTAATTTTATAGGTTTTCTCATTTTTAAAATGTTCCTCCAAGCCTAAATATTACAGATTGAAAATCATCTCCTATTTCATCTTTGAGAGCATTTGCAAATCCAACAGATATTGCCCCCACTGGTGTTGAAACATTTAATTGTAATCCATAACTTGCTCGAATCTCAGTATAATCGAAATCATTGATATCTTCAAATACGGTCCCTGCATCAACAAATAATGATGTTCTGAAATTTCTTGCATCTTCCCCTAAAAACGGTGGTGGTGGGAAAAGCCAGTCAAACTGAGCAACAGTTAGGAAATCACCACCAATGGCATCACATTTAATAAACTCACCTGGTACTTGAAGTGGTGCACATGTTTGAGCGGCACTTGGCGCGTTATATGTTAAAGGGCCTAAGCTTGCAGCCTTAAAACCTCTTACTGTGGTATTACCACCTGCGAAAAATTTATTATAAAAAGGCAAGGATGTTGTTCCAAATAAACCAGCTCCCACACCAAGTTGAGTTCTGAGTTGGAAAACAGTGTTCCAGTCAAATCCAAATGTTTTAAGAGTATAAGGCATATTAAATTCGGTATTATATCGTGCCGATACATAAGATGCTCCTTCTGCTGCTAAAAACATATTTCCCGAAACTCTATTTAAAATTCCTGTTTCAGCAAATCTAGTTCGATTTCTAGTATCTGAGATATAATTAGCTTTAATATCAACCCCTAAAGAATCATCTCCATGATCAGTAATATGATGAGTTACTACAATAGGCGAGACGGAAGTGGTTGTATATTGTTTTAAAAGTATATCGTATCCAATACCAAAGGATTCTGTTTCGGATGTAGGGGCGCTGTACATTACACCACCACCGAATGTATCAGAGAGATAAGTGGCTGTTGAAATACCACTGACGTCAGTTTCACTTATAATAAGATTAATAGTTTTAGCAACTCCATCTGGCGTATAATAAGGATCTGTTAAGTAAAATTGAAGTGCGGTTTGGACGCTACTTTTTGATGCTTTTACTGCTATATTTTTACCACCACCTAGAAAATTATCCTGTTTTAAATCTATGTCAAATATAGCTCCATCTGTATCTGACCAACCAGCGCTTATTTTAAACTCACCAGCCTTCCTTTCTGTTATAACAAAAGTTAAATCTACTAAATCAGGAGAATTTGGTACTTTAGTTTTTGTTATTTCTACATTATCAACAAATTTTAATCTTTGTAGTCTAACTTTAGATCGCTCTATCTTAGAGTATACATGCAAGGATGACTCATACTGTCTTAGTTCTCTTCTGTAAACTTCGTCATTCGTACTATCGTTGCCTCTTATATTTATCCTACGTACTGTGGTAGCTTGCCCAACATCCATTCGAAATTCTAAATCAACAATTTTAGTTTCATCATCAATAATAGGTAATGAAACTATCTCAGGAAAGGCATATCCTTTTTCTCCTAAAAGATTCACCAAAAGTTTTTCTGTTCGCTGTATTTTTTGTCTTGAAAAAGTCTGTTTAGGGAGAATTACGTATGATAGTTCTTTTTTAATTATGGAAGGGTCGAGAACTGTATTACCAAATAATTTTAAATCACCAAATTCATATTTTTCTCCTTCTTCCACATTAATAGTTATAATTATGTCTTGATTATCATTTGATAAATTAACTTGGTTTGATAATATTCTAAATCTTATATAACCTCTATTAAAATAATAGTCCTCTATTTTTCCAATATCAGCTTTTAAGACTGAGCTCGAGTAAGTATCTTTATCAGACCAAACTTGAAAAAAATATTTAGTTCCAAGAGTCATTATTCCTTTTAACTTCTCATTTGAAAAATTTTTATTCCCTATAAAATTTATTTTCTTAATTCTTGATGGCTCCCCTTCATTTATTATAAGTTCAACCGCAACTCTGTTTCTTTCTAATTTTATAAGTTTTGATTGTATTTTTGCACTATATCTTCCTCTGTCAAAATATAATCTGACCAACTCTTGTTCTATTTTATCAAAGACGTTTTTATCATAAGGGCGTGTTCTGCTTATTCCCACATTATCTAAAGCATTAAAAATGTCATCGTCTCCTATTAGTGAGTTATCAGTTATCTTAATATCTGAAATAATTGGTTTTTCTGTTACTTTGATAA
>PBFS01000017.1 GCA_002718845.1 Gammaproteobacteria bacterium | reverse complement strand
CCGTGCAGGGATGCGGCGCGTCGACGAGGACGGCCATGCCGTCCACCCAGACGGTGCCGCCCTCGTCAGGCACGAAGTAGGTGTACTCGCTCTCGCCCTCCTCGAAGTCCCAGAGGAAGTTGCCGCTGTAACCGTGACCGGCGATGGTCTCGCCGGCTACCACCAGCTCGCTGTACTGGTCCGAGTCGAAGGCGGCGACCCGGCTGACGGCGTCGGCGATGACCGCCTCGGCCTCGGCCAGCTCGTCGGCCGACGTGGAATTCAGTGAGTAACCCAGGTACTTGAGCGCTGCGCCCATGGTCTCGCGTGGATCGTCCAGCAGACTGATCTTGCCCGACAGGCCGTACTGCTCGGCGAGGTCGGCGTCGAAGAGCAGGCCCCAGGTCAGCGGGATGTCGGGCCCGGTCACGCCCAGGTCCACGCCCACGCCGGTGGTGCCCCACTGGTAGGGCTGCGTGTAGGTGTTCCCCGGATCGAACGGCGGATCGGCGAACTTGTCGGCGATGTTGACGTGGTTGGGTACCGCGTCCTTCTGGATGGGCTGGATCAGAGCTTCGGACCTCAGGATTGAGATCATGTAGTCCGACGGGACGATTACGTCGTAGCCCGTTCCTCCGGGGGAGATCTTGGCGAACATCTCCTCGTTGGACGGGTAGAAGTCCTCGGTCACGGTGACCCCGAACTCGTCCTGGAACGCCGCGATCAGGTCAGGGTCCATGTACTCCGACCAGTTGAAGAACGCCAGGTCACCGTCGGTCTCGCCGGCGTCGCACTGCTTGAAGTCCCCTGCAGCTTCCTCAGAATCGCTGCCGCAACTAGCGGCCACGACGCTGAGGATGCCCAACAGGGCGACGATTCGAATCCACTTCCTCATTGCACTCACCTTTCCTCCCTCTCCGAGCCCGTTGCCCGGGAGATCACGAGCGACGCCATGACGAATGCCATGGACGCCGCCAACATCACGACCGACACGGAGTTCACGAGGGGGGTGACCCCCTTGCGCAACATGCCGAACACGTACACCGACAGCGGGGTGCCTCCCACCGCGGAGACGAAGCTGGACACCACCACGTCGTCCAGCGAGATGGTCACCGCCAGCAAGGCCCCACCGATCACGCCCGGCATGATTTGGGGCAGGGTGACTCGACGGAAGGCCTGCCAACGGTTGGCGTACAGGTCGGCGGCCGCCTCCTCCATGGAGGCGTCCAGGTTGGCCAGACGGGCCCGTACCACCACCGACACGAACGAGATGTTGAACGCTACGTGGCTGAACACCAGCTTCTCGAGGCCGTTCTGGAGGTTGACGCCGGGAATCCAGTCGAACCATGACGCCGTCTCGCTGAAGAAAACCAGCATCATCACGGCCATGGTGACGTCGGGGATGATGATCGGCAGGTAGAGGACGGCGTCGAAGGCCTTCTGGCCCCACCACCGGAACCGTTCGAGGGCCAACGCTCCAGCTGTGCCCAGCACCACCGAGATCAGCGTCGACACCACACACACCTTGACCGACACCCAGATCGAGGACTGGATGTTGTCGTTGGCGAACAGGTCTGAGTACCAGTCCAGCGTGAAGCCGTTCCAGTTTCCCACCGCGTTGCTGTCGTTGAACGAGAAGATGCAGAGCACGACGATCGGGGCGTAGAAGAAGGCGAACACGGCCGCCGAGTGGCCGCGAAGCAGCCAGCGACTAGCCCCCTGGGGTTCAGCGGTCGACTTGGCGACGCCCTTGCTCACAGGTTCTTCCCCCCGGCCCGGAAGTAGATGAGTGTGCTGACGAGCATCACGCCGAGGACCACCACCGACACTGCCGAACCCACCGGCCCGTTCCTGGCCGAAAGGAACTGCAGCACGATGTAACTGCCCAGGAGGCCCTCCTTGTTGCCGCCCAGGATGGCCGGGGTGACGTAGGCCCCGAAGCTGGGCACGAAGACCAGCATCGAACCGGCAATGACGCCAGGGCGCGACAACGGCCACACCACCCGGCGAAAGGCCGCCCAGCCACTGGCGTACAGGTCACGGGCACCTTCCACGAGGCTCCAGTCGACGCGCTCGATGGCCGCGTACAGGGGAAGCACCATGAACGGCAGGTAGCCGTAGACAAGGCCCAGGATCACCGCATTGGAGGTGAACAGGATGCGTCCATCCCCTAGGCCGAGCAACTCCAGGCCCTGGGTCACGAGCCCGTCGCTGTCAAGCAGCACCCGCCAGGCGTAAGTCCGGATCAGGAAGTTTGACCAGAACGGGATCATCACCGCGACCAGGAGCATGTTGCGCACAGCCGGGCTGCGGGTCGAAATGAAGTAGGCCAGCGGGTAGGCCAGTACCAGACAGATCAGCGTGGCCAGCACGGCCATCCAGAGCGACCGCCAGGCAACCGTCATGATGATGTCGTCGCCGAGGCGGGCGTAGGCGTCCAGGTTGAAGTCGCGCAACTCGGTCCGGCCGGTGCTGGTGCGGGTGGCGAACGAGTAGGCCACCACGAATCCCAGCGGGGCAACGAAGAAGATCAGCAAGTAGACGATGGTGGGCAGCCCCAGCAGGAAGCCCTGACGCGCCTTGGCGCGTTCGGCCTGGTGCTCCAGACCCAGTGTGGCCACCTCGGTGGTGTCCTCCAGTTCCTGGGCATCGCCCGGAGGTGCCTCGACGGGCATCAGCCGGTCACCACGGCGGCGTGGTCGGGCTCGAAGGACACCGTGACGTCGTCGCCCACGTCCCGACGGTCGCCGGCCAGGGTGGCTGGACAACGGACCTCGAGGTGCATCCAGTCCACGCCGATGCCGTAGACCACGGCGTTGCCCAGGTAGGTGACGGTCTCCACCCGGCCCTCGACGCAATGACGATCCGTGGGCGCCTCGCCCCGGCGGTGCACGGTGAGTCGCTCGGGTCGGACGGTGACGGCCACTGACGACCCGGCCGGCTGGTCCGACGACAGGCGGAGGCGGTCGCCGTTAGCCAGCACAACCTCCTCGCCGCTGGCCACCGTGGCCTCCAGGAAGTTGGTCTGTCCGATGAAGTCGGCCACGAACCGGGTGGTGGGCCGCTCGTAGATGGCCTCGGGCGTGTCGACCTGTAGGAGCCGACCCTCATGCATGACGCCGATGCGGTCACTCATGGTGACCGCCTCCTCCTGGTCGTGGGTGACGTAAACGAAGGTGATGCCGACCTCGCGTTGGAGGTTCTTGAGTTCGAACTGCATCTGCTGGCGGAGCTTCAGGTCGAGAGCGCCCAGCGGCTCATCCAACAGGAGCACCTCGGGCCGGTTCACCAACGCCCGGGCCAAAGCCACCCGCTGCTGCTGGCCACCCGACAACTGGGTGGGCTTGCGGTGGGCCATGGAACCCATCTCGACCAGGTCGATGGCCCAGTCGATGAGGTCCTTGCGCTCGGAAGCGGGGACCTTGCGCATCTCCAGACCGAAGCCGACGTTGGCGGCCACCGTCATGTGGGGGAACAGCGCGTAGCTCTGGAAGACGGTGTTGACAGGTCGCTTGTTTGGCGGACGGAGACCCATCTCCTCACCGTGGATACGGATGGACCCGGCGGTCGGCAGTTCGAGGCCAGCCACCATGCGCAGAGTGGTGGTCTTGCCGCAGCCTGACGGGCCGAGCAGGGAGAAGAACTCGCCATCGGTGATGGTGAGGTCAATGTGGTCCACCGCAGTCACCTCGGTGCCCGAGCGATCGCCGAAGCGCTTGACCACCCCGGCCAACTCGACGGCTGGGCCCTGCCCGTTCGTGGTTCCGTTCATCGATTCGGTCCTCCCCGTCCCTCGTCTGGACCCGCCGGGCCCCTTCTGGAGTACCGGCCGGGCCACTCGCCCCCGGGCACGGAGGGACTACTCTCCATGCCGTGCAGCACACTACTGAATCCGTCGTCGACCTGCCAGTTCCACAATGGATTTCGTCGTTCAATAGCATTTCTACTACCTGTTCCGTTGGAATGCCGGAGGCCGGCAAGGACAGCCGGTGAGGGCAGATTCCTTCCTGACGGCCGCCGGAGGAGGCCCGCGCAGCGACGTGGTGGATGCGGCGCTGGCCGACTCGGCCCCCACGGTGCTCTGGCTGGACCAACCCGCCCGACCGGTTGCCGCTCCAGCGCTAGACGGTTCGACCACCGCCGACCTCGTGGTCGTGGGCGGAGGTTTCACCGGATTGTGGACCGCGTTGTGCGCGGTCGAGGCCGACCCAGGGCGGACGGTCGTGGTGCTGGAAGCCAACGAAACGGCAGCGGGTGCAACGGGGCGCAACGGTGGGTTTTGCGACGCCTCACTCACCCACGGCCTGGAGAACGGGGTGGCCCACTGGCCCGACGAGATCGCCGACCTGGTCCGACTCGGCGATGAGAACCTGGACGACATCGTGGCCACCATCGACCGCCACGACATCGACTGCGGAGCCGAACGGACCGGTGAGTTGAACGTCGCCGTCGCCGACTGGCAGGCCGTTGAGTTGGCCGATGCCGTGGACGTTCACCTCTCCCACGGCATCGAGGCCACCCTGCTTGACGCCCCGACCACCCGGTCCCGGGTCGACTCTCCGCTGTACCGGGCCGGACTGCTGATACCCAACCGCACGGTGATGCTGGACCCGGCCCGCCTGGCTTGGGGCCTGCGGACCGCTGCCGAAAACCTGGGCGTTCGGTTCCACGACCACAGCGCCGTCCGGTCGTTGGAGGCCACACTGAACAGCATTCGGGTCGGAACCGACCACGGCACGGTCACAACGGACCGGGCGGTGGTGGCCACCACCGCCTACCAATCGCCGATTCGGGCCATCCGAAAAAGGGTGGCACCCGTCTACGACCACGTACTGGCGACCGAGCCCCTGTCGTCGACGCAGTTGGCGTCCCTGGGCTGGATGGGCCGGGAGGGACTGTCCGACGTGGGCAACCAGTTCCACTACTACCGCCTCACCCCCGACAACCGGATCCTGTGGGGTGGGTGGGACGCGCTATACCACTTCGGCAACCGCGTGGACCCGGACCACGAACAAAGCGAGTCGACTACCCGTACCCTGGCCCGACACTTCCTGGCGACCTTCCCCCAACTGGAGGGCATCCGGTTCACCCACCGGTGGGGCGGCCCGATCGCCACCACCAGCCGATTCACCTGCACGTGGGGCACAAGCCACCGGGGGCGGGCGGCATGGGTCGCCGGNTACACCGGGCTCGGAGTGGNGGCCAGCCGGTTCGGCGCCCGGGTGGCCCTNGATCTGGTCGACNGAATCACCTCGGAACGAACTTCGCTGGAGATGGTTCGACGGGCCCCGTTTCCGNTCCCCCCGGAACCGCTGCGNTGGCCGGCCATCCAGCTCACCCGTCNGGCGATCAAGGACTGCGANCGTCGGGACGGACGACGCGGGCCCTGGCTGTCGCTACTGGACCGCTTCGGAATCGGCTTTGACAGCTGACCGCCTGGTGGTCAGACCCGAACCGCCCGCCACCTAGATTCAACCCGATGGACGACCTTGGGGAACCCCGCGACGACCGGGCCGTCTCGTTCTGGCACGACACCGTGCCCGGGTCTCTCGACCCCCGCCCGGCCCTTCAAGGCGACCGGGATGCCGACGTGGCCATCGTGGGCGCCGGCTTCACTGGCCTCTGGGCCGCCTACCACCTGCTGCGAATCGACCCCAGTCTTCGCGTCGTGGTCGTTGAACGCGAGATCGCCGGATTTGGCGCCTCGGGACGAAACGGAGGCTGGGCCCTCGGCGAATACAGCATCAGCCCCATGGACTGGGCCGTCCGATCCACCCCGGAGGCCGCGGTCCGCCAGATGCGTGGCCTGTACGACGCCATCGACGACATCGGCCGAGTGGCCGAAGCCGAGGGCATTGACTGCCACTACGCCAAGGGCGGCTGGATCGACATGGCCCTCAGTGGCCCCCAGGCCGAACGGATCGGCGCCGGCGTGCGGGCCCGGCACGCCCTCGGGCTAACCCACGACGACGTTCACTGGGTGGACGGCGACGAGGCCCGTTCGATCTGCAACGCCACCGACGTGGTCGGCGGTTGGTTCAACCGACACGTGGCGGCCATCCACCCGAGCCGGCTGGTGCGAGGTCTGGCCGAAACCGTAGAACGCCTGGGCGGCACCATCCACGAACGGACCGCCGTGTCAGCCATCCACCCTGCCGACCCGACCAGTTCAGCCCGGCTGGACACCGACCGGGGCACGGTGCGGGCCGACGTCGTGGTGCGGGCCACCGAGGGCTACACCCGGGACCTGGCCGGCCACCGCCGCACCCTCGTCCCTCTGTACTCGATGATGGTGGCCACTGAACCACTGTCGAAGGCCGTGTGGGACGAGATCGGCCTGACCGACCGGCCCACGTTCGGCGATGGCCGCAATCTCATCATCTACGGCCAACGCACAGCCGACGGCCGCATAGCCATGGGGGGAAGGGGGGCGCTCTACCAGTTCGGGTCGAAGGTCTCGTCGACCACCGGAGTTCACCACGAGGTGCATGACAAGGTCGAAGCCTCGCTGCGGCAACTGTTCCCGGTACTGGGTGAAGCGGCGATTACCCACCGGTGGGGTGGCGTCATGGGCCTGGCCCGCGACTGGGTCCCGTCGTGTGGCTTCGACCGGCCCTCGGGCATGGCGTGGGCTGGCGGCTACGTGGGCGACGGAGTAGCCACCGCCAAACTGGCCGGGCACACCATCGCTGAACTGATCACTGGGACGGCGAGTGGCCGCACCGACCTCCCATGGATCGGCCACCGGGCCCGGAGGTGGGAACCCGAACCACTGCGCTGGGTGGGTGTCAACGCTGGCCTTTGGATGGCCGCAGGTGCCGACCGGGCAGAGGCCCGCACCGGCCGACCGTCTCGTCGGGTGGAATGGCTGAACCGGCTCCTGCGGTAGCAGCCACGGCCACTCTTGCACCCCACCCGGGAGCCATCGGCCTTCACACGATCAGCCTCGGCGAGCCCATCGAGCTCGGTTCGACCGACGAGAAGCCATAGGCCACCGGGTCGGATCCCACCGGCAGCGCGACTTAGGAGCCCGCCGTCAGGTGTGCAATTAGTGCATCGGGGGACGGGTTGGTGATCGCCCGGCCGTCGGGCAGGACGACCGTGGGCACCGTCTCGGCTCCGTCGTTCACCGAGCGGACGAAAGCTGCTGCCTCCGGGTCCTCCCAGATGTCCCGCAGTTCGACGTCGACACCCGCGCGCTCAAGCGCGCCCAGCAGACGGGTGCAGAACCCGCACATCCGACGCCAATAGACGACCGTGGTACCCGTCTCGTCAGTCATGGCCTCTCGGTTCCAGGATCAAGGACGGCCACCAGTGCGTCGGCCAGTCGGGCACAGAGTCGACCACGGTCGGTAGCGCCCAACAGCACCGGGTTGTTGATCCCCTGACCCAGCACGACGAGGAGGTCGGCCAGCTCATCCGGATCGCCGTCGGCGATCCGCCCCGCCGCTTGGCCCAACTCCACGAACCGCCGATTGGCAACTCGGGCCGTAGCCTCGTGACGGCGGTAGGCGTCGCGTAGCGAGCGACTCTCGGGCAGCCGGGCCAGGGCGGCCCGCATGACCAGTGCGTCGGCAGAGAAGGCTTCGCACAGGCCGTCGACCAAAGCGGTCATCGTCCCGGCCAACCCGTGGTCCAGCAGGTGCTCCGCCGTCAGCGGGCGGGTACTGGCCTCCACCACCCCGTCTAGCGCCCGGTCGAAGGCGCCGGCCAGCAGGCCGTCACGCCCATCGGGAAACCGGTTGTAGATGGTGGCCACGCTCACCCCGGCGTCGGTCGCCACCTGCTCGGCAGTGAACGAGCCGTCACTCCTTAACCGGGCCAGCGTGGCCTCCACCAGGGCGGCACGAGTCCGGGCGGCCCGTCCGTCAGGGGCCCGTTCCGGCCCGACGATCTCGAAGGCGGCCTCCTGACTAGACATACTCAAACTCTAGGTCACTTCTATTCAAAGTTGACGTTTCTAGAAGGATATTCTATATTTGTGCCCCATGTCCTCCCTCCCTAGGGTGACCGCGTCCGATCTACTCCCCGCCGCCCGGGCACTCGGACCGTCGCTAGCCGAACGCGCCGAACGCTCCGAGGCCGAACGCACCCTGCCCGACGACGTGGTGGCAGACCTGCGCGATGCAGGGCTATTTCGCCTCCTCACCCCCGCCGACCTAGGCGGGCCGGAGGCCGACGTGGCCACCGCATCTGAGGTGATCGCCGAGGTGGCTCGCCATGACGGCGCCGCCGCGTGGTGTGTGATGATCGCTGGGACCACCTCCCTCATGGCCGGGTTCCTGCCTGAGGACGTGGCCTCCCTGGTCTTCGGCTCCCCTGACTCCTGTGCCGGCGGATACGCCGCCCCGGTGGGCACCGCCACCCCAGTCGACGGAGGCCTACGCGTCTCAGGCACCTGGGCATGGGGCTCAGGTACCCGCCACTGCAACTGGATCGGCGGGGGTGCCCGCATCGTCGACCCCGATGGAAAACCGGCCCGCCGGGCTGACGGCCTGGTAGCTCCGTTCGTGTTCTTCGACCGCGACGACGTCGAACACCTCGACACCTGGCACGTCACCGGACTCTCTGGCAGTGGGTCGACTGACTACCGCGTCGAGGACACCTTCGTCCCCGAGGGCCGGTGGCTCCAGATGATAGACGCCACGCCTCGCCTCGACGGCCCCACCTGGCGCTTCCCCTTCTACGGAATGCTGGCCATCGGCATCGCCTCGGTGTCCATCGGCCTCTTAGATGGCGCCGTCGACCGATTTGGCGAGTTGGCCACAGCCAAGAAGCCCGAAGGCTCAAAGCGAACGCTGGCTGAACGAGCCTCCGGTCAGGTGGCTCTCTCCACCGCTGAGGCCATCGCCCGATCCAGCCGGGCCTTCCTGCACGACGCCATCGGCGAGGCGTGGACCACCGCAGCAGCCGGCGACCCCCTCACCCTCGAGCACCGACGCTGCCTCAGACTGGCGGCCTGCGACGCTGCCCAGCGCTGCGCCGACGCCTTAATCACACTCGGACGTGAGGCGGGTGGAGCAGCGGTGTACCTCCGAGAACCGCTTCAGCGAAAGATCCGCGACGGCCAAGTCGCCGCCACTCACGCAATGGTGGCTCCCCGCATTCACGAGCTCACCGGCCGGCTAGACCTCGGTCTCGAGACCGACACCACCCTTCTCTAGGGACTGGTCTCTAGGGTCTCCGGAACGCCACTCCCCAACCGGCAGACACCCGTGGACTTCACTCTTCCTCCCGACGACGATCCGAGACGCCTCGAGATACGCGTCTGGCTGGACACCCATCCACACCCCGATAGGGCCACGCTGGCCGCCGGTGGATTCATTGCCCCACACTGGCCCGGTCCGTGGGGACGCGATGCTGATGCCGTCACCCAACTCATCATCGATGACGAGTTCCAGCGGGCTGGGGTTCGCATCCCCGGTGCCTCCATCGGTGTCGGCTGGGCTGGGCCGACCATCATTGCCGGAGGCACCCAGACCCAAAAGGAGCGCTTCCTCCCACCGATGCTGGCCAACACCGAGGACTGGTGCCAGTTGTTCAGTGAGCCCGAGGCCGGCTCAGATCTGGCGTCGCTGCGTACCAGGGCCGTGCGTGACGGCGACCACTACATCGTGAACGGCTCCAAGATCTGGTCCACCCGGGCCGATGTCACCGACTGGGGCATCCTGCTGGTCCGAACCTCCGACGACGGCCCGCCCCAGAAAGGCATCTCCTACCTACTGTTGGACATGACCACAGCGGGCATCGAGGTCCGCCCCATCGTGGAGATGACCGGTGGCCGGCACTTCAACGAGACATTCCTGACCGACGTGGAGATTCCTGTCGAGAATCTGGTGGGCACCGAGAACGAGGGCTGGCGCCTCGCCAAGGTAACGCTGGCTAATGAACGGGTGTCCCTCTCCCAGGGCGGCGTGCTATGGGGCCGCGGCCCCGACGACCCGACGGTGCTGGCCCGCATCCGCGAACTGGGCTGTGAAGACCCGATCCTTCGCCAACGGGTGGCTGACCTCTACACCGAGATGGCGGTGTTGCGCCTTCTGAACCAGCGGGTCATGAGCGCCCAGTTGACCGGCGGCGATCCTGGGCCGTTGTCGTCGATCCGCAAGGCCATCGGCGACAAGCACGGGCAGAAGGCCATGGCGCTGGTGAAGGACCTCGAGGGACCGTCGACCATGCTGGACGGTCACTTCCCGTATGAGGAGGACGAGGACCTCTGGGCGTGGGGGCACTACTTCTCCCGAGCACTCACCATCGGAGGTGGGACCAGCGAGGTCCAACGCAACATCATCGGGGAACGCCTTCTGGGGCTCCCCCGTGAACCCCGACCCTGACCCTTCCTGAACACGACCCCTAGAACGACCCAGAGAAACAGGAGACAACCGGTGTCCGACGATTCCCGATTCGACGAGTTTGAGTACATGCGGTTCGAGCGCGACGGCGACGTCTTGGTCGTCACCGTTGACAAGCCCGATGACGACCTGAACAAGGTCGATGCCCAGATGCACCACGAGTTAGCGCTGCTGTTCAAGGAGTTGCGCGAGGAACGCGAAGCCCGAGCCGTCCTGCTGGCTGGCACCGAACAGGCCTTCACCGCCGGCGGCGACTTCGCCTGGTTCCCCCGGTTCGCCGAGCCCGGCTATGCCGCCGACATCCGCTTGGACGGCAAGTCGATCGTGTGGAACATGCTCGACGTGCACCTCCCCATCGTGTGCGCGGTGACCGGCCACGCCATGGGCCTCGGGGCCAGCATCGCCCTGCTGGCCGACATCACCGTGATGTCCGATACGGCCCGTCTCGGCGACCCGCATGTCAAGGTGGGGATCGTGGCCGGCGACGGCGGCACCGTGGCCTGGCCCCTGGCCGTCGGCCCGCAGTTGGCCAAGAGGTACCTGCTGACCGGTGATCCGGTCACCGCGGCCGACGCCGAGAAGATGGGGCTGATCGTCGAATCGGCGCCCGACCCCGAGGCCTGCATGGCCGCCGGCCTGGCGTGGGCGAAGCGCCTGGCCGCCGGCGCCCCCCAGGCTGTGCAGTTCACCAAGCAGGCGGTCAACACGTGGATCAAGCAGACTTGCGGCCCTGCCTTCGACCTGTCGACGGCCCTGGAGACGGTGACCTTCGCGTCGGAGGACTTCCACGAGGCCCTAGCCGCCCTAGCCGAGAAGCGCGAGCCCCGGTTCACCGGGAAATAGTCGATCAGAAACTGGAGAGCAAAATGACCTTCGAGACGGGCGGAGCCCGCGGCAACGAGATCGGGCTGTTGGACGGCCTGATGACGAACCGGGCCATGCGCCGGTACAGCGACGAACCAGTGTCCGACGAGGACATCTGGACCTGTCTACAGGCCGCCGTTCAGGCCCCCAGTGGCGGCAACATCCAGCCGTACCAGTTCGTGGTCGTGCAGGACCCCGAGCAGAAAGTCGGGCTGGCCGAGATCTACCGACGCGGTTGGCGGCGCTACGAACCGGCTATCGCTCCCACCGAGTTCCCCAACGACGAGGTCCGCGAGGGCTGGGAACGCAACAGCCGGGCCACCGTGCATCTGGCCGAAAACCTCGAACACGTGCCGGTGCTAGTGCTGCTGCTCATGCCGTCCATCGACATGACGGTCCACGACGACGAGGGGGCGATGCCCGTCGGCCCGACCCACGCCTCGGTGTACCCGGCTATCCAGAACTTCATGCTGGCCGCTCGGTCCCTCGGACTGGGTACGGCGATGACCACGTTGCACCGAATCTATGAGGACGACGTGCGCGAGTTGGTGGGCATCCCAGAGCGCTACGAGGTCCTGGCCTTGCTGCCCCTCGGTCACCCCACCGGAAAGTGGGGCGTGGCTCCCCGTTATCGGGGCGCCGACAAGATCACCTCGTGGGACCAGTTTGGCGAGAAGCGAACGCCGTGAACCACGGGCATGGCTAACCAGCGGGCCGGGAATCACATGGTCCAAGGGGTTCGGGTCGGCTTGTCCATCCCGCCGGCTGGCTTCGCATCGCATGACGATGCAACGGCCTACGTGCACGGAGCAGCTGACGCGGGCCTCGACCACGTGTTCACCGCCGACCACGTGTCGTTCTTCGACGGTCGCGGCATGGACGGCCTCATGAAGGTCTCCTGGCTAGCTGGCCTGCATTCCACCATCGGCGTGTACGTCGGTGTGTACCTGCTGGCCCTGCGCCATCCGGTCGCCGTGGCCCGTCAGGTGGCGACGCTGGCCGAACAGGCACCTGGGCGACTGACCTTCGGTGTGGGCGTAGGTGGCGAGGACCGCCACGAGATGGAGGTGGTGGGCGTTGACCCGGCAACCCGTGGACGTCGTACCGACGAGGCCCTCGACGTACTGCGACCCCTGCTGGCCGGCGAGGCCGTCGATCACCACGGTGAGTTCTACGACGCGCCTGACGTCTCGATCCGTCCCACGCCGACCCCACCAGTACCGGTCACCGTGGGTGGCCGGTCCGACGCGGCTGCCAGACGGGCTGGGCGACGAGGGGACGGGTGGCTGGCCTCGTGGTGCTCGCCACGCCGGTTCGCCGAGGGCGTGCACATCGCTGAGCAGGCGGCCGCCGCGAGCGGTCGGGCCGCCGTGGCGTGGCGGCACGGCTACCAAATCTGGGTGGGCCTGGGTGACACACCGACCGAGGGTGCGGCGCTGCTGGCCCCCGCCATGGAGAAGTTCTACGGCGCGCCGTGGGCGGCCTTCGAGCGCTACTCGCCGGTCGGCACACCGGCCGACATCGTGGAGTGGCTCCGACCGTTCATGGATGCCGGAGCGGTGGACTTCAACTTGGCTCCCATCGCGGCAACCGACGCCGAGCGGGTGGCTGGTGCAGCCGAGATCCGCCGACTGCTGCTCGCCTAATCCGGTCCATCAAGGTCAGTGGCCTCCAGAAACTGTTCCCACTGCTCTTCGAGAAGGTCGCCGGCTGGACCGTGCCACCTTCCTCCTTGGCGGCTGCATCCGTCGGCCATGGAGCCCTGGAACAGGTACCGGAGCGCCAGCCCATCGTCCTCAGCCAGGACGGCAGTTCGTGCCGCTGGGTAGCGACGAACCCTCGTCAACTCAGGGGGGCGGGCTCACCGGGGGCTGGCATGGCCTCCTCCGGGCCGACCACCGTCACCTGGTCGTCGGCCTCCAAGACCAGGACGGGGTCTGGGTCCAACACCACCCCGAAGCGGATCACCGCCGCTACCTCGGCCTCCTCAGGCAGGCCCAGGTCGCCAATGCGCCTCCCGATCAGGCCGGCATCCAGGCCCTCCGGTAGCAGGGCGTACTGGCGGACAGTCCGTCCGGGTAGCAACGCCGTCTTCACCTCGCCCTCGGTGGCCGCCTGCCCGCACGCCCGAGCCCCGGTGTGCAGGAACCCCGCCAACTCTCCGGCCAGGCGGAGCGCCCGGCCTGGCTCGGCGGTCGTCCCAGCCAGGAAGAACAGGGCGTTGACCCGCTCCCCCGAACCGCCCCATGCCGCCGGGATGCGGATGCCCGACGACGCCCGGACGATGACCAGCTGGTCGACGTCCAGCACCTCGAACAGGGCCACCGGTGTGGCCGTCGGATGGTCCGACGACGGCTGGATCCACAACGACCCGGTCTCCAGGAACCGTTCGGTGACCCGCTCCGTGGGCACCCCGATCCGATCCGACAGCACCGTCGACGCACGGGCGGCCGCCTCACCTATGTCGGCTCCCTCGGGGATGGACAACACCACGGCCCGGGCGATAAGGCCGGCGTAGTCGTCCCGGTCCCGAAGGCCGTGGCCAGCCATCGCCGCGCTGATCTCCCGCTCCAAGGAGTCGTCGGCCTCCCGGCCCCACCGGCGAAACACGTGGCGGATGGCACCCGCCCTCTCGGTACGCGGCGTGGCATACACGTGGTGCCAGGCCCATCCGACAGCGGTCACCACGCCCACGAACACCAAGGCAGCTGATCCCAAGCGGGAGATCAGGTACCCGGAGATTGCGATGCCGACCAACTGGGTCCAGGGGTACAGGGGCGACCGGAACGACGGCGCGTACGATTTGATCTCGGAGGCCCGCAACACCAGTACCGCCAGGTTCACCAGTCCCAGGGTGAGCAGTACAAAGGCGCTGGCTAGTTTGGCGATGGCCTCGGCGTCGAAGGCCAGCACCACCAAGGCAATGGCCGCCCCCGTGGAGACAACGCCGAACACCGGAGTACCGAACCGTCCCAGGCCACCCATCCAGGCCGGAAGCAGGCCGTCGCGAGCCATGGCCATTGGGTAGCGAGCGGCGGCCAGGATCCCAGCGTTGACCGCGGAGGAAAAGGCGGCCAGCGCCGCCACCACGACGAGCCACACCCCCACCTTGGGCATCACCGCTTCGGCCGCCGTGTGGATCGGCGCCAGGTCTCCGTGGAGCACATCGGCCGGCACCACGGCCACGGTCACCAGTACGCCGAGGGTGTACAGCACCGTTGCCGTAGCCAGCGAGAGGGCCATGCCCTGCGGGATGCGCTGGCTGGGGTCCTCAACCTCCTCAGCAGCACTGGCCACCTTGGTGAGGCCTCCGTAGGACACAAACACCAGGCCGATGACGGCCACCAGGCCGGACCCCCCGTGGGTGAAGAACGGGTCCAGGTTCGAACCGTCGACCCCCCGATCGGCGGTCTCCCACAACCCCTGAACCACGAACCACGCCATAGCAAAGAGGACGACCACCACGAGTCCCAGTTGCATCGACGCGCTTACCTTGGAGCCGACCACGTTGACCAGCGTGAACAAGCCGATCAAGACGAGAGCCAGCATCGTGGGGTCGACGTCCAGGATCAGGACGAGGTAGGCGCTCATCCCGACCATGGCGAAGGCGTCCTTGAGCACCAGCGAAAGCCACGTACCGAACCCGGCCACCGTGCCCACCGCGGGTCCGAGCGCCCTCTCCAGGAAATA
>PBFS01000016.1 GCA_002718845.1 Gammaproteobacteria bacterium | reverse complement strand
ATCCGCTGTTTATGTCTTATTTCCAAGCAATGGAAACTCCAGTTATCTATAAACATCGTATATCTGCAGGTCTTGGAATCGATGGATTCCTAGCACCAATATTAACGCTTGATACTCACGTTGCAATACAACTTGAAGAAGATAAGTGTTTTGGAGCAGGACAAACTGCAGCTAACGGCGTAACAAGCCCGTGGATGAATAGTGCAGCTCTAGGTACCGCATTAAGCGGAACTGGTTTGAGCTATGCTGGATGTGGTTCAACTGACCACAGTAAAGCAACTGTATCTTCATTCCACTTAGGCGGTGCTTTAACTTGGACTTTCTAAGATAAAGTAATAAGAAACAGAATAGAGGGTCATTTATTAATTAAATGGCCCTCTTAAACAAAGCGAAATTTTATATAAAATAGGAGCGCGCAAATATGAAAACAAGAAGACTAATATCAACTGTATATGGTATGTTGATGTCAAGCTTTCTTGCTTTAGTGCTTGTACCAACTCATGTATTCTCTGATGAGACATGCATGTCACCATACATGGCTAAAATCGTTGGCCAAGAGGATTATGTTTATGTATGGACTTTGGGTCAAGTAGGGGTAGGGGACGAACAAGATAAGTTAGTAACTGTCGCTGTTAATCCTGCATCGCCACACTATGGCAACGTAATAGGACATACTTCTGTTGGTGGTCGTAATGAAGCTCATCATTCTGGTTTTACAGATGATAGGCATTATTTATGGGCAGCAACACTAGATACCAGTAAAATATTTATATTTGATGTTCACTCAAATCCATCTAAACCTAGACTTCACAAAGTTATAACTAATTTTGTAAAAGCTAGTGGTGGAATTGTTGGACCTCATACAACATATGCACTACCAGGAAGAATGATGATTTCTGGTCTTTCTAACAACCAAGACTTTGGTGGTAGAACAGCACTTGTAGAATATACAAATGATGGTACATATGTAGCAACACATGATATGCCGACCGACGAAGATTTAAGAGGTGCTGTTAAAACAGGACAACTTGCTGACGGTTATGGATATGATGTACGTGCATTACCAAGAAGAAACGTAATGGTTACATCTTCATTTACAGGATGGAACAACTACATGATGAACCTTGGTAAATTAATGGGTGACAGTGAAGCTATGAAACGATTTGGTAATACAGTCGTTGTATGGGATCTTCACTCACGTCAACCTAAGAAAATATTTGATGTACCAGGAGCACCACTAGAAATACGTTGTGCTTGGGGTTCAAATCATAACTACTGTTTCACAACAACAGCTCTTACATCTCAAATATGGCTCATTTATGAAAAAGATAATGAGTGGCATGCAGAGTCTGTAGGAACTATTGGTGATCCAGCTAAAATTCCTTTACCTGTAGATATTTCAATATCTGCTGATGATAAGCATCTTTGGGTAAATACATGGAATGATGGTATGAGTAGAGTATTTGATATATCAAATCCGCACAATGCAGTCGAAGTTCAAGCTCACAAAATTGGTGACCAAGTAAATATGCTATCTCAAAGCTGGGATGGAAAACGTATTTATTTCACATCTTCTTTGTTAGCTAACTGGGACAAAGCAGAAGTGCCTGAAGGTGAAGGAGTACCACAATTTTTTAAAGCCTATGATCATTCAAATGGTTCATTAAGTCATAGATTTACTATTGACTTTGGCGCAGAAAAATTAGGTATGCCTCATCAAATGAGATTTGGTGCATATTCACTATATTCTAAATCACCAAATAATAAAAATTTGGCAGAACTTAGCCAATAAAAAATTGTCATAGTTATTAGACACCCTCATTGGTGGTAAATAACGTAAAATGGCTGTAAACGTTGGGCCGCTTACCTAGTAAGCGGCCTTTCTTTTTTCTCATAAATTATTTAAAATGATTGAAATCAATAGATTCATTAACGAACTCGGGTAAGGTAGTATTAGAGCATGGAGATATTAAGGCTATATATTTCAACATTTTTAATAATGTTTTCAAGTTACACGATTGCCCAAGATGCAACGTATTCCACGGAGATATTAGCCCCAGGTTATACCAAATTAACCTTTGAGGCGCCAAAGCCAGGCGCTTATACATTATCGAGCTATAAGGCAGCAAAAAACGGCAATATCATAGACTCTAGCGGGTCATCGAAGACCCTTCACGATATATATGAAAACAAGATAATTTTACTCAATTTTATGTATAGTACATGCACTGATGTTAATGGCTGTCCACTTGCAACAGCAGTATTTCATAAGATTAGAAATATACTCAATAAAGACCCTAGTGTAGGAAAAAATGTCAACCTTGTAAGCTTAAGCTTTGATCCTCAAAATGATACGCATGATGTTATGAAACTATATGGAAGTGGCACGAGTTCTGGGGTCGTAGATTGGAAATTTTTAACTACTAACTCTTATAAAGATTTAGATCCAATTTTAAATAATTATAGCCAAAGAATAATAAAAGACTATGATGAAAATGGAAAATATTTAGGTTCAATTTCACACATATTAAGAGTTTTCTTAATTGATAAAGATAAGCAGATAAGAAATATTTATAGCGTATCTTTTTTACACTCTGATGTTTTAATTAACGATATAAAAACTTTATTAGACCCTAAAACTAAAAACGGTACGGTTGTAGCGTCAACAGGTGACATTACTATAGCTGAAAGTGGAGCAAAATTAGCTAAACCAGGAGATTATAAAGAAGGTTATACTAGTGATAATTACAGCACTAAAGCCCAAACATTGGATAGACATGGCAAAGCTGCAGATTTAATTACAAACACAACTACTCAACAATTAGGATTACCTAAGATATCTATACCTAAAGATACTTTTTTAACGAGAGAGAAAATAGCTCTTGGTAGAAAAATGTTTTTTGATAGAAGATTATCGCATACTGATACAATATCATGTGGTATTTGTCATGTACCTGAAATGGGTTTTGCTCACAATGAATTAAGAACAGCTGTGGGAACCGAAGGAAGATCAGTTCCACGTAATACACCAACAATATTAAACGCAGCTTTCTTAACAAGGTTTTTTCATGACGCAAGAGAAACTTCTTTAGAAAATCAAGTTTGGGGACCACTTTTAAATCATAATGAAATGGCGAATCCATCTCCTGGATATTTAATAAATAAGATTAATGCAATTCCAGATTATAAAGGATTGTTTGAAGAAGCATATGGAAGAGGAGCATCAATTGATACAATAAGCAGGGCTTTTGCCGCCTATGAGTATTCTCTTTTGAGTGGTAACTCTGCATTTGATCGTTGGTATTACGGAAAAGAACGCAGGGCAATTTCAGATGAAGCAAAAGAGGGTTTTAAAATATTTACTGGAAAAGGTTCTTGTATTACATGTCATCTAATCGAAGAAGATTTTGCATTATTTACAGATGAAAAATTGCATAATACTGGTATAGGTTATAAAGCATCAATGCATGTTGAACCTCCAAGAAAAAAAGTTATTTTAGCACCAGGATTAGAAATAGAAGTTGATACAACAACATATGCAAATAATTCAGCATTTGCAAATGAAATTTCTCCTAATGATTTAGGGCTATATACAATAACACAAGACCCAAATGATAGATGGAAATTTAAAACACCATCATTGCGAAATGTTCAAATTACTGGACCGTACATGCATAATGGATCATTATCCACACTTAAAGATGTTGTTGAATTTTATAATAAAGGAGGTATAAAAAATGAAGTTCTTAGCCCTCTTATATTCCCATTAAATTTATCAGAAAAAGAAATGAATTATTTAGTTGAGTTTTTAAAAACACTAACAGGTTCCAATATAGACGAGCTCATACTTGATGCAAAAGCCGCTCCAATTGGTGAAATATCACTAGATGATCCAAACTGGTTTCACGAAAATAAACCTAAATATTAAGAGAGCTGTGTGAAAAATTATTATCTACACATAATACTTTTTGGGATCTTGTTATTTACAACTAATGTATTTGGCGCATCATACTTAATGGATCCTATGCCAAACAAAGAGCTAGCGCCTGACTTTACTTTAATTGGGATGGACGAAAAAGAACATACATTAAAAGATTTAGAAGGTAAGTTTGTACTAGTTAATTTTTGGGCTACATGGTGCAATCCTTGTAAAATTGAAATGCCTACATTAGAGGCTATTCATACTAAAATGGATAATAATAAATTTACTGTTCTTGGAATACATGTAGGACCAGGCCCAGAGAACATTGATAGTTATTTAAAACTCAATCCCGTTAGTTTTCCAATTTATATTGACATGGACATTGAATATGACTGGGGTGTTCCAGGCTTGCCAACAACTTTTTTAATTAGTCCCAAAGGCGAGATGCTCTATAGAGCTGTTGGTAAACGTGATTTCTCATCTCCCGATATGGAAAATTTTTTTAGTAAATTAGTTAACGACTACTTTAAAAATAATTAATTTTTAATTAGAAAAACTTCAGACATATTATTAACATCTTTGTTTCCATAAAATCTTATTAAACTATTGTTTTTTATTATTTTTTTTCCAATGATTTTAAATAAAGTTTTTAGATAGAAATCTATAAAATTATATTTTGCATTATTTGATTTAACATAATTTTTAGTTAATTTTTTATCTTTTACAAAAAGAGTGCCTCTTTTTATATTTTTACCAAAACACTTACCAACTATTCCTTTTATAATTACAGTTCCAGATATCATTTCATCACAAGCATAATCGCCTACGTTACCCTCAATGATAACAACCCCTCTTCTCATTCTCTGTATTGAATTGTCGCCAACATTGCCTTTTACGTAAACCAATCCATCCTTAATACCTTCGTTAGATGCATTTGGTTTACCGCAAAAATATTTACCCACACTTCCAAAAATCATAATATTCCCACCTTTTAAACCTGAAGCAGTATAATCTAAAGTATTACCATATAAGGTTAATTCACCATTTATCATATGCGCGCCAAATGCATAGCCAACATTACCATAAACTTTTATTGATAAATCCTCTATATTTTTACCTATATTATCCATTAAGCTTGATGCTTTCTTAATAATAATATTTTTCATATTAGATCCACTTATATTAAATAACTCCTTTAACATTATCTCTTGGCTTCCATATATAATTTTTTTATCTTTAAGTTTTGTTAGAGATTTTAATTTATTAAAATCAGACAAGAATGACATGTCTAACCTATAAGACAATTTATGTTTTAATTGTAAGACTAAAGGTCTCATTTCATTATTTTTCTAAGATTGAAATGATATTGTCCAAGTTTACCACCATAATTTCCTGCGGATATTGAGCAAATATCTTTTTTTATCTTTGATTTAGATATACTCTGAATGCATTTTTTTATAGCTATGCTAATATCAGTTTCGTTTAATCCATTTATAACAATTTCCATAACACAATTGACATCATTTGCTAGAGTACTATTTGTCATACTTTTTAAAGTTGGACAGAAAGCATCATTTGTTGAAGCAATTAAAGCTTTGTATTTAGAACCTACTTTGGAACCCGATCTAACAACACCTCCAGGAAAAGGCGTTATTACATTTAATTGATTTTCTATTGATTTTACTGCTACCTCGCAGGCTTCGAGACAAGATTTTCTATTTTTGCTTAAAATTAAGAAGTTACCACCACCTATAGCTGAGACTCTAGACGTACTTTCTTCACACAGAAATTCTCCATCCATAACTGGTATTCTCCAAAATCTTTTACCTCCAATTTTTTTTGAAATTTGATATCCATCCCCAAAATACCTAATATTTTTACCAAGCGGTATAATATCTTCTCCATCAATGCCAGAAAAAACAGCAGTAGTAGGGCATGTCAAAATACATTGTCCTACTCTCGTCTCTAATTGTTTTTCTAACTGAGACCTAGACATAGAAAATAATAGTATTGAATAACCCGGTCTACCATCAGGTGTTTCAGATTTCTTTAATTGTCTTTCAATGCCTGACTCAACCCCACATGCTATAACTGAGGTCGCAAAACCAGTAAAAGAATCACAGGCATGTTTAGCCCATTTGAAATTATCAGCAGTAACAATAATTCTGCTAGCTTTCATATTGAAAGCTTCTGCAAATGTATTGTCAATTTTTAAACCATTATATATCATTGTTTTCTTTCATATTTACATTTATTTGTTACTATCTCACTGCCAATTAAGTTAGACATTTCAGATTCAGTGATAATATAGTTATCTAGTTTCATTGTATGATATCTATCAAAAAATTTATTTAAAACTTTCTCAATAGAAGCATCATATTCAGGTTTAATCGTTTGGGTTTTGCCCCATAAATAATTTTTTACTTTCCCATTTTCTACTACAACCTTACCATCTTTTAATACCATAATAGGGTGGGCAAACATATTTTCTATATCTTTATTATTTTTATCATAAATTGTTATGTCAGCATCTGATCCTTCAGAAAAATTACCTTTATTTTGTAATCCTAATATTCTAGCTGGCGCAGCTCTAGTCATTATAGCAATTTCATTTAGCGAGTATTCTCTTTTTAATGTATGAAGTATTGAATGATCCCTAATTGATTTAGGTAGCTGTTTAAGAATATCATTTCTAAAAGAGCGATCCATTAATAATTTTATAAGATGAGGATACGATGTAAATGGAGCTCCATTAGGATGATCAGTAGTTAAAAAAATCTTCCATGGATCTTCTGCTAATAAAAATATTTCTAAACCAATTACCCACTGTAATGCATTTACAAAACTTTTATCTTTATATTTAAAAGGCACAATCCCACAGCCAGCATCACATTCTATATCCATGCACATCCATTTTTTGGGATGCGCGTGATTATGATTTCGATATTGTGACATGCTATCACCAGACATAGTTACTGTTTGACCAAACATAATTTGACCTACATCACATGTTAGGTTCGGAATTTTATTTAAAAAGTTAGATATTTCAACAGAAGCAGATGAGAATGCTTTGTCACCATTATTACCATAACTGTGAAACTGTATATGTGTTAAATGAATCGGTAAGCTGTTTGCCGCTTTTATAGTTTCTATTGTTGACAAATAATTGCCTGGAATACCTAAATTACTACAATGTACATGTAGTGGATGCGCAATTCCTAGATCATATATTGATTGAGTTAATTTGGAAATAATATCACGAGGAGTGATGTTATAATATTTTGATTTCTCATCGACATTTAATGCTCTTTGATTAAATTTAAAAGCATTTATGCCTCCAGGGTTTACAACTTTTATACCTATAGATTGAGTGGCATTTAAAATAAATGCTACATAATCATTAATCATTGATTGACTTGCTTTTTTACGAAGTAAATCTAAGAAGAAATCATCATTTCCTAGTAGAGCATAACCGCCTTTATCAATAAATGGGATATCAGCCATTTCTGAATGTGCTTGCCTAGCATTAACTGGTAATAAAGCAGGCTCAAAACACGTTGTATAGCCCATTTCTATGTATTTTAAACCTGTCTTGATAGTTGAGGGAGCTATTATAGACGAAGAATCAAAGTTTTTATTATTTTCTATATGAAAATCTTCTAACATTAATCTAGCAATATTAACTTTCCCTCCACCAATGTGTGTATGCATATCAATTGCTCCTGGCATAACAATCTTATTAGAGCAGTTGATTATTTTATTTATCTTCCCTTTGATATTTTTTTTAGAAATTATTTTTCCATCAGCAATATAAAGATCCATCTTTTTATTAAAGATATTATTTTGTGGATCAAATATATTTCCAGATTCTAGTTTAATATTCAATTTTATTCTCTAGGTAAGTTCATCTAAAATTTCTTTAGTAGTGGGTAAATTAATAGCTCTAATTTTTTTTAATGCAACAGAAACTACATTATCAGTTCTAAACATAATTCCTTCGTAATCAATACCAGGTATTCCAACAGGAATGAAGACATCAGGCTGAGATGTAAATTTTGAGTTTGGATGGCCTATAAAAATATTTTTTAAATTTTCATTAATCTTAATTTTGTTTGGGCTTAAGGAAGAAATATGTATAACAACATCTGTGTTTTTTTTATCTATGATAATTTCATTATTATAAATATTTCTATCATGAACAAAGGATCCATGCGCATATTTTATTCTTGATGGAAATCCTGTCAGCCATGTAAGCGTTTGAGATGAAGTTGTATCACCCAGAGAACCAGAAATTGGCATGCATGCTGCTCTTGATATTTTATTTCTATCTAATATAAATTGTGATATCGCTTGTATGATTTTATCTGGGTTTTTAGAATTTATAAAATCAGAAGCTGACCATGTTGCCACTAAATATTTTGATTTAGAAATTATAGGTTTAATCTTAGTAACTAATGCTTTTGATATATTTGGAATCTTTATACTGCCAATATCTGATAATAAATTTAATAAATCAGGAATATAATCTATCTTCGTTTTTATATATGAAATATTATATTTTTTACTTAAATTTTTTAATAATTTATCAGGAAATTCTCCTATAAAAATTATTTTTTTATTTTTTGCATTAGTACATAAACTGTTTGATGGAATTAATACTTTCTCAATTAATCTGGGTGTTTTACAAAGAATATTATTGCCGAATACTATAATTACATCTCCACGATTTTTAGTCTCTGTTAGAGAAGTTGCCATATAACCTGTTCTTTGAACAATTCCTATATTTTGATATAGAAATTTAGAATTTATATGATCAATTGAACAATTATAGTTTAAAGCAAAATTAAGCATTGATCTTACGCCAGAAACGTCAATACCATGATTAACAATAATGGCGTCTTTTTGTTTCTTCAAAATTTGTCTAGTATATTTTAAAGCACTACTCAGATTAGCTTTCTTATTTTTAATAGTTGGAGTTAGAATACTTTTTGCATTTATATTAAATGATTCAATTTTTTTAAGACATGTTTTATTTGCCTCAGATACTTTAGATGCTTCAGATGAGATGGAGTACTTTTTACCATCTGATTTTGACAAAATATCGTCACAGTGCAAAGAGCAAAAAGGGCATACTATGTATTTTTCAGCATTAGTTTTTATTCTACTTGCCATATCGCTATATTCTACATTATAACGATATCACTTTATACCCAAAAGGTATAAAATATAATCCAGGAAATATTTGCAAACATAGTTATGAAAAAAATTCAAAAAGAGCTAATTGTTACCACCCCTTCTAGAATTCATTTAGGATTTTATGGCATCAATAATAATTACGGATATACTTATGGTAGCTTAGGGCTTGCAGTAAATTATTTCCATACATGCGTCTCAATTTCAAAATCGAAAAGATTTAATACTAATATATCTAAAAAAATTATTAAACCTATACTTGAATTCATAAAACTAAAAAAAATTCCTAATAAATTTACTATAAATATATTGGAAAATGCGCCTGAACATGTGGGATTAGGATCTGGCTCTCAAACAACATTATCAATTGGTAAAGCACTCAGTAACTTTTTTGATTTAGATATGACATTATCTGATATAGCAAATATTTTTAAAAGAGGAAAGAGATCAGGCATTGGAATAGCCACCTTTAATAAAGGAGGGTTTGTTGTTGATTGTTGTAAAAAAGAAGGGTTACATCCGGAAACTCTATTTCATTCTAAATTCCCTAGTGATTGGAGAATAATTTTATTAAATGATAATAATCTCAGAGGATCATTTGGAAACAAAGAATCTAATTTTTTTAAAAAAAAGATATCAAATTCACATAACTCTGATCTTTCACATATAGTAATAAGAGGAATTATACCATCTATTATCTACAAAGATTTTTCAAATTTTTCTAGGAATGTTACAGAGTTTCAGAAAATAACATCAAAACTATATAAAGAAAAACAGACGGATATGTTTTTAAGTCCACAAATTTCAAAAATTATGAAATATATTAAGAGATTTGATAATATTGGAATTGGCCAAAGCTCTTGGGGGCCAATATCATATATATTTGTTGAATCCCCATCACACGCAAAAGAAATGATAAGGGTTATCGAAAATAAATTTAATGTGTATAATAACCTATCATACAAAATTGTAAGGCCTAGCAACACAGGACATAAAATAAAATATACTTAACTTGAATAGTGAGGACAAATTAATGGAAAAACCTTTTTTATTGCATATGATTACACCAGAAAAAAATATCAGCCCCTTTGATGCTAATATGGCATTTGATGCTGGCTGGGAATCTGTTATTCCTTATACAAATGTTTCTATGGAAGAAGTACAAGCATTAGTACAGGATACTATTTTTTCAAGATCACCATCAGCACTAAAGAGAACTGCAATATTTATAGGTGGCAGAGATCCTCATTTAGCAATGGACATGTTAGATGAAACAAAGAAACATATGGTCCCACCATTTGAGGTTCCAGTATTTGCTGACCCTAGCGGAGCTTTTACTACAGCAGCGGGAATGGTCGCAATCACTGAAAAAGCCCTTAAAGAAAAATTTCAAAAAGACTTTAAAGGTATGAAAATTGCTATTTTGGGTGGAACAGGTCCTGTTGGCGCTGCATCTGCAGTAATAAGCGCAAAGGCTGGCAACGATGTTATTTTAATTGGAAGAAATTTGGAGAGGACAGAAGGCGTTGTAAAAATTTGTAATGAAAAGTATGGTTCTAAATCAGTACGAGCAGGAGTTGATGGCGACAAAGGTACAATACTTAAAGACTCAGATATAGTATTTAACACAGGTGCAGCTGGCATACAATTAATGGATGATGATTTAGTTGCATCATCCAGTAATCTTAAAATATGCGCTGATGTTAATGCGGTACCTCCAGCTGGCATAGCTGGTGTAGACGTTATGGATAATATCGTGGAAATGAAAAACTCTCCATCAGGTTGTTTTGGCATAGGAGCGTTAGCAATAGGAAATATAAAATATAAATCACAGCATGATTGCTTAAAATTAATGCATACCTCAGATAAGCCAGTTTATTTACATTTCGAACATGCATTTGAATTTGCGCAAAAAGATGTCTAATGAGAATGCATTAGTTATTGTAAATTATGATGCCTCATATTTAGAAGAACAATCAAGAGCATTAGGTTATAATGTTTATGTTATTGACCATCATAACTATCACAATTTAAAAAAAACACTAACACCCAAGTCTTTAAAAAATTTCATATCAACAATTAGCAAAAAACATAAAAACGTTAGTCTTTTATATGGCTCAGGTTTAGAAGGTAAAAAGAACATATACAAAGATTTTACAAAATTAAATATTAAGGGAAATAATCTCAACTTATTAAATAAATGTGGAAATATATATAAATTAGAGAATCTTCTAAAGGAAAGCGGTTTTCAAATACCTAAAATTTTAAAGAATAGGAAGGATTTATCTAAACATAAGTATCTAATTAAACCAATTAATAGTTGCGGAGGTTATGATATAAGTTTTTCAAATCAGAAAAAAGAAAATGATTATATTCAAAAATATATACCCGGTATAACCTATTCAGCCTGTTTTTTTCTTAAGAAAAATAGTTTTATTTTTTTAGGTTTTAATAAATTATTTTTATTAAAAAAGTTTCCCCCACATCCATTTGTTCATGCAGGTGCAGCTAGCATAAGATTAATACCATTTTCCAAAAAAATAATTGAGTCTTTAAAATATTTTTCAATTAAATCAAATATGTATGGTTTTAATAGCATAGATTTTAAAATATATAATAACGATATATATGTTTTGGACGTTAATCCTAGAATTACATCAACATTTAAAATGTATAATGATTTTTATAATAACAAGTTACTTAAGTCTCAATTATCAAGCGATATAGATTCGTCTATTTCTCATAAACACAAAGTTAAAAAAAATTATGGGTTTGTGCATATTTTTACTGATAGAGATTTTATATATAATAAGAAACCTGTAATTAATAAAAATTTTATAAATCTACCAAAAGAAGGAGAATTAATAAAAAAAGATAATCCTATTTTTAGTATTTATATGATTGCTGATAATTATAATAATCTTAAAAATAAACTGAAGAGAAAAATATCTATGACAAAAAAATATTATAGCTGTTATGATATAAATATCTAATTATGAACAATAATATCAGTATAAATAAGCTTGTTAAGCCGCTAGTTGAAAGATTATTAGATTTAGCAGAACAATTAAATCTTGGCGTAGATACCACTAATGGCGGAGCAAAAATAGTAGATGCAGGTATAAACCATAATGGTTGTTTAGAGTCCGGAAGAATTATTACAGAAATTTGTATGGGTGGATTAGGTCATGTTTCATTAACTATGGGTAATAATATACCAAAATGGCCTTTAACAATTAATGTTTATAGTACTAACCCTGTTCTAAGTTGTCTTGCCAGTCAGTATGCTGGCTGGAATCTATCCTTTGTTAAAGAAGAAGACAATTTTAATGCATTGGGATCAGGTCCTTGTAGAGCATTAGCTCAAAAAGAAGAATTATTTAAAGATTTAAATTATTCAGATAAATTCTTTTCAACAGTAGTAGTTATGGAAGTAGATAGGAAACCACCTCAAGAGATAATTGATAAAATTATAAATGATTGCAATATAAGTGAAAAAAATCTGACAATTATATTGACTCCAACAAGATCTCTTTCAGGTTGTGTACAAGTAGTTGGTAGGGTGTTAGAGGTAGGAATGCACAAATTGCATGAAATAGGGTTTCCTTTAGATAAAGTAGTTGATGGTTTTGGATCAGCACCTGTACCTCCACCAGCGCCCGATTTTTTAATAGGTATGGGCAGAACGAATGATGCAATATTATACGGTGGCTCAATACATTTATATGTTGATGTTGAAAATGATGAAGCGTTAGAATTAGCCAAAAGATTACCAAGTTCAACATCATCAGATTATGGCAAACCATTTGCGGAAATTTTTAAAGAATATAAACATGATTTTTATAAAATAGATAAATTACTATTTAGTCCAGCAAACGTTATAGTTACTACAATTAAAACTGGCTCAACATATACAGAGGGCTCTCTTAATTTAGATTTAATTGATAAATCATTTAATAAATGAAAAAAGTATTAATTCTTACCGATAAGAAAGGTTGGCATTTCCAGCAATTAAAACAATCTCTTATAAAAAATGATATACCTGTAGAATCTATTAATATTTCCAAACTTATAATAGCTACAGATTCTAAAAATACTAAGATTTTAAGAGAAGACGATTCCGAAGTAAATGTTAGTGATGTTATAGTGCGCTATATACCAGGTGGTTCACTTGAAGAGATTGTAACATATCTAAATATTTTAAGAGTTTTTAAGAATCAAGGTGTCAATGTAATTAATACAGCTGAAAGCATTGAAACAACTGTAGATAAATCATTAACATCAATTATATTAAAAAATAATAATATACTTACTCCTAAAACTTGGATTATAAGAGGTAAAAATAAATCTATTGAATTTGCACAAGAACTTTTAAAAAAGCATGTATTAATTTATAAACCACTTTTTGGATCTCAAGGAGATAATATAAAAAAGATTAATAAGCCTTCAGACATCAAAAATATTAATAATCCTAGTAACGTATATTATCTACAAGAGTTTATATCAATAGAACCAAACCATGATTACAGGGTTTTAATAATAAAAAATAAAAATAAAAAATTTTCCTATAGCATGGCAAGATATGGCAATTCTTTTGTAAATAATTTTTCAAAAGGTGGGAAATGCGTCTCTATCCCCTTTAATAAAGAGATTATAAATACAGCATTTAAATCTGCTGAAGCACTAAATATACCTTTTTGTGGTGTTGATTTAATAAAAAAAGATAATTTAGTTTATGTTATAGAGGCTAACAGTATACCTGCTTGGAAGGGTATTCAAACAACAACAAATGATATTGTTTCTGACAAAATAGTAGAAATTTTTATAAAATCTAAAGATATTAAAAAAAACTTTGTCGTTAAAAATAAATTTAAATGTTAGATTTTAGCAAACCATTGATTATTCCTTCAGAAACAAGCACAAATATTTTAAAAGAATCATATTTATTTTCATGTAAAAAGGATGTAGAGGTTATAAAACCAGGAAATGTATCAATAAAATCACCTCATCTTGATACAACAGCTGAAGATTATGTCACTAGCTCAATTAATAGTAGTAATGCATTATTTTTAAAAGAATATTCTCTAGGCGAAAGAATTTCTTATGCTATAAATTTAACAAAAGAAAAAACTAGCGTTAACACAAACCTCGGGATTATATTATTGTGCGCTCCAATAATACATGCTTTTATAAATTTTAAAAATAAGCCCCTAAAAGATTCAATACATGATCTAATTTTATATGCAACTGAAAAAGATACGATGCTCATTTGTGAGGCTATTCAAAAAGCAAACCCTGGAGGATTGGGCTCTTCTGACAAAATGGATGTAAAATCAAAACCTCACGTTAATTTGCACGAAATTATGAGTTTTGCGTCAAAATATGACAGAATTTCCTACCAATATGCTAATAAATTCTCAGATATATTGGGTTTTATTCTTCCTAAGATTGATGAATATCAAAAAAGAGGAGAAACACTAGATTTTACCTTATCTTTGATTTTCCTAGAAATTCTTGCTGAGATACCCGACTCTCATATAGCAAGAAAATTTGGTGAGAAAATAGCAAAAAAGACTAGTAATCAAGCCTATGATTTGTTAAAAATACTAAAGAGGGACAGTAGTCGAGAAAATGCCATGAATTACATAGCAGATCTTGATTACGACTATAAAAAAAATGGAATTAATCCGGGGACTACCGCAGATTTATTAATCGCAAGCCTGATGGTTTATACAATATTCAGCAGCGTGGATAGTCACCTTGGCTCGTAGAGTTAAGGTTTAAAAGTAGACCCTCTAAAATTAAATAAAAGGAGATAATAATGGCAGTAATAGATAAAGTACTAACAGGTGAAAGCCTAGTTGTAACTGAAGGTGGCGATAACGAGATTGCACACATTGACTTACTTATGGGGCCTCGTGGTTCAGCTGTAGAAGATGCATTTTGTAATACATTATGTAACAACAAAGATGGTTTCACATCACTTCTTGCAGTTTCTCAACCAAACCTTATGGTAAAGCCTGCAACTGTAATGTTCAACAAAGTTACTATTAAAGGCGCGAAACAAGCAGTGCAAATGTTTGGTCCTGCACAGGCAGCCGTATCAATGGCAGTCGCTGACAGTGTTAAAGATGGAACAATTCCAGCAGCCGAAGCTAATGATTGTTTTATCTGCGTAGGAGTATTCATCCATTGGGATGCTGCTGATGACGGCAGAATATATGAGTATAACTACAAAGCAGTTAAAGAGGCTATTGAAAGAGCAGTTAAAGGCTCACCAACAGCTGATGAAGTAGTTGCTAACGCAGATGCTAAACAACACCCTTTCTCAGGCCAAGGTTAATTTAGCAGACAACTTTTGATTAAACCAGCCTATTTAATTATAGGCTGGTTTTTTCTTTTTGAATAAATATTTTTGTTAATTTGCTTTGATGAAGAATTGAGGACACAAGCACTCCTTTGGCTCCAATTTGTTTAGCTTTTTTAATATCTAATACTTTTTTAATTCCACCTGCAATATAATAATCTTTTTTATCATTTTTGATAAATTTCTTTGCAATTTTAAGATTAAATTTATTATCTGAGCCAACCTGCATTAAATCCATTATTATAATTTTTTTTGACATATGTCGTATATGTTTATAAATTGGTTTAGACCCTAAAAAATTATTTTTAAAATCTAATGAACAAACATGTTCTTCATATTTTTTTGACAACAATTCAAAACCCGTAGATTTTTCTCCACAAAAAACAGGCACATAATTTTTAAAATTTTTTGATAATTTTATTTTATTTAAACCAGAGTCAATCCAAAATTGTACTTTTGGAAATTTTCTTAGAATAAATTCAATCAATTCATGACTTACATCATTATCTATTATTGCATTGAGATCAGCTATGTAAATAACGCTGGGTTTAAATTTTTTAACTATAAGATAAATTATATCCCTTGGATCCGTAGTATTGTATAATTGTTTATTGATTGGTTGATAACCGTCTCTATTGCCTTTAACAGCTTTAACTACTTGATTATTTAATATGTCTAAAACAGGAATTATATCCATAGCATGCGTAAGATTTTAATATATGAATATATTACAGGAGGTGGATTAATAAATGAAGATTTAACTTCCACGCTTCTCCATGAGGCAACATTAATAACATCATATATATATCAAGAATGTGAGAAATCACAGTATTTTGAATATGATTATTTTCAAGATTATAGAATAAAAGACGATAATTTTAAAAAAGCTATTAGAATTAAGTCTCATAAAGAAATTTTTAATATATCTTTATTAAAAAAATATGATTATATATTGCCGATAGCGCCTGAAATAGATTTAAACCTCTTTCATTATGCAAAGTTTCTTGAAAAGCATAAGTTGAACTTTATTCTCTCTGATTCAAAGACTATTAAATTACTTTCTGATAAATTATTATTTTATAAAGCATGTAAAAAAAATAATATTCCAACGATAAAAACAAATTTATTAACAAGCCAACTAAAGAAAAATAATAAAATATCTCTTGCCAAGGATAGATATGGAGCTGGTTGTTCATACATTAAAATAATTAAAAAATATAGTGATATAGAAAATAATAACTTTGATAAAATAGTGCAACCATATATCAATGGTAAAAACTATAGCTTGTGTTTATTTTTTAATAAAAATAGCTATAATCTATTAACCATTAATAAACAAAAATTACAAATAGATACTAACAACATGATGAAGCTTACTAACTTACATGTTAATGTACCACATAACTTTCACCCTAAAATAAATTCTTTAATATCTTTAATTATGAAATCATTCCCTGGCCTCAGAGGTTATATTGGAATAGATATCATTATTCAAAAAGGTAAAATATTTGTAGTAGAAATTAACCCAAGAATAACAACATCATTTATTGGCATGTATGAGACAATTGGTGTCAATATAGTAGATTTAATCATTAAATCAAAATATCAAAAGAATGTAATTAGCGGTAAATCGTTATTATTTAGAACATGAAAAAAAGAAACATATATATAGGTTGGGATATTGGCGGAGCCAATACTAAATACTGTATATTAAATGATAATACTATTGATTGTAAAATTAAATCCTGCGAGTTATGGAGGACAACAAAAGAAATTCAAAAACTTATTAGTGAGATACATAAAAAATTTTCAAATAAATATAACTTAATCAATGCTATATCTATGTCAGGAGAAATGTGTGATATTTTCCCAACTCGAGAACTCGGAGTTAAACAAATATTATCATTTTTTAATAATCAAAAATCTGATAATTATGTATTTTCAAAAAATAAAAAATTTATAAAAATAAATAAAAACATATCTTCTGATTTAATTGCATCTATGAACTGGCTAGCAGTTGCTACATATCTAAAAAATTTTAATAAAAATATTATTGGTATAGACTTAGGGTCTACAACAACTGATGTTTTATTAGTTAAAAATAACAAAATTTTTAATAAAAGAAAAAATGATTTTACCGGACTTTCATCATATGAGTTGATATATACAGGATGCCTACGAACACCTATTTTGGCTATCGCGAATAAGATTAAAATGAGAAATAAGTTTTATAATGTAATTCCTGAAAATTTTGCTTCAATAGCTGATGTTTATAATGTTCTATCAGTAATTCCATATAAGTACAATTATACAAATAGTTCAGATAATAGACCAAAAACTAATTATTATTCTATGAAGAGGCTAGCTAGAATTTTTGGATTTGACTATTCTAAATCACATAAAAATACTATTTTATCTTTATCAAAGAAAATTATGTCTATTCATTTAAGTAAAATTGATTATATTATTAATTATCATATCAAAGATAAGTATTCTACAATTAAAGACTTAAAAATAATTGGCATAGGGGTTGGCAGAGAATTAGTTAGAAGGATTTGTAAAAAAAATAAATGGGATTATCGAGATTTTATGGATTATATAGATATAAAGAAGAAAAAAGGTATAACAAGCGTATCTGATGTTGCGCCTGCTTTTGCTTTATCTCATCTCATAAAAAATGAATATGATGAAACAAAAAAGAATAGATTATAAATATTATTATGATTCTAAGAAAATATTTTCTTTAATACAAGATAGAGATTGGTCTACTTTGTTATGCAGTAATAACCAAATGTTTAAACACGAGAGATATGATATTTTAACCTCTAATCCAATTGAAAAAATATATGCTTATAAAGATAAAACTGTTGTAGAGAATAAAAAAGGAATAGAAGAAATTAAAGAAGATCCAATAGTAGTATTACACAAACTCATGGATAAATACAAATCAGATATAACAGACCTACCATTTGTAGGAGGCGCGATTGGATATTTATCATATGATTTAGGAAACCATTATGAAAAAATCAAGCAAAATAATAATGATATTGATGTTCCTCTAATGGCTTATGGAATTTATGATTGGGCTATAGTAATTGATCATTTTGAAAAAATAACAACTTTAGTTTATTCATTGGAAAATGATCTTATTATATTTTTAAAATCATGTCTTGAAAAAAATGAAATAAATGAACTACAAAATGAAAAATATCAAATAACCTCTACTTGTAAATCAAATATAACTTTTGAAGAATATAAATCAAAATTTGAAAAAATTCAATCATATATAAAAAATGGAGATTGTTATCAAATAAACTTTTCTCAAAGATTTTCCCTTGAATATAGTGGTAGTTGTTGGTCTATATTCAATAGCATTTTGCCAACTTATTGCTCTCCTTATTCTGCTTATATTAATATGCCATTTATGACAATAATGTGTTTTTCTCCAGAAAGATTTTTATTAACTAATAATAATATTGTAGAAACTAAGCCTATAAAAGGTACTAGACCTGTTTCAAAAGACCCTAACGTGAATAAAAAATCTATTTTGGAATTAACTTCTTCTGATAAAGAAAAGGCAGAAAATTTAATGATAGTTGATTTGCTTAGAAATGATCTTGGAAGAAACTGTGAATTTGGGACGGTAGAAGTTAAAGAACTTTTTAAAATTGAAACATTTGCTAATGTCCATCATTTAGTTAGTACTGTTAAAGGTGTGATTGCAAAAAATAGTAATATATATAAACTTTTGCGTGGTTGTTTTCCTGGAGGATCAATTACAGGTGCTCCTAAAATTAGAGCGATGCAAATTATTAACGAACTAGAATCAAGCAATAGGAGCGTATATTGTGGATCGATTGGATACATAAGCTTTAATAATAAAGCAGATTTAAATATAGCTATACGAACTATAGTTGCCAAAGATAATAATTTATATTTTTGGGGTGGCGGAGGTATTGTTTATGATTCAGAGGTAGAATCTGAATATAAAGAAACCTTTGATAAGATTAAGCCGCTCCTTGATTTATTAAAACATTCTTCTTAATTTCTTTTGAAACTCTGTCAACTAAATTTGCTTTCAATAATTTTCTTTTGGATGAGGTGTCGCATAATACCCCTCTAAACCCAAGAAAGTTGGGATGTAATTTTTTTAATATATTAATGTGTTTCAATTTTAAAGATCCTGATACTCCGCTAAATTTTTTATTTTTTCTAACAATATGAATAAAATTCTCTATATCTTTTATGGTTAGCAGTTCTGCTGTTGAATTATTATTTTTATAGTGAGTATCTATCATTACTCCATGATACCCTGTATTCATAATTTCTTTTAATATATCAAAATCAAATGTTTTATCAGCAAAAAGGACACAAATTGGTTTGCTATTTTTAAAATTAATTTTCTTGAGAAATTCTTTATGTTGATTAATAAATTTTTTATTAAATAATCCAATTTTTATAAACTCAATATTTTGATTAATCACTTGTTTAACGTTATATATATATTTTAAGGTATTAGGATTTTCTTCGTTTCCCATTGTGACACTTAAAACATGTTTGTTTAAAATTTTTGAAATATTAGATACGGCGTTAATTCCAACATACCCTAATGCTCCATCATCTATATTTTTTAAATCTATAATGTCAATATCACAGTGTTTAATTTGATGTGCTTCATCAATATTACTTATACTTGCCAAAAATTTAACCATTTTTTTTATTTTCCTTACTTATAAAACTATTTATTTTCTTATTTATCCATTTCCAGGCTTCTAATTCATTTGGTCCTGATGTTTTATCAATACCTATTTTTAAATAATTAATTTCCATTATAATTTTTTCCGTTGAAATCATCCCTAATCTACTAGCAAGAACAGCTGCTTCTATAACTGAAAATTGTGCTCTATTAAACCCAAGGAAAGGTTTATGTATTTTCTTTTCAATAATGTCGCATTTTATTTTTGGTCTTGTTTTATCATCATTTATATCTATGACAGTCACATCATAATGAGTATTTGTATTTTTAAGTATAGGAATACCAAAAGAATTATTTTCAATCAATGGCCAATCTTTTTTTTCTCCAGTCACTATTCCAGCAAAGACTCTTGTGTCATCAGTGAAATTTATTGTTGCCTTATTCATGCTTAACAAATTATCTAAAGTTTTCGAAGGCTTAAAAGGAGAAATATATAGATGTTTGTCATCCATTTTAATGCCCATAGGAGCTACATGTACTAAATTATCTTGAGAAATTGTTATAATTATAACTTCATGTATCATTTTTTTTCTTATATGTAGGTCCAGATTTTTTAAATGTTAACTTATCTTCAGCTGGTTTATCAAACAAACAGCCCCAATCTAATTCTTCATCTTGTTCATAATTTTTACGAAGTTGAAATGCAATTTGAGCTTTAGCTAACTCCATTCCTAAATAAAAAGCATGCCCAACATCTTTTCCAATATTTAAATGATCAAAAAAATCATAAGGATTTGTGTAGGTATGAATACCATCCCTATTAAAAAGACTTATTCCGTTATCTGAAATCATTATTCTGTAATTAGAATCTTTGATTTTTTTTGCTAAGTCTTCTATTTCATCTAAATTATACTGAAAACCTTCTGATCCATGAGTGACAAGCAATCCTGGATGTATATGTTTAGGTGTAATTGCATTAGTTGATGATGCTAACATTATTCTTCGAGCTAAATCATTTTCTTTGATTACAGTACTACAATGATTGCTAACCTCTGTAGTTAATATATGGTTAATTTTTAATTCTGATATTATACCCATGAGAAGCATAGTCATACCAGTTGTATCAGCATGGGTTAGCTCTGTAATATTGCCAGTACCCATCATTATATGGATATCTGGATATTTTTTACGCAATTCACTATAGCGCAAAAGAGAGCTTGTAAAACCATGATTAATTGGGTCAAGAATAGAGTCTGCGATAAAGGTCCTTTTCATTTTTAAACATTTTTCAATACATTCATAAAGACTATCCATATCTCCAGGTTTATTAGGTATTAAAATTGGATAAGAATCTACCTCATCTAATATATAAAAATTATCTGATTTTATACTTAACAAATAGTCCGCACCAGATTTGCCGCCTAATATTAACTCATCATTATCATGCGAATCTACGCTAACATATAAGTCTTGATTTTTTAATTCCTGAATAGCTTCAGCAAGGTGGGGGAAGGGTTGATTAGGTAAACAGCCAACATCTATAATATCTGCTCCATTACTTGTATAATATTTTGCTAAATTAATTATTTGATCAATAGACATTAAAGGAGCATCAGTTATTTCAGCAAAGATATGAACTTCATATTTTGAAAGATCATATTTCAAAGGTTTACCTCCAAATAAGACTGGCATATCTTTTAATTCTTCAGGACCTCTCTCAATACTAATATTAAGTGTTTTTGATAAAGCATTAATATCTCCTTTAACTCTACCGGGAATAATTATTTTATCAAAATTAGAAATATCTCCAATTCTTCTTTTAATCATTTCTGTGGTTAGTAATGCAGCTACATTAATATTTAAATTTTTTATTTCATAAGAAAATTTTTTATCTTCTATGCAATCTAAAACTTTTTTAAGATTTTTTTCAGCAAGTTTTCCTGTTATAAAAAGTATATGTTCTTTTATATCCATTTTTTTAAAGCCTCATGAAGACTATCAATATTATTTACAACATCAGCAAATTCAAATTTTTTTAATTTTTCATAATTTTCTAATTCTATACCTCTAGGATATAAGGTAACGAGTTTCTTTGGAGCTTGTGTTATTACCGTAGGTTCTGTATCACAAGCAAAAATAATAGAATGAATTTTACATTTCCCTGCTTGAGCAAACATATTGGTAACTAGGTTGTCAGAAAAACCATACGCCATTTGGGCCACTGTATTAGATGTAGCTGGAGAAACTACTATAAGATTATATATTCCATCATATAATAAACTTACTGGAGCGGAGCTAGCAGTTACATCTTTAAAAATTTTTATGCCTTTAGACTTAAATTTGTCTAAATCATAGTCATACCATTTTAAAACTTCTTCACCTGCTTGGCTCAAGAATAAGTCTACATTTTCTATAGAATTTATTATTTCTATAGATTCTTTTAAATAATGGCCAGAGCCAGTAATACACCAAGCTATTCTTTGTTTATTTGTCATAATTATTTATATTATTTTTAAGTAATGACTCATATTCTATCAAGTCTTTTGGACTGTTGATATTTATAAATAAATTTTTATTATCAGAAAAATCTACTAACCTTAGGTTTCTATCATCATACCATTTGTCTATTTTTCTTTGTCCAGTTGATAGAAATTTCTCTAAACTTTCAGTAATATTTTTTTTTATTAATGCATGTACAGGCTGGATTCTTTTACCATCATGAGCACATTTAATCTCAAAATTATCATCCCCTGATATCATTCTTTTAAAATAATCATCATTAATTAATGGGCTATCACATGGAAGTATTAGTAGATAATCAGTTTTAGTGTTAAGCAATGCTGTATAGATTCCAGCCAAAGGTCCTTGAAAACCATCAAAGGTATCCGCTAGGACCGTATACCCCATATCTTGATATTTTTGAATATTTCTATTTGCGTTTATATATACTTTAGAAGTAAATTTAGCCGATATTTTATATAACTGCTCTATAATAAGGGTATCATTTATTTTTAGTAACCCTTTATCTTTGCCATTCATTCTTTCTGCTTTGCCACCAGCAAGAATAACGGTAGTTATATTTTCTTTATTAATCATAACAATTATATTTTATCATTAGAAATAAATTATCTTATATAATAGAATAACTCAGCATGGATAATAATCGTATATATTTAGCTCCAATGGTTGGAAGAACAGATGAACACTATCGTTTTTTTATAAGAATATTATCTAAAAACATTAGCCTCTATACTGAAATGATTACATGTGATGCATTTTTATTTACTGAAAGAAAGAACTATTGTGTCAAACCTCACGAAAACAACCTTACTATACAACTAGCAGGATCAGAACCAAAAAAATATGGAGAATGCGCAAAAATTATTCAAGATCAAGGGTATCACGAAATAAACATAAATATTGGGTGTCCAAGCAATAAAGTAGTTAAAGGCAAATTTGGAGCATGTTTAATGAAGTCACCAAATATGGTTGCTGATTTCATATATGAAATCAAGGAAAATTGTTCATTGCCAATATCTATAAAAACTAGGTTAGGTTTAGACTATGATGAAAATATAGATCTTTTATTAAGTTTAATTAATAAAACTAAAGAGGCAGGGTGTAACAAATATTTTATACATGCAAGAAATGCTATTTTAAACGGTATCAGTCCTAAAAAAAACAGAAGAATTCCTGTATTGCGTTACTCCGATGCCCTCAGAGTTAAAAATCTATATCCTGAATTAGAAATAATTTTAAACGGAGGAATAGAGGATGCACAAACAATTAAAAAAACTATTAAACAGTTTAACGGAATAATGATAGGAAGAAAAATTTATGACGATCCAATGTTTTTGATTGATATAGAGAAAGACATATATGATAAAAATAATAACATTACTAGAAAGGAAATAGCTGAAACATATTCTCTTTATGCTATTCAAGAATCAAAAAAAGGCATAAGCAATTATTTTTTACTAAGACATTTATGTCATTTATACTATAATACAGTCTCATCTAAAAAGTGGAAAAAATTTATACATAATATTATTCAAAATAATATAGAAATAAATAAGATAACAGAATTTGAAGAATTATTTTATGAAGAAAAAATTAAAACTTACAGCTAAAAAAGCTAATCGTTATGACTTATATGAAGAGTCAGTTCAAAACGTAGATTTTGAAACAGAATTTTTTGCAAAAATTTTTAAGAAATATACAAAGAAACAATGTACAAAAATAAGAGAAGATTTTTGTGCGTCTGCTAAGATTTCGCAAGCATGGGTAAAGAGAAATAAATCTAATATTGCGTATGCAGTAGATTTGGATAAGAAAATATTGAATTTTGCTAAAAATAGGTCTAAGCAAGAATGTACTGTAAATGAATTTGAAAGAATCAAGTTTATTAAAGGTAATTCTCAAACTAAGAGTACACCGAAAGTAGATTTAGTTTCAGCATGTAATTTTAGTTATTGGGTATTTAAAACTAGAAGTGAATTAATAAAGTATTTTAAAAATACTTATAAATGTTTAAACAACTCCGGAGTTTTCATGTTAGATGCCTTTGGCGGATATGAAGCACATCAAGAATTAGAAGAAAGCACTAAACATAAAAATTTTACATACGTATGGGACCAACACAGCTTTAATCCAATAACGAACGATCTGACTTGCTATATTCATTTTGAATTTCCAGATGGATCCTCAATGAGAAAAGCTTTTGTATATGAGTGGAGATTATGGTCTTTGCCTGAAATAAAAGAATGTTTGCAAGAGGCGGGTTTTAAATCAGTGGATGTATATATGCAAGGATGGGATGACAAAAAAGATGAGGAGACTGACGAGTTCTTCAAAACTAAAAAGTGTGATGCAGATCCAGGCTGGATAGCATATATCGTGGCATGTAAGAAAGCATATTAATAATTGATAATTTTAATTAAAAAACTATAATTAAATCAAGAGCTAGCCGTGTGATTGCTGTTTTAAACAGAGGAAAGTCCGGACTCCATAGGTAATAGCGCCAGGTAACTCCTGGGAAGCGCGAGCTTACGGAAAGTGCTGCAGAAAATAACCGCTAATTCGTAAAAGGGTTAGTAAGGGTGAAAAGGTGAGGTAAGAGCTCACCGCATACAAGGTAACAAGTATGGCTGAAGCAAACCCCGCTAGGAGCAAAGCAAATTTATAGCGTATCTACCTAGGACAAGCTATATGGTAGGCTGCTAGAGGTTTTTGGTGACAAAAACTCGAGATTAATGATCACACATGACAGAATCCGGCTTATAGGCTGGCTCTTATACCAATATTCAAAATAAAAATTAATATATTTATATAAGTAATTGATTTGTATACTCATTAATCTAAAAATACCATTTATCATCAAAAACCCAGTAATTTAAAGCATTTAATGGCTTGCATGTGATAAAAAAAAGCCATATAGTGTTGATATATGGCAATTTATGTCAAATTGTGGGAAAAACTGGTGAATATGTTTAAAGGCATACATAATATGAATTTGGATGGCAAGGGTAGGTTAACTATCCCTAGCAAGTACCGTAGTACCATAATTGATCAGGTTAATGGAAATATGGTTATTACCATTGATTCAGAAGAAAAATGTCTTCTTTTATACCCATCAACTGCGTGGGGTAAAATTCAAGATAAAATCAATAACTTACCCAGTTTTAATAAGAACGCAAAAAGAATTCAAAGATTACTAATTGGTCATGCGGAAGATTTAGAGATGGACTCAAGTGGCAGAGTGCTAATTTCTAAACCACTTATAAATTTTGCGGAAATGACTAAAAAAATAACCTTAATAGGACAAGGTGAAAAGTTTGAGATATGGAGTGATGATATTTGGAATTCTAGAGTAAACAAATGGAGATCTGAAGAGACTGACGAATCTCAAGAATCGGTTCTCTCGGATATTATTATCTAATGAATTTACATAAATCATACAGGGTTTTAGGAATAAAAGGCAATGAAGATAATAACTTGATAAAAAGAGCATTTATAAAAGTTGCGCAAAAATACCACCCTGATAAAAATTTAAATGACTCTAAATCAGTAGAAAAATTCATAGACGCAAGAATCGCATATGAAAATATCCTAAACCATAGGAATAAATAATGAACAACCATACTCCAGTCATGTTAAATCAAGTTATTAAAGGATTAAACATTGTTAAAAATGGAAATTATATTGATGCTACTTTTGGTTTTGGAGGACACTCTAAAAAGATATTAGAATCACTTAATAGTAATGGAAAATTGTTTGGTATTGATAAAGATTTAGATGCCGTACAATCAATCGAATCATCCGTATTGGATGACAAAAGATTTACCCTGAAACATGGATGTTTCTCTTCTTTAGAGAAGTTCACAAAAGAATGGGGAATTTATGGATCTGTAAATGGTATTTTATTTGATTTAGGAGTTTCTTCATATCATCTTGATAACCCAGATAGAGGTTTTAGTTTTAAAAATAAAGGTTTGATTGACATGAGATTTGATCAATCATGCGGCAAGAGTGCTAGAGAATGGATTACTAATGTTGATGAAAAGACGCTATCTAATATTATTTGGAAATATGGAGATGAGCGTTATTCTAAACGTATAGCAAGAGAAATTATTTTTGAAAGAAAAAAAGAACAAATTTCTAGCACAGATCAATTAGCTAAAATTATTAATAAAGCAATACCTAAGAATGAGAAAAACAAAAATAACGCCACAAGAACATTTCAAGCTATAAGAATTTTTATTAATAATGAGTTAGAAGTGCTAAAAGATGCCTTGCATAATAGTTATAATATTCTTGCGCCAAAAGGAAGGTTGGTTTTAATTACATACCATTCACTTGAAGACAGAGTTATAAAAGATTTTTTAAAACATACTGATAAGAATTTATCTACCCCAAGGAATTTGCCAATTAAAAGTGAGTTCTTAACAAAAATGTACGAATTGGTATCTAAGTCTATTAAACCAGAAGAAGGTGAGATAGCTGCTAATCCAAGAGCTAGGTCGGCTAAATTAAATATTTTGGAAAAATCAAATGAAGATAGCGTATAACCTAATAATTTTACTTATTTTAACATTGTCAGCATTTACTGTGATTTATATCAAACATCTAAACAGAATAGTGAACATTGAAATGGAAAAATCAGAAAAAAATATTTCAAAATATTTAAATGAGCATAAAAGACTTCTAGATATTAGAACAAAATTATTAGATAAAAAATTAATAACAAAAAACATTAAAAAGACTTTAGGAATGGAAATTCCATCTAAAGAGAAAATTATTTATTTGAATTTGGTTGAGTAAACCGGAGGTGTAATATGTTTGAAGTAGTAAACGAGTATAGTCAAAATGCTGTGATTAAGGTTATAGGCGTTGGAGGTGGCGGCGGTAATGCTGTCGAGACAATGCTAAAATCCAAGATTCATGGTGCTGAATTTATTTTAGCCAATACAGATTCTCAAGCTTTGAGAGATGTAAAAGGAGCTACAATAATTCAAATAGGTTCTGATATAACAAAAGGGCTTGGTGCTGGAGCAGATCCAGAAAAAGGAAGACAGGCGGCTCTAGAAGCTAAAGAAGAGATTGCTTCCGCAATAATGGGTGCTGACATGCTATTNATTGCTGCTGGTATGGGAGGTGGCACTGGAACAGGTGCAGCTCCANTAATAGCNCAAATTGCAAGAGANGCTGGCATTTTAACTGTTGCAGTGGTCTCTAAACCATTTTCATTTGAAGGANCTAAGAGAATGAAATATGCNGANGAAGGTATAGANGNGNTAAANGAATGGGTNGATTCGTTAATTATCATACCAAATGAAAAATTAGCAGAAGTTTATGGTAATGATAATGCTTTATTTGAATCATTTACTAACGCAGATGATACTTTAGGAAGTGCAGTAAAAGGTATTGCTGAAATTATTACAATCAGAGGATTTATTAACGTAGATTTTGCTGATGTAAAAACTGTAATGTCTGGAAGAGGCAAGGCTATGATGGGATTAGGTCTTTCTTCAGGAGAGAATAGAGCAGAAGAAGCAGTAGAAAAAGCATTGAATAACCCACTCTTAGATAATATAGAGTTACAAAACGCAAGCGGAGTATTAGTTAATATAACCGCAGGCGCTGATCTATCATCAAAAGAGTTTGATGTCATTGGTAGGAAAGTGAGAGAAATTGCTAGAGATGATGCAACTATAATAATCGGTTGTATTAAAGAAGAAAATAATACAGGAGATTTAAGAGTAACTTTAGTAGCAACTGGCTTTGACACGGCAGTATCTCAAGCAAGCGATATTGAAGAAGTTAGTAATATAAATGAAACTAAACCAAGTATGCCAAGTATGCTAGGTATGCCTATTACTACTACTCCAATGCACGCTCTAGATAATACTACTAACGAGAAAGTTACTAGCGAGCAAGTTGTAGCCAAGGAAAATGTCGATAACATTGACATACCAGCTTTTTTAAGGCAACAAGCTGACTAATAAGAATAACAATCCAAAAATACCTCCATGGAGACAATATTTTTTTTACAGTATTGTCTCCATAACATTCCTTCTTATATCGACAAGAGTTGTATTACTTCAAGCTTTTGAAACAGATTGTTTTTTCATAAATAAATCAAGTTGTAAAACAAATTTAAAAAAAGTAGCTGATAAACGACAAATAGATTATAGAACTATTGAGACCTATAGAGGTATTATTTATGATAGGAACGGTGAAATATTAGCAATGAGTTTACCAAAGAAAACTTTGTGTATTAATATTAGAAAAATTTATAAACCATATGTAAAAAAAGAAATTAATCTAAATAAATTATTAAAAATAATAAATTTAAGCAAATCTAAATTTAATTCAATTGTAAAAAATAATAAAAGTAAACAAGAATATTATTTAAAAAGAAAATTAAATAATGAAAAAGTAGAAGAAATAAAAAATCTTAATCTTCCATATATTTATTTCATTGATGAATATCATAGAGTTTATTTAGGAGGGGAATACTTTTCAAATGTAATAGGTTTTACCGATATAGATGATAATGGACAAGATGGGATAGAGTTAGCTAAAGACAAATATCTTCAATCAACCAAAGGTATTAAAAAAGTAAGAAAAGATAATTTAGGTAGATCTGTGGAGCTATTGGATATAGTCAAAGAACCTAAGGCTGGAAATAATATATTTCTGTCCATGGACAAGAGGATACAGTTTGTAGGATATAAAATACTTGAGCAGCATGTTAACAAAACAAAAGCTGATAGCGCTTCATTAGTTCTTATCAAAAATAAAACTGGTGAAATAATATCAATGATTAATTACCCATCATTTAACCCAGATAATAGAAAAGAAATTTTTGGAAGAAGAGTGCAGAATTTAACCACATCTTCGTTATTTGAACCAGGTTCTACAATTAAACCTTTTACAGGCTATACCGCTCTATATTCAGGATCTCATAACATTAATGATGTAATAAATACATCGCACGGTTTTAAATTAACAAAAAACAGCAAGCCCCTTAAAGATTATAAAAATCTAGGTTTTTTAACTTTAGAGGGAATAATTGAGAAATCAAGCAATGTAGGCGCAGCAATGATTGCAAAGAAAACTAAAAAAGAGCATATACATGATACTTTAAAAAAACTTGATTTTGGTAATAATTTATATACTGGTTTGCCAGGATCTCAAAATGGGAATCTTAAGAATTATGAAGAATGGGATCAAGCACTGCATGGAACATTGGGCTATGGATATGGACTATCAACAACTTTATTGCATTTAGCTAACGCATATACAACATTAGCTAACCATGGGAGAAAAGTAGAACTAACATATGAGAAACGTTTAGATGATGATTTTGTAACCGAACAAATTTTAGATAAAGAAATATCAAAAAAAATTTTAAAAATGATGGAGAAAGCAGTAAATACTGGAACAGGAAAGAAGGCTAAACTTAAAAACTATTCTGTTGCTGGTAAGACAGGCACTGCTAGAATAAATAAAGGAGGAGATTATAGTGCATTTCGACATAATGCAATCTTTGTTGGGATTACGCCAGCAAGTAACCCAGAATATGTTGCTGCTATTATTATAAGAAACCCTAAAAATGGGGAAGCCGCAGGAGGCAAGAATGCAGCACCTATTTTTAAAGAGTTTATGAGCCATGCATTAAATTTGTTAGAGGTTTATCCAGACATAAAATGAGAAAAAATAATGAAATTAAAAAAATAATTGATTATATAAAAAAAACAAATCCTAAAATACAAAATATAGCTAACGCCCTATCTTTTAATAGCAAAGAAAATTGTAAAAATAAAATACTTATATTGGTAAACATAAAAAATAATAATTTATATAACTATATAAACGAAGGAATACAAAATGGTGCAATTGGATTAATAACGTCGGACACTATACAGAAAGATAAATTAAAAAAACAAATTTCATATTTATGCTCATGCTTTCTACAAAAAAGCCTTAATATTTTTCTAGACCATATATATAATCAACCATTAAAGAATAAGCTAGTTATAGGCATAACAGGCACTGATGGCAAAACCTCTGTATCATATAGTTTAGCTAAAGCATATAAATTAATTGGCAAGAAGGTAGGTTTAATTTCATCAGAAGGAAATGGTGTATTTCCAAGATTAACAATAAGTAGTTATACTACGCCTAGAAATGATACTTTATTTGAGTTATTTAATAAATTTGATAATGCTAACGTAGATATAATTATAATAGAATGCTCATCTCAAGGTTTGCAACAAGGAAGAGTTGATTGCATAAAATTTAATATAAGCATTGTTACTAATATAAACAAAGATCATATAGAATATCATAAAAATTTTACTAATTATGTTAAATCTAAGGCAAAACTATTAGAGATGACAAATGGAAAAATTTTTTTAAACCAAGCATGTAATAATAGTCAGTCATTATTACGTTATACTAAGCGCTCACAAATCATTTATTACAATACGTTTAGCTCTAATCAGAGTTTATTTGAACCCCCATATGGTTTAATTGACAATTTTTTTTGTACACAAGGCATAAATAAAAAACTTCAGTTAAAAATTCATAATAACTTAGGACAAATTCCTGGAAGAGCCAATATAATTAAATGCAAGGATAATATAATGATTATTATAGATTATGCGCATACTATTAGTTCATTTGAACGAATTATAAAAATCAGCAAGAAAGAGTTAAATTGCAAATTATTAGCTACAGTTTTTGGTTGTGGCGGTGATAGGGATAAGAATAAAAGATTACAGTTTGGTAGGATTGCTGATAAATATTCGGACAAGATAATACTAACAGACGATAATCCTAGAAGCGAAAATGCTTTACAAATACTCAAGGACATAAAAAAAGGAATTAAGAATAAATCAAAAGTAGAAATAATTACAAAAAGGAAGAGAGCTATTAAAAAAGCTATTAGGCTTGCAAGAGAGGGATATCTAATATTATTACTAGGGAAAGGCAATGAAAATGAAATTATTTATAAAAAAAGAATTGTTAAACATAATGATATAAAATATGTAAAAATGTTATTGAAATGAAAATATCTATCTCTGATTTAGAAAAGACATTAAAAACAAAGGCAATAGATGTGCCTTCTAATACTACTTTTAATGGAGTTTCTATTGACTCTAGAACAGCTAAAGAAAATAATATATTTTTTGCAATTAAAGGAGATAACCATGATGGACATGACTATATCGAAGATGCACTTAAAAATGGAGCAAAAGCAATTATCTGTAATCGCCCTATAAGTGATAAACCTCAATTTATTGTTAAAAATACAATTACTGCATTAGGCCAATTAGCTTCATACTACACATCATTAATTAAGCCAGTTACCATAGGTATTACCGGAACTAATGGTAAGACAACCGTAACTAATTTAATAGCATCAATTCTAAGGCAATGTAATTTAACTTTACAAACTTATAAAAATTATAATAATCAAATTGGTTTGCCATTATCTATATTTAAGGCAGAAAAGAAGACAAAATTCTTTGTTTTAGAGATGGGGGCAAGTAAAAATGGAGATATTCAAGAGTTAACTAATATAGTTAAGCCAAAAATAGTTGCTTTACTTAATGCATCGCCAGCACATTTAGATAGTTTTAAGACATTAGAAAATATTATAATAACTAAAGAAGAAATTCTTGATAATCAAGGATATAAAAAAATTGCTATTCTCAATATAGATGACTCAAATTATCAAAGGTGGAAAGCGAAATCTAAAAATAATATTGTTAAAACAATTTCTCAAAATCAACATGCAGATTATTATTTACAAAGCAACACATCTAGTAACTTGCTAATAAAAACATATAAAGGTGATGAATTAAATATTGATAATAATAAATTAGAGAAATATGAAATATATAATATTCTATTTTCAATTGCATGTTCTATGGAGGCAGGAGCAACATCCAATAATGTAATTCAAGGGTTGAAGAATGCAAGAGATATAAAAGGAAGATTTTTTAAAATTAATGGGTATAACAAGTCTAATATAATAGATAGTACTTATAATGCGAACCCAGAATCTTTTAAGGCTGCCATATGTTCTTTGTCAAAAATTAATGGAAAAAAATGGCTTATAATGGGTGATATGGGTGAATTAGGAAAGGATGCACAAAAATATCATATAGAGATAGGAGACTTTGCAAAAAGAAATAAAGTTGAAAAAATTTTTTTAATCAGTAAATACAGCAAAGAAATTAAAAATAACTTTGGAGATGGATCGTATAGTTTTTTGACGACTTCTGAGTTAATAGAATTTATTAAACCAATGATAACTCCAGATGTAAATATATTAATAAAAGCATCAAGATTTATGAAATTTGAAGTTATAGTAGATGCATTGTCTATAGGAAAATACTAAAATACGATATGTTCTATTATTTATTTGATTATCTTACGCAATTTTATCTAGGATTTGATGTTTTTCACTATTTAACATTAAGAATCATACTAACAGCTCTTACCGCTTTATTTATATCTCTTGTTTCAGGACCCATAATTATAAATTTCCTAAAAAATAATCAACTATATCAAAGTATTCGTGACGATGGTCCTGAGTCTCACATAGAAGATAAAGCAGATACTCCAACCATGGGCGGAACAATTATTATTTTGTCAGTTATAATCAGTACATTTTTATGGGCTGATATTTTAAATAAAAACATCTGGATTTTATCTTTTATATTGGTATCTTTTGGTTTGATAGGATTTTATGATGATTATCAAAAATTATTATATTCATCAAGCGATGGAATAAAAGGAAAGACAAAGTTTATTTTACAAATAGTTGTTTCCGGAATAGTGGTTATATATATCTATAATACAGCAGTTCATGTTATTGACTTAAGTCTAACATTGCCTTTTTTAAAAAACTTTGCTCTATATTTAGGAATTTTCTTCATACCTTGGAGTATATTTGTAATAGTAGGATCAAGTAACGCTGTTAATCTTACAGATGGGCTTGATGGACTTGCTATCTTACCATGTATTTTAATTGCTGCCGCATTTGTTCTTTTTTCATATGTCCAAGGAAATTTTAATATTGCAAATTATTTACTAATACCATATTTACCTGATGTTTCTGAAATAGCTATATTCTCTAGCGCGATAGTTGGTTCTGGTTTAGGTTTTTTATGGTATAACTCATATCCAGCAGATGTTTTTATGGGGGACACAGGTTCATTATCATTGGGCGCTGTTTTAGCAACTATTGCAGTTTTATTAAGATTAGAAATTATATATGCAATTATGGGAGGAGTGTTTGTAATGGAAGCTCTTTCAGTTATTATTCAAGTATTATATTACAAAGCATATAAACAAAGAATTTTTTTAATGGCTCCTATGCATCACCACTATGAGAAAAAAGGCTTAAAAGAACCAAAAATAATCGTAAGATTTTGGATAATTACTTTTATATTTGTTCTAATAGCGCTGTCTTCATTAAAAATTAGATGACATGAAAATGAAAAAATTAATATTAGGCTTGGGTGTAACCGGACGTTCTTGTATTGATTTTTTTACGCATAATAATATCGATTTTAAAATATTTGATACAAGAAATAAGAATATGATAGATGAATTATCAGATTATGAATCTATTAAAGAGAAAATGTATTTTTTAAAAACTCCTAAAGATTTTTTGAATAATATTGATGAGGTAATAGTTAGCCCTGGTTTTAATCCAAAACATCAATTATTAGAAGATATTTCTAAATTATCCATACCTATTATTACGGATATAGATTTATTCAAAAGAAAAAATAAAACAAAGATTATATCTGTAACGGGGACAAATGGAAAAACAACGGTAGTCTCAATGCTAGAGCATGCATTAAATGGATGTGGTTATAAGAGTATTGCATGTGGAAATAATGGGAAATCACCTTTAACTCTGAAGGAGGATTATAAATATATTATACTTGAATTATCGAGTTACCAATTAGAGTATATGACTGATTTTACAAGCTATGTTAGTCTTATTACTAATATAACGCATGACCACATTGAGAGACATGAGAGTTTCCAAAAATATTTAAATACGAAAAAAAATATCTTTAAAAACTCATCTAATATTTTAGCAAGTAATCTAATAAAAAATATAATTGATTCTTCAAAAGATATAAAATTTTTTGGTATTGAAAATAATAATAATACTTGTTTGATAAATAATAAACGGAATCAAAAAATTACTTTTAATGATCAAGTAGTCTGTTTAAATAATGATAGTTTTGCATATAAAGGAATACATAATCTATATAATATACTAGCTGTTCTTTCAGTGTCAGAAACTCTAGATATTGATATTTATAAATGTTTTAGTCAACTAAAACACTACAAGTATCTTCCTCATAGAATTGAATGTATAAAATCACATAACAATACAAATTGGTATAATGATTCTAAGTCAACTAATTGTGATTCTACTAAAGCAGCTTTAGAATTCCTTGATAAAAACATTATTTTAATATTAGGGGGGTCTAAAAAAAATATTAATTATAACTCTCTCTCAAATATTATTAATGAAAAAGTTAAATTGATAATATTTTTAGGAGAAAATAAAAATTATATAAAAACACAACTAGATACAAATGTACCAACATTAGATGTGGCGGATATGAATCAGGCAATAACATTATCTAAAAAACATGCCAAACCATATGATTCTGTCCTATTATCACCCGCTAGCCCAAGTTTTGATATGTACAATGATTATGTGGATAGAGGAATAGCTTTTATAAAAGCTGTAGAAAATATTGTTAATTGATTATATAAAAAAGCGTATATTAATAAGCGAGAGTAGAGATATTGACCATACGCTTATATTATCTTTTGCAGCACTTACTGGAATAGGCTTTGTAATGGTAACTTCTGCAACACTTGACTATTCTTACCAAAAGACATCTAATCCATTTTTTTTTATTTTTAAACATTCAATATTTTTAATACTTGGTTTAATATTGGCATCTATTATAAGTAGAGTTAGATTAAGTTTTTATAATGACTATGGGAAATTATTCCTTTTATTGTCATTTTTATTATCAATAATAATTTTTATACCCGGCTTAGGGAGGGAGGTCAATGGAGCCAAAAGGTGGCTTGATTTAGGTTTTATAACAATACAAGTAGCAGAAATATCTCGTTTGTTTCTAATGATCTGGGTTTGTGGTTATATAACAAGAAATAATATTAATGACTCATTTAATAAATGTCTTTTTATGGTTGCAATTCTATCTTTAATAATTATATTTCAAAGAGATCTCGGTAGTGTTATTTTGCTTATAGCAACTTTTTTTTCACTAATGCTAATTTCAGGCCTTAACTTAAAAAAGTTTTTTACATATATATTTATTGCAATACTTGCAATAATACCTTTGATAATTTTCCAACCCTATCGATTAAAAAGAATTATTTCTTTTTTAAATCCATGGGATGACCCAACCGGATCAGGTTTTCAGCTTATACAATCTTTTCTAGCTTTTGGAAAGGGTGGTTTATTTGGTTTGGGCTTAGGATCAAGTGTTCAAAAATTATTCTATTTACCGGAGTCATACAATGATTTTATATTTGCTTTAGTAGCAGAAGAGCTTGGTCTTTTGTTTTCCTTGTTAATCATAATAATTTTCTTTATTATTTTTCTAAGAATTTTTAGATTAGGTAATAAATCTAGACAAAACGAGTTATTTTTTGCATCAAATTTAACCTATATGATAGGATTCCTTATTACTTTTCAAGCTATAATTCATATAATGGTAAATATCGGTCTAGCGCCCACAAAAGGAATGGGCTTGCCTTTTATAAGTTATGGAGGGACTAATTTGTTAGTAATGTTTATCTGCATTGGTCTGCTAATAAGAATACAAATTGAAAATAGACAAAAAATTAGCCAAGGAGTGCAAAGGAGTTATTAATGAAATACATTGCAATACTCTCGAGTGGCACTGGTGGACATGTCTATCCAGCCTATACGCTCAGTATAGAGTATATAAAAAAAGGGTATAAAATTATTTGGATAGGAACAAAGAATGGATTAGAGAATAAAGTTGTTCAAGATGAATCTATACAAATAAAACACGTGAAGTCCCAAGGAATAAGAGGAAAGAATTTTTTAAAAAAAATTTTCGGATTATTTAATTTTTTAGTATCCATAGTTGAATCTTTCATAATTATTAAAAAATATAAACCATGTCTAATTTTTGGATTTGGCGGATATGTAAGTCTTCCAGGAACAATTAGCGGATTTGTGTTAAACATACCTGTTGTTACTCATGAGCAAAATTCAATTGCTGGCACCGCTAATAAGATAAATTACTTCTTGTCAAAAAGAATATTTGAAACATTCCCAATGAGCTTTAATAGACAAAGTAACAAAATTATTCATACGGGTAATCCAGTTAGAGATAATTTTAATGAATTGGAATCACCAGAGTCTGTATATTCTGATAGCAAGTCTCAAATTAACATTTTAATTTTAGGAGGTAGCCAAGGGTCTTCATTTTTTAATAATACTTTGCCATTTGCTATATCTAATTTTGATAATAACAATATAAGTGTTAAACATATATGTGGGTTTGACAATAAAAAAATAGTACAGGAAAAATATTTAAAATATAAAATAAATGCTGAAGTATTAGAATTCACCAATGACATTGATAAATGTTTTAATTGGTCGACATTAGTTGTTTGTAGAGCTGGCTCAACTTCAATATCAGAGGTTGCAAAAATAGGAAGAGCATCTATTATCATACCTTTTCCTTATGCGACAGATAACCATCAATTAATTAACGCGGAATACCTGGCTAAAAACTCAGCTACAATTTTATTAGAGCAAAAAGATGATTTTATTGAAAATTTTATAACTACGATAAATATATTGCTTAATGACCAGAAAAGACTTTATGCATTAGCAAAAAATATACAAACCATATTTCCAAAAGATACAATAAACATTATAGTAGAAAATTCATTGGATTTAATTAAAAAATAATTATGAAAATTTTGAAAAATATATCGTTAAAAAAATTTACAACAATACGATTGGGTGGTAATGCAAAAATAATTTATTTTCCTGAAAATATGGATGATTTAAAAACCCTAAAAAAAGTATTAAATAAAGAGAAAACTATTATTCTTGGTAATGGTTCAAATATTGCTTTTAAGGATAATGACTATTTAGGAGATTTAATTTGTTTAAAAAAATTTAAGAAATCACTCTCTTTGATAGGTACTAAAAACGTATATGCAAGCGCCGGCACATCATGTGCGCGGTTAGCTAAATTTGTGCATAAAAATAAAATACCCGGATTTGAATTTCTTCACGGTATACCAGGCACTGTAGGAGGCGCTTTAACTATGAATGCAGGGGCTTTTAAGCAAGAGATATGGGATTTAGTACAATATGTAACAGTGATAGATAAAAATGCTAATATTGTCAAATTGCCTAAAAGTAGTTTTAAAACTTCTTATAGAAAAGTACAAATGAAAGATATTAAAGTTTTTATAGATGTTTATTTTAAAATAAATATCAATTTAAAATTTAAAAATTATTTATTGGATAGTTATTTTACGAAAAGAAAATCAACACAACCTATCCACCAATGGTCATCGGGGTGTATTTTTAAAAATCCATCATCATCAATTTCTGCAAGTGCTTTAATAGACTCATTAATACACAAAGGTAAATTATCATCAACAAAGTTTGGAGGTATATATATATCTAAAAAACATTGTAATTATTTTATAAACGATGGAACAGGCACTTGTTTAGACTTAGAAAACCTTATGTCTATTATTAAAAAAGAAATATATTCTCGTAATAAAATAAATCTTGAAAGCGAAATATGCATATATTAAAAAATGATAAAAATAAATAAAGATACTAACATTGGTATCCTCTATGGAGGATGGTCTAATGAGAGAGAAATATCGCTTGAGAGTGGCGAGGTAGTTTTTAAAACTCTAAAAGATGCTGGATATTCAGTTTTTTTATGNGATTTAAAAAATAACCAAGATGATTTAATAAACTTTGTACACAAAAACTCAATTGNCATTGTATTTAATCTAATACATGGAACAGGAGGAGAAGATGGAACTGTTCAATCATGGCTAGATGATATTGGGGTAAATTATGTTGGCTCAGATACTAAATCATCAAAGGTATCTTTCTCAAAAATTATGACTAAACTAAAATGGTTAGATAATGGGTTAAAAACACCAGATTACATTGGAAATATTATTGAGCATGAGAATTTAAATTTAATTTTTAGTGGTACAAATAAATATGTATTAAAACCTGATAAATCAGGGTCAAGCGTAGGCATAAAGATTTTAAATAATTCAAAAGAATTATCTATGAGCTTATCATCTGTAAATTATCATAATGAATATTTTGTAGAAGAATATGCTGAAGGTTATGAATATACAGCGCCAATAATTGGTGACATTGTTTTCCCCATAATTAAAATTGAAACAAAAAGAGAGTTTTATGATTATCAAGCAAAATATATAGACGATGATACTAGTTTTACTTTTCCTATATTTGAACCTGACATGCTAGAAAAAATAGAATCAACATGCCTAAAAGCTTTTCAAGTTCTTGGTTGTAAAGGTTGGGGTAGAGTTGATTTCTTTATTGATAATAATGAAATTAGTTTAATAGAGGTTAATACTATACCTGGAATGACTAGCCACAGTCTTGTTCCTATGTCTGCTAAGAAAAAAGGGTATACATATCTACAGTTAGTAGAATTATTATTAAATAGTTAATATGAAAAAAATTATCTTTATAGTAACATTTTTCTTAATACTCGCTTTATATAATTATCAATTTTTTTTAGGCTCTAATCCAGTTAAGGAGGTTTCGTTAGAAGCTGATCTAACGTATGCAAATGAAAAATATTTGGATAAAACCATGAAATCTCTTGTTGGGTTAGAAATGTATGACATAGATTTAAGAGAATTAAAAATTTTGATAGAAAACCAACCTTGGATAAAAAATGCACAAATAATTTTAAATCCCCCTAAAAATATTACAATTAAAATTATAGAGCATAAAGCTATGTATTTATGGAATAATAAAAAATATGTTAATTATGATGGAGATTTTTTCATTACACCCAATCTTCCTATCGACAATATTTTAAAAATTTCAAGTAATCAATATTCACATAAACATATGTATGGATTATATATGTTAATTAATGAAATATTATTAGATTTAGACATAGAAATTACATCGTTACATAATAAAAATAGCATGATATTTATTAAGTCTAAAAACTTAAACATAGTTTCTAGATATTCAAACCATCAATCTAGACTTGAGGAATTTGTTTCTGTTTATGATCAATTTCAAGCAACATATAAGTCAAAAAAGCCGGTCAATGTAGATTTAAGATACCCTACTGGTTTTGCTGTACATTAAATAATGTTATTATTAAGTATGGCTAAAAATTCTCAGAATGAAGTTATAATAGCTTTGGATATTGGAACAACAAAAGTTCTATGTTTAGTTGCAGATTATGATGATGATGATAATTTAAGAATAGTAGGGGTTGGGCAAGAAAGTTGTGATGGTCTAAATAAAGGGGTAATTTCTGAAATTGCCACTACCGTTAGAAGTATAAGAAGAGCTAAAGATAAAGCAACTGCAATGTCATCTTTTAAAGTTGAAACTATTACAACAGGAATAGCTGGAAATCATATACAAAGCTATAATGGAAATTCTGAAATAAATATTCTTAATGATGAGGTAACAGCTGAAGATAAAGAAAAGGTAATAGATGCAGCTTGTGATATTGATATACCTGGCGATCAAGAAGTACTGCATAGGATAGCACAATATTTTACTATAGATGGTCAAATAGGTATTAAAGAACCTATAGGTATGGCTGGAAAAAGATTAGGAGTAAATGTACATTTAATAACTTGTTCATCAACGGCAAAGAAAAACTTAACAAAATGCATCGAAAATAGTCTTTTAACTGTTGATCAATATGTGTTACAACCAGTTGCATCGAGTTACGCTGTTTTAAGTGAAGAGGAAAAATCACTAGGTGTATGTTTAGTTGATATTGGAGGAGGTACAACCGATATCGCAATATTTACTGACGGTGATATAAAACATACTTCTGTTATACCAGTGGCAGGACAAATGGTAACAAATGATATCAGAATAGGATTGTGTACATCGTTGGATGCTGCAGAGGAAATAAAAATCCAAGAAGGAAGTTTAGTTAATAGTATGGAGGAAGAGCAAAAAATAATTACAGTACCTTCTATATCTGACGAAAAGCCAGACACCGAAATAAGTAAATCAACTTTAACTCATATTATCTCTTGTAGAATTGATGAAATATTTTTAAAAGTACAACAAGAAATTGAGTCCAGCGGTTACTCAACAGGTATTACGGCTGGTATTGTATTTACAGGCGGCGGAGCTAAACTTTTTGGGTTAGCTGATTATGCCCAGACTAAATTTTCTTTGCCAGCAAGAATTGGAAGTCCAAAACCAATTCCAGGTATAACTAACTTAAATGGATTAACAAGATATGCAACTGCGGTAGGTTTATTATTATACAGAGAAGAGCAATTGCAACGGATGCCACATAGAAAAAAATCCGACAATATTTTTTCTTCATATTTTATAAAAATGTGGGAAAGATTATCTATTTATTTTCAAAAGGAACTTTAATTCTACTTTTTTGTCTTAAACTATGGGGTAAAATTTTTTTAGATAAGCAATTGATTATACTTAACATTTAATCAAAAACCTTATAAAATAAACAAAAAATGCTAAAACAAAGAACATTATCAAGCAAAATTAAGGCGTCAGGGGTAGGGTTACACACTGGAAAGAAGATATCTTTAAGTTTAAATCCAGCGCCAATTAATACAGGTATAACATTTGTTAGGACTGATATTGAGAGCAATCCCATTAAAGCCACTTTAGAAAATGTACATGATACTAGATTATCTACTACTTTATCAAACAAGCTTGTAAAAATTTCAACGGTTGAACATTTATTATCTGCTTTAGCAGGATTAGGCATAGATAATGCTCTAGTTGAATTAGATGGGCCAGAAGTTCCTATCATGGATGGGAGTGCAAGACCATTTGTTTTTATGATTCAGTCAGCAGGAATAAAAGAACAAAATACTCCAAAAAAATTTATCAAAATTAAAAAGACAATAGAAGTTAAGCAAGATGAGAAATGGGCGAAGATTGAACCATTTGATGGTTTCAAAGTTGCATTTACAATTGACTTTGACCATCCTGCGTTTAATGAGACAACACAATCTTCTGAGATTGATTTTTCATCTGTGTCATATTTAAGCCAAGTGAGCAGAGCAAGAACATTTGGGTTTGTTAAAGACATAGAAAATTTGAGAAAAAATAATCTTGCTTTAGGTGGTAGTGTAAATAACGCTGTAGTTATAGATGATTATAAAGTTATTAATGATGAAGGAGTAAGATTTCAAGATGAATTTGTCAAACATAAAATTTTAGATGCAATTGGTGATTTATATTTGCTTGGGCATGGATTAATAGGTTCTTTTTCTGCATTTAAATCTGGACATCATTTAAATAATCTACTACTGCGAGAACTTGTAAATAATTTAGATGCTTGGGAAGAAGTAACTATAGATGATATTGAAAGTTCTCCCATATTCTATACAAATCCAGAGCCATTTCTTGCTGACGATTAAGACTCTATAGCAATTTTTATATCATTAATCTTGTGAATTTTATTATTAGATAACATATCAATATATTTTTGTTTTTCGAATCTCATCAATGTTGCAATAGAACTATTTTTACAAGATATCATCAATACATTATCTTTGACATTCACTATCTCAATATAACTTATTATTTCCATCGGGAGTATATGGGCCATAAAATCATTTAATTCTTTGATTAATTCTTTCTTATTGATAACATGCTGTGGTATAAAAGATGATATTTTCTTCATGAGGATTTATACTTATTGTACGACATAATAAATATTTAATACAACATAATATATAACAAATAATGATATCTAATTTAATAAAAAATATATTTGGTTCTAGGAATAGTAGAATCCTTAAAGAGTATACTCCCATAATTAATCAAATTAATTCATTGGAGAAAACATATCAAGGATTCACTCAAGCTGACTTTATAAAAGAAACAGAAAATTTAAAAAAAACATATGCATCTGAAAAGAATTTAACAAATATCATCCCCAAAGCTTTTGCTCTCGTAAGAGAAGCCTCGATAAGAACTTTAGGGTTGAGGCATTTTGATGAACAACTCATTGGTGGATTAGCTTTACATTTTGGTAAAATTGCTGAGATGAAAACAGGAGAAGGTAAAACATTAGTATCAACATTGCCTGCTTATTTAAATTCACTAACCTCTCAATCTGTTTTTATAGTTACAGTTAATGATTATCTTGCTCAACGTGACTCTGAATGGATGGGAGTTATATATAAATACCTTGGGTTATCAGTAGGTACTATTTCAAGTAATTTAAGCACCGAAGAGAAAAAGGAAATATATAAAAGAGATATAGTGTATGGCACAAACAATGAATTTGGTTTCGATTATTTAAGAGATAACATGGTTTATGATATTACTCAAAAAGTTCAAGGAAAATTAAATTATGCCATCATAGATGAAGTTGACTCTGTTTTGATTGACGAAGCTAGAACCCCGCTCGTTATTTCAGGATCTGCTTCTGAATCAACAAATATGTATTTAAAAATTAATAAGCTCACACAATTGGTTATCTCAGGAAATAAAGATAATCTACTTTATTCTATAGATGAAAAACAAAAATCGGTATCATTAACAGAAAATGGTCATCAAGAAGTAGAATCTTTGTTAATTAAAAATAATTTTATTTCTAAAACTGAAAGCTTATATGATCCAAAAAATATTCAATTATTACATTTAATTGATTCTAGCTTGAAAGCTAATTTATTATTTAATAAAGATATTGATTATGTTGTAGAGAATAATGAGATAGTTATAATTGATGAGTTTTCAGGAAGGAAAATGCCTGGCAGGAGATGGTCAGAAGGAATTCACCAATCCATAGAGGCAAAGGAAAAAGTTGCTATACAAAATGAAAATCAAACTTACGCATCTATTACATTCCAAAATTATTTTAGGCTCTTTAAAAAAATATCAGGTATGACAGGAACTGCAGATACTGAGTCAGTTGAATTTCAACAAATATATAACTTAGAAGTTATAGTAGTTCCTACCCATAAGAAAATGATTAGAAAAGATCATGTTGATTTAGTATATCTTACAGTTAAAGAAAAATTTAACGCAATAGTTTCACAAGTAAAAGAAATACATTTAAATAAACAACCAATTTTAATAGGAACAACATCTATAGAAGCATCAGAAGACCTTTCTAAAATGTTAAAAAAAGAAAATATTAAACACTCAGTTTTGAATGCGAAGCAACATCAAATGGAAGCAGAAATAATAGCAGAGGCTGGCAAATCATGCGCTGTAACTATAGCAACCAATATGGCTGGAAGAGGAACAGATATCGTTCTTGGTGGTAAAAATAATAATTCAGGACAAAGCGATAATAAAGTAGATAGAGGAGAGGATGCAAAAAATGTTAAAGAGCTTGGTGGTTTATTTATAATTGGAACAGAAAGACATGAATCTAGAAGAGTAGATAATCAGCTTAGAGGTAGATCAGGAAGACAAGGAGACCCAGGCGAGTCTAAGTTTTATGTTTCGCTTGAGGATAATCTTATGAGGATATTTGCATCAGATAAAGTCAGCGATATTATGAAAAAACTAGGGATGGAAGAAGGAGAAGCCATAGAACACAAATGGGTAGCTAAATCAATCGAGAATGCTCAAAAACGTGTAGAAGCATATAACTTTGATATTAGAAAAACTCTATTAGAATATGATGATATTGCAAATGAGCAAAGAAAAGTCATATACAACCAAAGAGATGAAATATTAAATAGAGACAATCTGTTAGAAATTATAATTAACATAGTTTCTCAAACAGTTAATGCCTTGATATATAATAATATTGACAAAGATTTGCCAGTTACACAATGGGATCTAGGCTCGTTAAATGATGTTTTAATTAAGGAATTTACAATTGATATAAATTGTGCCAATAAGATAGAAACAGAGAAATCAGATAATGCTATTTTGACTTTAGAGAAGTATATTGATGAAACATTACTTACTAAAATACAATCTAATTTAAAACTTTTAAACGATAAAGATAAAAACGAACTAATACGGAATATTTTTTTAACAGTAATCGATGAAGATTGGAGAAACCATCTTAGCGCTATGGATTACTTGAGGCAAGGCGTTGGATTAAGAGGATATGCTCAAAAAAATCCAAAAAACGAATATAAAAGAGAATCTTTTGAAATGTTTGAAGAGATGTTAACAACTAATAATTATGAAGTAGTTAAAATATTATGTAGAATTAAAGTGAATAACCCATCAATATCAGAAATGACGAAAAAGAATGAAAATATAAATAACAAAATGGAAACAGATAAGAATAGTGATTCTAATATTCCAAGAAATTCATTATGCCCATGCGGCTCAGGAAAAAAATATAAAAGATGTTGTGGTAAATTATGAGTAATAAAATATTAATACAAACACTGAATATTGGAATTAAAAGTAAAATAAACGACATGGCTTGTTTTAAATTACCCAAGTTATCAACAGTATCCGTAATTTTTACAAAAAATAAATTTCCAGCAGCGCCAGTAATTATAGCAAAAAAAAATATTAAATTAAAAAAACCAAAATACTTGTTGATTAATTCTGGAAATGCTAATGCATGCACAGGAAAGCAAGGAATAAAAAATACTATTGATTATATTTCAATAATTTCAAATAAAATAAATTGCAAAAAGGAAGAAGTATTGCCATTTTCAACAGGCATTATTGGTAAACAATTACCAATGAAAAGTATTAAAAATAAATTAAATAATAAAAATTTCAAATTTGACTCAACTTGGATAGCTGCATCTAAAGCTATAATGACTACAGATAAATTTAATAAAATTATAAAAAGAAATATAAATATATCTAATCATAAAATCTCAATTATAGCTATATGTAAAGGCGCGGGTATGATCGAGCCTAATATGGCAACTATGCTTGCTTTTATAAACATAGATATAAAAATAAATAAGTCTAATCTAGATAAATTACTGAAAAAATGTGCCGCAGTTTCATTTAATAGTATTTCAGTTGATGGAGATATGTCTACTAATGATAGTGTTGCTATGATAGCTACTGGCTCTAACTCTAATTTGGACTTTAATAATAATAAAAATCTTTATATAAAGTTAGAATCAGAGGTATGTAAAGTCTGCCAAGATTTAGCAAAAATGATTGTCAGAGATGGAGAGGGAGCAACGAAAGTTATAGAAATTAATGTTCTTGAAGCTAACAATTACCTACAAGCTAAAAAAATTTGTTATTTCATTGCAAATTCAAACTTATTTAAAACAGCAATGTATGGGTCTGACCCTAACTGGGGTAGAATAATTGCTAAATTGGGTTCTATCCATGATATTAAATTTGATCCTGAAAAGATTATACTAAACATAAATAGAATTGAAGTATTTTCCAAAGGAGTTGAATCAAAAAAATGCAATTATGCAAAGCTTAAGAAAACTATGAAAAACAAAGAGATTATGATTGACATTATCTTAAAGAAAGGAAAGGCTAAATGTAGCATCATAACATCTGATTTAAGTAAAAAATATGTGCATGTAAATTCTGCTTATCCCACATAAAATATAAATTTTATAATGTCTGTACCAGCTAAATTATACATAACCAGCAAAGATAACGATTTTACAAAATATAGATATTTTACAGATAATATAAGATTGAGAAAAGATGATTATAACAAAAGTGATTATAAACATTATGTTTTAACAAATCTTGACGCTATTAATATAGGTAATCTTCAAAACTCTATTATTATTGATGATTCTGATATTTATAACTCCTTAAATTATGAGCAGAAAGAATGCATTAAAGGAATACATTATAGTTCTAAAATTTTAGCTTCACTTACAGAACATAATATATGGAAAAAAGATAGATTTTCTCAGACTATTTCAGCTTCTTGTCATAATGCCCAAGAAATTAATATAGCTAATAAGTTAAATTTAGATTTTATAATTATATCTCCAGTTTTAAAAAACAAAGGGTCAAATATTATGTTAGGTTGGAATGGATTTAAAAAACTTGCAAATTATGCAAATATGCGATCACTTGCTCTTGGCGGTATTGATGATAGCCAAAAAAGTTATGAAACATGTGTAGATAATGGAGGTTATGGAATTGCAGGCATTAAATTTTTTTGGGAAAAATATAATAACATTGTTAAGTCAAAATTTTGAATAGCATTATAGAGCACAAGTTGTAAGAATAAACTGCACATCTTCTTGGTATTGAATTAAATTATTATTTTCATCTTTTGTCATAAACATAATATTAAGTCTTTGTTTTCCAACGCTTACTTGTGGATAATAATATAAATCTGCAGTTAAGATAATCCTAACTAATAAAATATTTTTCTGAGGATTTAATTTTTTAATATAGAATCCTCGTTCAGCAAGTTTGTCCTTAAAATTTCCAGATTTTCTTATTAATTCTAGAATAAAATCAATTGATTTTTTAATAAACAACAAAGGCTCTAACCACAGATTTAAATTATTTGTTTTCCATGTAGTGTCTCTAGATAACCAAAAATCTATAGATGCTGGTTGTACAGGAGATCTATGATTTTTTAAAATAGTTTTAAACAGTATGTCTTGTGACAAGAAATCTAGATGATTGCTTTTTACATTATGCAACAAATTCAATAATACATCCTGTTTTTCTAACACAGAATTTAATTTATCAGCATCTGTCTCAGGCATTTCTTGAATTTTCTTAAAATATACATTTTGTCCCTCAATTTCTCTAATTAACTCAGATTTAATATCAGACCTGCTAAGCAATTCATACAGCTCACAAAGCAACTGTAGTGCTACAAAACTTTCATTTCTATCTTCTTTATCTTTAAAATAAATTATTTTATTAAATAGCGCTTCAATTTTAATAAATTTCCTAATGCGCTCAACAACGGGCTCTTCATAAACTGAAACTTGATTATCTGATAAACTACTCATAATTTATTTTTTTATAAATGTTATTAAATTTTTGTTTTAATTCAGACATAGTACCATTATTCATCATAATATAGTCAGAATTTTTAATATAGAAACCTGGTTTTCTTTGAAAATTATTTATTATATTAAAATATTCTATTGATTTTTTATTTTTTTTATTTAATCTTTCAATTCTTTTATGTATTTTTGATATTACTGATATTATTTTATATTTATATTTTATATTCTTACATGTTTCAATTAATGGTATTTCAATTACTAATTTATCCTTTTTTGTGTTTTTTATCATTGAGTTTAATTCTTTAAAAAAATATGGGTGAATTATTGAATCAATTTTATCTTTATTATATTTTGATAAAAAAATATATTTTTTTAATTTTGCTATAGATAATTTTTTTTTGATAAAAACATTAAGGCCTAAAAATCTTTTTATTTTTTTTTGTATTTGAATATTATTTTTAATTATTTTTTTTGCCAATAGATCAGAATTAATGTATGCAAAACCTTTTGATTTGAAAAGTTCACTTACCTTTGATTTTCCTGAGCCTATGGGCCCAGATACTATTATTATTTTCATAATTTATTTTAAAAATAAGGTCAATATTATTCCTAATATCATTATTATTAATAAAGTCAATAATAGAGGAGGTCTATTCATTTTTATCCTTTTATTAAATTTTATAAATTTTTATGGTTAGCGTCCTTATTTATGCACGGTTCATCTTCGGTAACATATGATTTACAATAATCACAATATTTCATAATATTTTTATCTTTTTTATTAGCTATCTTATTTTTTTTTATTATAGATTTTAATAAAAAATAAGATAAAACGATTATTAAACCTATTATGATAGTACGCATTATATTTTAAATGTATTTTTTAATCTATTTATTATAGTCTATAATAAACAAATATAATCACATTTTACATTTATTTCACTGAACAGGGTAACTTAAATATATGATTAATAATAGAAGAGTTATTGACCACATAGTTAATTGGCTAAAACAATATGTAGAAGGCACTAATGGAAAAATAAATAGCTTGGTAGTTGGTGTATCAGGCGGTATTGATTCAGCAGTGACGAGCACTTTATGCGCTATGACTGGAATCAAAACAATTTTATTAAAACTACCCATTAAATCTTCAAGCATGTCTTTAAGTGTTTCTCATTGTAAATTTCTAGAAAATAAATTTAATAATATTAAAAATTATGAAATTGATTTAACTAACGTCTTTAACCTTTTTCAATCATCTTGTGTTGATTTTGGCTTTGATAGTGAAATTGGATTCGCAAATACAAAAGCTAGGATAAGAATGATTATGCTTTATCAAGTTGCTTCTTCTTCAAATGGTCTTGTAGTAGGTACCGGAAATAAAGTTGAAGATTTTGGTGTTGGTTTTTTTACAAAATATGGGGATGGAGGTGTTGACATCTCACCTATTGCTGATTTAACAAAATCGGAAGTGAAGTCTATTGCACAAGAATTAAAAATCTCTAAAGAAATAATTATGGCAGAACCAACTGATGGTTTATGGGATGATAATAGAAATGATCAAGAACAATTGGGATTGTCATATGAAGAGATTGAAAAAGCTATGCTTGACATATATTGCATTAATAGAAAAAAATATTTAGATATTAGAAAAGACAATATTCATAAAATGAACGCCATCCCAGTTTGTATAATAGATGAAAAAATTAAATCTAGCTAAAAATATTCAAAAAATCCCACCAGCTTTCTTCGTTTTCATTTTTATTATTTTCTTCTTGTACATTTTTTTTAATCGGTTCTAAGATAGATATAGATTTATTTGAATTTTTTACTATTTTGTAGTCAGGGTAATTTTTTTCCAAGACTCTCGCTGCATCATATGCTAGATCAAACATTTCCATTTTATTATAACTATCCACCATTAATAATAAACCATGCTTAGTGCTAGGTGTACCTCCATAATTTTCTAACAGATATTTAACTCTGTTTACAGACGCAACATGCGCAGATCTTTTATTGTAATATTTTGCTATATATAATTCATTTTTTGCAATCTGATTTTTTATATATCTTAATCTATTCAGAGAATCTTCAGCATACTTACTATCTGGGAATTTGTTAACAACAACAGTAAAATCATTAAATGAATTTTTTAAATTTGTTGTATCATATCTTGATGGATCATGAGCAAAGAACCTAGTTAATACATTAGAGTCTTTATCAAAATTTGCTAATGCTTTTAGATAATATGCATACGATACCTCAGGGTGATTCGGATATAGTCTTATGAATCTATTAGCTTCGCTAATACACTCATCCTTATGATTAGAGGCATAATGAGCATAAGCTAAATCTAACATTGCCTGTGTTGAATATTTCCCAAACGGATATCTTGCTTCTAAAATCTCAAACACTCTTATAGCATTAACAAAATCTTGTGCATATAGGAATGCTCTTCCTTCTTCATAAAGTTGTCCTGCAGTCATACCTATTGTAGAATCTTTCTCTTCAAACGCTGTACCTAGAAATGAGCAATTAGATAAAAGAAATATAAGCATAAAATGAATAGCAAGTATTTTTAGTTTCATTTTGTTATTATAGATTAGTTATATGATTTTGTACTATGAAAAATACTACTTTTTATAAATTTGATATTATGCCTGACCAAGAACTTAGGTTAGATCAACTTATTTCATTACAATTACCAGAATATTCCAGATCAAGAATAAAAAACTGGATTAATCAAGAAAAAATATTAGTAAATGGTGAAAAATGTGCTCCAAAAGATAAAGTATTAACCAAATCCTCTGTTCAAGTAGAAGTCAATGATGCAGAAGAACTTGATATACAAGCTGAGAACTTATCTTTAAATATAGTATATGAAGACACAGAATTTATTATTGTTAATAAAGATGAAAATATTGTTACTCACACAGCAGCTGGAAATTATTCTGGAACTATACAAAATGGATTATTATTTAAATATCCTGAGCTTAGAAATGTTCCAAGATCAGGTATAATACATAGATTAGACAAACAAACTTCAGGACTGCTAATAATTAGCAGGAATCTTCGCTCACATAATAATTTGTCAAAACAAATTCAAGACAGATTAGTTGAAAAAAAATATGATGCGGTTGTAAGTGGTGTAATAGATAATATTAATATCATAGATGATAAAATTGGAAGGCATAAAATAAATAGAAAAAAAATGGCCGTAACGGATTCAGGCAAAAAAGCCCTTTCTAAAGTAAAAATTAAAGAAAGATATAAAAAGGCGACACTTATAGAGGTTGAATTGGTGACCGGTAGGACGCATCAAATTCGAGTTCATCTATCACATCAAGGATATCCAATTATTGGTGATAAATTATATGGGTTTAAAAAAAATAAATTTAGTTATAACCAAGATATTGTACATTTCCTTGATTCCTACCAATCTTTTGCCTTACATGCAAGGTTTTTGAAGTTTAAACACCCAAAAACTAACAAAGAATTTAAAATAGACTGTTTACCTCCATACTCTTTTAATGTTATAAAATCTTTAGTATCTAAATAAATAACAAAATATTAATAAATAATGGATATACAGATTAGAAAAATATCTTGGGGTGTGCCAGAAAACATACATGCATTCCATACGACACGTATAGGTGGGGTTAGTAAAGGTGTATATAAATCATCAAACCTGAGCTATGATGTTGGAGATAACCCAAAAAATGTTAAAAAGAATAGGAATATAATTCAGAAACAACTTAATCTTTTACATCAGCCTATTTTTATGAAACAAATACATAGTGCTACAGTTAGAAAAATTACAAAACCTCTGGATACCGTAGTTTGTGATTCATGCTATACAGATGTTCCAGGGTTACCATTAGCAGTATTATCAGCTGATTGTTTGCCAATTTTAATATCAAATAAACGTGGAACTAAAGTTGGAGTTATCCATGCTGGATGGAGAGGGTTAAATGATGGAGTAATTGAAAAATTTATACAGAGATTTACAAAGAATCCGAGCGAACTTATAGTTTGGATAGGGCCTTCTATAAACCCAGACCATTACATAGTAAGAGAAGATGTTTTTAATAAATTGTCAAAAATATCTACAAAATTTTTCTCAAAAACAGATGATTTGGGCTCATGGTATCTAGATTTAAAATTAGTTGCCAAAGTAATTCTAAAAGGGTTTGGAATAAAGGAAATTTTTCTTGATAGTATTTGTACTCATGAAAATTCCAACTTATATTACTCTTACAGAAGACAAAATGTAACAGGTAGAATTGCTTCTCTAATTTGGATTGGGCAGAATGATTCTGAAGATTAAGGACTATTTAAAAAACACATCACCACTTAACATATTTTTTATTATGATTGTCATTGGTCTAATTTATGGCAGCATTTCTTTATATACAAAATATTTAGGATTCTCAAAATTCATGAATAAAACTCGCGTTATTGCTGTTAAAGCTCAACCTGTAACAATTGGCGTTGCTCAAAAAACATATAGATCGCTTTCAACTATTGAGTCCCTAAAATCCATGGAAATTACTTCGAAGGTGAATGGCATTATTGACGGTATTTTTTTTAAAGAAGGATCCATAATTTCTACTAATCAAAAATTATTTTCTATATTAGCCTCAGATAAAGTTGGAAGAACTGAAATATTTGCTCCATTTGATGGTGTAATAGGTTTGAATAAGAAAAATATTGGAGACCCCGTCAATAGAGGAGATGTTCTTACATATCTTGATAATTATAACCAAATGAAATTAGAATTTGATTTACCTGAGAGACTTTTACCATATCTTAATGAGAATTTAAAATTTAATGCCTTCTCGGAAAATATCCCTGAAAAAATATATAATGGAACTTTAAAATTTATTGATACAAGAATTAACATTGAAACTAGAACAATAAAAGTCTACACATTAATAAATAATGATGACTTATCCTTGAAACCAGGATTATT
>PBFS01000015.1 GCA_002718845.1 Gammaproteobacteria bacterium | reverse complement strand
TTATTCATAGATTTATGATACATATTTTAGAATTTTTTTTCAAATCTAAACTGGGCCCGGGAGGACTCGAACCTCCGACCAATGGATTATGAGTCCACTGCTCTAACCAACTGAGCTACAGGCCCTATTTAACATAGTTGCTAAACTTTTTCTTCCTTATGTATTTTTGGTGATACTCTTCTGCAACCCAAAACTCTGTTGCCTTTTCAAGAAGAGTTACTATCTTATTGTTAAATTTTTCTTTGTTCAATTGTTTTATTTTATTTTCTCCAGATAGTTTTTGGAAGCCATCTAGATAAAATATACTAGATCTATATTGTGTTCCTAAATCTACACCTTGTCTATTGACTGTTGTTGGGTTATGTATTTCAAAAAAAATATTTAGCAAATCACCATAAGATATAATTTTTTCTTCAAAATAAACTTTTACAGCTTCTGCGTGATAAGTATTTCCTTTACAGACTTCTTCGTAAGTTGGTTCTTTTGTTGTTCCTCCAATGTAACCTACTTCTGTTTCTTTAACCCCTTTAGTTGAAATGAATTCTTCTTCAACGCCCCAAAAACATCCTGCGGCAAATATAGCAATGTTAGTCATTGTCTAGAAAACTTTTTAAATTATGCGCCCTTGACGGGTGTCTGAGTTTTCTTAATGCTTTAGCTTCTATTTGTCTAATTCTCTCTCTGGTAACATCAAATTGTTTACCTACCTCTTCTAAAGTATGATCAGTATTCATATCTATACCAAATCTCATTCTTAGAACTTTTGCCTCTCTTGGCGTTAAACTCGATAATATCTCCCTTGTTGAGTCTGATAAACCACTATTAATAGTTTCATCTAGTGGTTTTTCTGCATTTTCATCTTCTATAAAATCTCCTAAATGAGAATCTTCATCATCTCCAACTGGAGATTCCATGGAAATAGGTTCTTTTGCAATTTTTAGTACTCTTCGAACTTTATCTTCCGGCATATCCATATGTACTGATAATTCCTCTGGCGTAGCTTCTTTCCCATTCTCTTGTAATAATTTTCTTTGTATTCTATTAAGTTTATTGATTGTTTCTATCATATGAACTGGGATTCTAATTGTTCTCGCTTGGTCAGCAATAGACCTTGTAATAGCTTGTCTTATCCACCATGTAGCATATGTGGAAAATTTATAACCTCGTCTATATTCAAATTTGTCTACCGCTTTCATTAATCCAATATTTCCTTCTTGAATTAGATCTAAAAATTGTAGACCACGATTAGTATATTTTTTAGCTATAGAAATAACCAATCTTAAATTCGCTTCAACCATTTCTTTTTTAGCATTCCTTTCTTTTAATTCTCCAATTCTCCTATCCTTATTAATTCTTTTTATTTCTTGTATAGATATATCCTGATTATCTTCTATTGCTGTCAGCTTTTTTCGGAATTTATCAATTTGATTTTTTATTACCTCTAAATCTTCTTTATTTAATTTTTGTTTTTTAGCATGTTCATTGAGAAAGTTTTCATCTTTGGTGCCATCTTTTATATAGGTTAATAATTCCTTTTTTGGTACTTTTAAAGCATTTATGCATATTTTTATTATTTCTCTTTCGTATTTTGCTATTAATGCTGTAAATTTTTCTATTCTACCCGTCAACTTTTCTTTAAACAGACTTGTAAATTTAAAGTTAGAAATTCTATCTATAATTTCTTCAAATACTTCTTTGTAACGCTTATCATCCTTTCTTTTGTAAGTTGTATATTCAAAATATAATCCACTTATCTCGTTAACTGAATTAATTACCAGTTCTTTATCTATAGGATCCTCTAAAACCTCATCATCATCATCATCACTGACATCATCAACACTTCCACCGTCTGCCACCAATGCCTGTTCTTGTTGATTGGGTTCGTTTTTATCTTCATTTTTATCTTCAGGTTTTTTTATGACTACAACATTAGTAGGAATTTGATCACTTTTGAATTCTTCTTCACTATTAGCTTTAATATCTAATATATAATCTGATAGCAAGGAATCAATTTCATCTTCGTCTTCTATATTCTCAAAAACTTCAGCAAAGAAAGCCGCAGATTCAGGAAATCTTTGAATTGCTTGATATATTAATTTTTGCCCTTCTTCGATTTTTTTGGCAATTTTTATTTCGCCTTGTCTATTTAATAATTCTACAGTACCCATTTCTCTCATATACATTCTAACGGGGTCAGATGTTCTGCCAAACTCTTCGTCTAAGCTAGATAATACTTGAACAGCTTCATCTACAGTGATGTCACTATCTTCGTCATCAGCTATTTCTTCATCATTTAAAATTGGTTCGCTGATAGCTTCCTTAGTTGAGTCAACAACTTTAATTTTTAAATCAGTAATTATTTTTGTTACTTGATCTATTTGGTCTTGTTCAAATTGATTATTTGGTAATAAATCACTTATGTCAGATACGGTAAGGAAACCCTGCTTTCTGCCAGTTTCTATTAACTCTTCGATTTTCTTTTGTTTGCTTTTTGAGAGATTTGAATTGGTCATAAGATACTAAGTTGGTCAAAAGTGATGTATTATATCATCAACACCATTTATATAACAAATAAATGATCATTTTTTTATATAATAATCGAGCTTAGGAGGTTATTCAATTATTTAAAATGGCATTATTAACAACACCAGTATGTGAATTTGGTCAAAAACCTCATGACTTTAGCTTAAAAGGCGTAGATGGAAAGATGTGGTCTTTAAAAGATTGTATGGGTAGCAAAGGATTATTAATCATGTTTATTTGCAATCACTGCCCATATGTCCAGTCAATATTAGATAAACTTGTCGTTGAGACCGATGTTTTAGTAACAAAAGGTATAGGTATTGTAGCTATAAACCCTAATGATTATATTTCTTTTCCAGAAGATTCGTTTGAGAATATGATTATAGTAGGGAAAAAAAATGGCTTTGGTTTTCCATATTTAATGGATGATAATCAAGAAGTGACGAAAAAATACCAAGCAATTTGTACACCTGATTTTTTTGGATATAATTCTAATCTTGAACTTCAATATAGAGGTAGATTTGATGATAGAGGCGCAAAAAAAATAAATAATCCAAACCAGAGTGATTTATTTAAAGCTATGTTTGGAATATCACGAACTGGCAAAGGCCCAGAAAAACAAGAACCGAGCATGGGATGCTCTATTAAATGGAGAAAATAATACAGCGCAATAAATGAGTAAATTAGAATTATCAAATGCAATAAGATTTTTAAGCATGGATGCTGTTGAGAAAGCTAAATCTGGACATCCAGGCGCACCTATGGGTATGGCAGATATTGCTTATATATTATGGTGTAAATTTTTAAAACATAACCCCAATAATCCAAAGTGGTTAAATAGAGATAGATTCATTCTTTCAAACGGGCATGGCTCAATGTTACTTTATTCATTATTACATTTAAGCGGTTATAAGCTTTCTATTAAAGATATTAAAAATTTTAGACAATTAAATTCAATAACTCCTGGCCATCCAGAATGTGATATTACTCCTGGTGTAGAAACAACAACCGGCCCATTAGGGCAAGGCATAGCTAATGGTGTTGGAATGGCAATTGCAGAGAAATCACTTGCAGTTGAATTTAATAAACCAAAATTTAATATTGTAGATCACTATACGTATGTTTTTGCTGGAGACGGATGCTTGATGGAGGGAATTTCTCATGAGGCTTGTTCGCTAGCAGGAACATTGGGTTTAAATAAGCTTATTGTTTTTTATGATATGAATAACATATCTATAGATGGAGATATAAAATTAGCTTTTACAGAAAATATTAGAAAAAGATTTGAGTCATATAATTGGAATGTTATTGATAATGTAGATGGACATAATTTTGATTTGATTGAAAAATCTATCAAAAAAGCAAGATTACAAAAAGACAAACCAAGTATTATTTGCATGAAAACAAAAATAGGTTTTGGTGCACCTAACAAAGAAGGCACTGGTTCAGCTCATGGCGCTCCTTTAGGGAAAGACGAGATAGAGTTAACGAGAAAGAACCTTAAATGGCCTTATAAAGCTTTTGAGATACCTGATGACATATATAAAAAATGGAATTTTACTAATAAAGGACACAAGCTTGAATCACTATGGAAAAATGATTTAGAAAAATATAAATTAAAACACCCAGAATGCTATCGCGAACTATTAAGAAGAAGTAGAAATAAATTACCTAAAATCTTAGATAAATTATTTGGTCAATTAATCAATAATGATGGAAAATCTATGGCTACAAGAAAATCTTCGCAAGTTGTTTTAGAAAAAATAGGCGAGAAGATGCCAGAGTTTATTGGTGGATCGGCAGACTTAAAAGATTCTAATCTTGTTTTTTGGTCTAAATCAAAACCATTAAATAGGAAAAATTTTAAAGGTAAGTACATTCATTTTGGAGTAAGAGAATTTGCTATGTCAGCCATTTGTAATGGCATAAGCTTACATGGAGGTTTTCGCCCTTATGCTAGTACATTCTTAATTTTTTCAGAGTATGCAAAAAATGCAATTAGGATGTCTGCGCTTATGCACCTACCAATTATTTATATTTTTACTCATGACTCAATTGGCTTAGGCGAAGATGGGCCAACACATCAATCTGTAGAACAGTTAAATTCACTTCGATTAATTCCTGGAATGTATGTTTGGCGTCCAGCAGATTTAACTGAAACTGCTATTTCTTGGAAGTCTTCGCTAGAAAAATTGACAGGGCCATCATCTATTGTGTTATCTAGACAGAGTTTACCAGAGCTAAGTAGAAACAATGCTCAAAAAAGACTTATAAGCAGAGGAGGTTATATTATTTTTGAGCCTTCTAAAAAAATAGATGCTATAATTATAGCATCTGGTTCTGAATTACATATGTGTGTTGACGCAGCTAAAATATTACATAAATCAAAAATATATGTGCGTGTAGTTTCAATGCCATGCATGGAATTATTTTTAAAACAATCAAAATCGTATAAGAATATAGTTCTTCCAGATATTAATAATATATTAGCAGTAGAGGCTGGCGTAGGAGATTGTTGGGATAAGTTTATTGGGAAAAAAGGTTCTAAAATAGTTATGAATTCATTTGGTTTATCAGCGCCTGGAAATATTGTTTTAAATTATTTTGGGTTTTCAGTAAAAAATATTGTTATAAAAGTTAAAAAATTAATTAAAAATAATGGAAAAGTTAAATGAGTATAAATATTGCAATTAATGGTTTTGGAAGAATAGGTAGAAATGTATTAAGAGCTAAATATGATAATAATAAATATGATGAATTTAATATTGTTGCTATTAATGATTTAGGTGACAGCAATATAAATGCACACCTTCTTAAACACGATAGTGCTCATGGAGTTTTTTCAAAAAAAGTAGAAGTAAAAGATAATAAAATAATCATTGATAATAAAAATGAAGTATTAGTATTGAGCGAAAGAGATCCTTCAAAACTTCCGTGGGGTGAATTATCTGTAGATGTAGTTTTAGAGTGCACAGGTCTTTTTACGTCTAAATCATCAGCAATAAAACATATTAATGCTGGAGCTAAAAAAGTATTAATATCTGCGCCTGGTAAAGATGTAGACGCAACTATTGTTTATGGGGTAAATCACGAAATAATTAACAAAGATCATAAAATCATTTCTAATGCATCCTGCACGACTAATTGTTTAGCTACTCTGATAAAAAATATACATGAGGAACTAAATATAGAAAATGGCATCATGACAACTATTCATTCTTATACTAATGATCAAGTTTTAACTGATGTTTATCACTCTGATTTACGGAGAGCTAGATCAGCAACTCAATCAATGATTCCAACAAAAACTGGAGCTGCATCTGCTGTTGGATTAGTATTACCAGAATTGAATGGAAAACTAGATGGGTTTGCAATTAGGGTTCCAACGATAAATGTATCTATTGTAGACTTATGCTTTAATACCTCTAAAAAATCTTCCATAGAGGAGATTAATTCAATTATAAAAAATGCTTCTGAATCTAATCTTAAAGGCATATTAGGATATAATTCTGAGCCACTCGTATCAATTGATTTTAACCATTCTTCATATTCTTCAGTATATGATGAAAGTTTAACTAGAATGATGGATAATAAATTTTTCAAAATTTGTGCTTGGTATGATAATGAATGGGGTTTCTCAAATAGGATGCTAGATGTTGCAAAAGTTTTAGCTAATAATGCTTAAAGTCTTAAAAGAAGCTAATATAAATAATAAAATAGTCTTATTACGTTTAGATTTAAATGTACCTATTAGTCAAAATAAAATTGTAAGTAATTTTAGAATAATAAAATCAATCCCAACAATTGAACATTTAATTAAAAATAATAATAAAATAGTAATATTATCTCATCTTGGCAGACCGAAAGAAGGTGAAGTTGACGAGAAATATAGTTTAAAACCTGTTGCATTATATTTGTCTGAAAAAATTAAACAAAATATTATTTTTGAGAAAAATTGGGTTAATGGTGTGGATTTTAAAGACTCAAATATTATTATGTGTGAAAATGTTAGATTCCAAAATGGAGAAAAATTAAATTCATCAGAATTATCTCGTAAGATTTCTTCATTAGGAGATATTTTTGTTTTTGACGCTTTTGGAGTATCTCATAGAAAAGAGTCTAGCGCCTATGGTTTAATTGACCTTATGGATAGTTATGCTGGACAATTATTAGAGAATGAGATAAATAACGCTCTTATGATGATCTCAAATCCTGTTAATCCGCTAACAACTATAATATCAGGAGCCAAAATCTCAACAAAAATTACTTTAATAAGTAAATTATTAAATAAATCTTCTCATCTAATAATTGGAGGAGGAATACTAAATACTTTTTTATTTGCTTTAGGTCACAATATAGGAACTTCTTTGTTTGAATCAGATTACGTAGATGAGGCAAAAAAAATAATCAAACATAAAGATTTTGAAAAACTAATTATGCCCATCGATGTGGTTTGTTCGAATAACAACTCATTTGATAATCCTCAAACTAAACTAATTTCTATGGTACAATCAGATGATAAAATATTAGATATTGGTGCAAAATCAATAGATAAATACGTAGATATAATTAAAAAATCAAGTACCGTTTTTTGGAATGGACCGCTCGGGTACGTGGAACAAGAGCCGTACGATACAGGAACTGTAAAAATAGCAAAGGCCATAGCAATATCTAATTGTTATTCTATGGTTGGAGGCGGCGATACCTTACCAATAATAGAGAAACTATCTTTAATTGATAATTTTTCATATTTATCTACAGGAGGAGGAGCGCTCTTAAAGTTTATTGAAGGTAAAGAATTACCAATATTAAAGAAATTAGGTGCCTATACATAATGAGAAAAAGAACTAAAATTATCGCAACTCTAGGACCATCAACAACTAGCTCTAAAATGCTAACTGAACTAATTGCTGCTGGAACTGATGTTTTTAGACTTAATCTTTCTCACGCAAAAATAGAAGACGCTAAAGAAATAATAAATAAACTCAAATCATCATCTTTGAAGCTTAAGAGGCCTGTGGCCACCCTTATTGATCTACAAGGGCAAAAAATTAGGGTTAGAGGTTTCGCAAAGAAAGACTTTGTTAATTTAAAAAATAATCAAAAATTTGTTCTTGATGGTTCACTCAAAGACGAAGAAGGAGATGATTTTTCAGTAGGTGTAACACATAAACATTTCTACAAAAACATAAAAACTAAAGACGAAATCCTTCTTAGTGATGGACTTATAAAACTTAAAGTAAATGAAGTTAAAAGTAACAAGATACACACCACAGTAATAAGAGGAGGAAAACTACTCCCTTTTCAAGGACTTAATAAAAAAGGTGGAGGACTGTCGTTAAAAGGGTTAACAAAAAAAGATATAGCGGATTTAAAAAAAGCAATTAAATTGGATATTGATTATATAGCAGTTTCATTTGTCAGAGACAAAAATGATTTAATTGCAGTAAAAAAAATCACTGATAAAAAAAATATTGGTCTAATTGCAAAAATAGAAAGAAATGAAGCTCTAGCAAATATTGATTCAATATTAGATCATTCTGATGGTATTTTAGTTGCACGAGGTGATCTTGGCGTAGAACTTGGTATTGAAGTACTACCTGCTATACAGGATGAATTAATAGGTAAGGCTATGGATCACGACAAATTAGTAATAGTTGCTACACAAATGATGGAGTCAATGAAAACAAATAGAGTGCCTACAAGAGCAGAAGTTTTTGATGTGTCGAATGCCGCTTGTTCTGGTGTTGACGCTATAATGTTATCGGCAGAAACCGCAGTAGGTAAATATCCAGCGGAAGTTGTGCAGGAGGCAAGTAGAATTTGTGATATAGCTGAAAAAACAAATATAAAAGAAATTAAAATTGGTGATAAAGGAGAGATATTTAATAAAATTGACCAAATAATTGCTATGGCTGCTGTTTATGGAGCTGACAGATCTAATGTAAAAGCTATTGCAGCATTAACTGAAACAGGATCTACTCCTTTGTGGATGTCACGAATTCAATCCTCAATACCAATTTATGCTATGACTGTAAACGAAAAGACAAGCAGAAGGATTTGTCTTTATAGAGGAGTATATTCAATCCGATTAGATAAAATAGAACATGATCATGCAAGAGCTAACATACAAGTAATAAAATTGATGCAAAAACAAGGTGCCGTTAAGAAAGGAGATTTAGTAATAATTACAAAAGGAGATTTAATGGGTACGAGCGGAGGAACTAACGCCCTTAAAATTGTAGAAGTAGGAAAGTTACTGAAGGTTTAAAAAAAGAGTAAAGTATGAATAAACAAGCACTAGAATTAACTGTTGAAAATATGATGTCAAAACCAAAAGGTATATTGGCTATGGACGAAAGTTCTCCAACATGCGGTAAAAGGTTTGCCGCGATTAATGTAGAAGATAGTGAAAATAATAGAAGAAGGTATAGAGAATTAATAGTTACCTCACCAGATTTATCTAATTATGTAAGTGGTGCTATTTTATATGATGAGACTTTTCATCAAAAAATGAGCAATGGCGAGTTTTTTAGAGATTATTTAAATTCAATAGGAATTTTACCTGGGATTAAAGTAGATACAGGCGCAAAAGATTTTTCTAATCACCCTAATGAAAAAATAACAGAAGGACTTGATGGGTTAAGAGAAAGACTTGAGAATTACGCATTATTAGGTGCAAAATTTTGTAAATGGAGAGCGGTCATAACTATTAACGAGGGGATTCCATCAGAGGCATGCATGCTAGCAAATGCACATGCTTTAGCTAGATACGCATCTTTATGTCAAGAAAATAATTTAGTTCCTATTGTAGAACCAGAGGTATTAATAAACGGAGAACATTCTATAGAAGTTTGCGATACTGTAACAAGAGCAACTTTAAAATGTTTGTTTGAGCAATTAGATTTATTTAATATTTATTATGAGGGAAGTATTTTAAAACCAAGCATGGTTATTTCTGGAGATAAAAATAAAAAACGAGCTGATGTAAATACAGTTGCAGAGATGACTATAAACTGTCTCAAGGAAATGTGCCCACAAACATTAGGAGGAATTGCTTTTTTATCAGGAGGGCAAACAGATGAAGAGTCTACTAGCCATTTAAATAAAATGAATAAGGATAATTCGGATTTACCTTGGCGAGTAACATTTTCATATGCGCGTGCAATTCAACAATCAGCTCTAAATATTTGGGTTGGTAAGGACTCTAATATTAAAGAAGCTCAATTGATGTTATCAGGTAGAGCAAAATTATGTTCCGCTGCCTCAGTTGGTGAACTTTAATTATCCATTATAATTTGCATTATTTTTTTGTATGAATTTTTGTTCTTTTGATTGTTATTTGTAATTTGAATAACTGGGATTTTGGTAAAACCTTTTAATTCACAATAATTATTCATACCGATTGGTTGTTTGCTATGTATTTTATTTAATACTATGCATAGTATTTTAATTTTATACTTCTTAATAATACTTAAACTCATTAGCACATTATTTATTACTCCTATCTCATCCTTTGCAACTAATATAGTCGGAATTTTCATTTTTTTAATAAGGTCAATATTGAGACCATCAAGCGCTATTGGAGAACATAAACCTCCTGCGCCTTCAACAATTAGAAAATCAAAATCATCAAAAAAAGAAGCTTTTTTTACAAAATCTTTGAGATATATTTTTTGTTTTGATAGTTTTATTGCCCTATTAGGCGATATAGGATTTTTAAATCTGTATGGATTAATATTATCTAAATCAATTTTACCATCCGTTAATTTATAGAAAAGTTGTGCATCAGAAGGCATTAATCTAGAATCTACATTTTTACAGCCTGTTTCAATTGGTTTATACGGCGCAATATTAAGTTTATTGTTTTTAAATAATTTAATTATATTTTTTGTTATATAAGTTTTGCCTACATCAGTGCCTGTACCACTAATAAAAACTTTATGTTTTTTTGTTATCATTTTTTGTAAGTAAATTTAATGCAGTGNCATATTTATGTATTAATTCTTGTTTGATATTTGCTGGTATTTTAATTTGATTATTATTCCAATTTTTACTAATTAAATAATCTCTAAAAAACTGTTTATCAAATGCGCTATAATCTATACCCCCTTCTTTATTTATTAACCAAAACCTTGAGCAATCTGGTGTAAATATCTCATCTATGAGAATTAATTCATTGTTGTAGTCGAGACCAAATTCAAATTTTGTATCTGCAATGATTACNCCTCTTTTTTTTGCATATTTGTATGCGAAATTATAAAGCTTTAAACTTACCTCCTTTATTTTTTTAGCAAGTTCTAATCCTACTAATTCTTTCATTCTATCAAAATTTATATTTTCATCTTTATTCCCAATTTCTGCTTTAGTGGATGGAGTAAATAATGGTTCAGTTAATTTGCCATGTTCGCTGATATTTTGTTTTATGCTTTCACCATGTATTGTTTTTGATTTTTTATATTCTTTCCATGCTGATCCAGTAACATGACCACGTACAATAGCTTCTATTGGGAGTACTTTAGTTTTTTTTACTACCATAACTCTATTTCTAAACTCTTCAGGGATATCAGGCTTTATATCTAAGAAATGATTTTTTATCAAATGGTTGCTTAATATAAACCAAAATTTTGACATTTTATTTAAGATTATTCCTTTGCCTTCAATTTCATCATCAAACACAAAGTCAAAAGCTGATATTCTGTCGGTCGTAATAATTAGCAGTTTTTCTTGCTCATAATCATACACATCTCTAACTTTACCGCTGAATATGAGATTATAATTAACCAGTGTATGATCTGTATGCATTATTTTATTTGAGAAAAATAATCCGTAAATCTATTCTTATTAGTTGCAAATTTTGTTTGTTCTTCTTCGGCAAATTTAATTGATTTATCTATATTTGANCTCTTGTCCCCAACAACTATCAATCCAATCATTCCTAAAATATAATGAGGAGTGCATTTATAACCATATACTCCCTCTTTATTAAATTTAATAGTTAATTCTTCATTCATTTGGCCAGTCCATGCTGGACCTCCCTCTGGAATCATTTCATTAATAGATGCTGTATTGTGGCCGGGGTTTGTTGCTAGCCATTTTACAGTNTCTCCTGGCTGTATTGTTAAAACTGGCGGATCGAANACCATCATTTGTCCTTTTAAAGAACTTAACATCTTTACTTGATGTTCTGCTGCTGAAATATTTCCAACTAAGAAAAAGCAGAAACATACTATGATTATTTTATATTTACCCATTATTTACTCCATTAATAATCCATATATAGTATCATGAAAATTATTATATAATTAATATCTCTGTTAACATATACTCATCGTGAAACTAGATTATTTTTTGATATGAAAGATTATAAAATAGCCCCATCTATATTATCGGCTGATTTTTCAAGACTTGGAGAGGATGTAAAAAAAGCTGTAGATGCTGGAGCCGATTTTGTTCATTTTGACGTTATGGATAATCACTATGTTCCAAACTTAACAATTGGTCCATTAGTTTGCTCTGCTTTAAGATCTTTTGGTATAAAAAATATTATTGATGTACATTTAATGATAAAGCCTGTGGACAGAATTATTCCAGATTTTGCAGAAGCTGGAGCTAACTATATTACTTTCCATCCTGAAGCATCTGATCATATTGATAGAACAATCAAATTAATAAGAGAAAATAATTGTATGCCTGGTATTGTATTGAACCCCGCTACACCTTTAAGTTATTTAGAACATTGCATAGATGATATTGATATGATTTTACTAATGTCAGTAAACCCTGGGTTTCCAGGACAGAAATTTATAGAGGGAACATTAAAAAAAATCTCACAGGCTAGAAGTTTGATAGATAAGTCTGAAAGAGAAATTAGACTTGAGGTAGATGGAGGCATAAATTTAGAAAATATTAGTAAAATTGCTAAAGCAGGTGCTGATACATTTGTAGCTGGGTCTGCTATATTTAACTCTAATAACTATAGTGAAACAGTTAAATCTATGAGAGATAAACTCAAAGAAATAAAATAACCTTATATCTTTAGTTAATGAATAAACAAGATTTTATAAATTATATTGAACAAGGTTACCACCTAATACCACTTCACACAGTTTTAGATAATATTAAAGTAAATCCTATAGATGTTTATGAGTCGTTGTCAGACCAACCACAATCTTATCTATTTGAATCGATAGAGGGTGGGAAAAAATGGAGTAGATATACAATAATAGGGTTACCATCTGATGATTATATAGAAGTATCAAACAATAAATTATCAATTAAAGAAAATGGAAGCATAAAAAATATTCNAACTGACAATCCTATTGAGTGGATAGATAGTTATATAAAAAACTATAAAGTATTAACCGATCCAAATTTACCAGAATTTCAAGGCGGCCTAGTAGGTTATTTTGGTTTTGATACAGTTCGTTATTTTGAATCAAAAATTAAAGGAAATTCACAGCAAGATCAAATAAAAACACCAGATATTCATTTGATGATATCTAAAGAGATTCTAATATTTGATAAAATAAAAAATAAGGTTTATATAATTATCTTTTCTCATAATAATCTTGAAAGTTATAATTCTTCGATGGAAAANCTTGATATAATTTTAGAATCAATAAAACAATANACCTCCAAAGAGTTAAAAACACCACAAAAAATAAAAACAAAACAAGTAGATTTAAAATACCATTTTTCAAAATCAAGCTTTTTGTCAAGCGTTAAAAAAATAAAAGATTATATAGTTAAAGGTGATGTTATGCAGGTTGTTTTATCTCAAAGAATCTCTATGAACTTTAATGAAAAACCCATATCTTTTTATAAAGAATTGCGAAAATTGAATCCATCNCCATATATGTATTATTTAAATCTAGCTAATTTCCATATTATAGGATCTTCTCCAGAGATTTTGGTTAGACTCGAAAATAATTTAATTACCGTTAGACCTATTGCAGGAACAAGACCTAGAGGAAAAAATCAAGAAAGCGATAAAATTCTTGAGAATGAATTAAAAGCAGACCCTAAAGAGAGGGCTGAACATCTAATGTTGATAGACCTAGGTAGAAACGATGTTGGGAAAGTTTCAAAAATAGGCTCAGTAAAATTAACAGATGAAATGATTATTGAAAAATACTCACATGTTATGCATATGGTATCTAATGTTACCGGAGAAATAAAATCTGAGTTGGGCATGATGGATGTGTTAAAATCTACATTTCCAGCGGGCACCGTCTCTGGAGCGCCTAAAATAAGAGCTATAGAAATAATTTATGAACTAGAGCCAATAAAAAGAGGNATATATGCTGGCGCCATTGGATATTTAGGTTGGAACGGTAATATGGATACAGCGATAGCAATACGTACATGTGTTATTAAAGACTCTATTTTAAATGTCCAATGTGGAGCNGGAATAGTATATGATTCTGTTCCTGAGTTAGAGTGGGAAGAGACAATTAATAAAGGACAAGCTATAGTTCAAGCTTATAAAAATCTTAAGGATAAAAACGTATGATACTTATGATAGATAATTATGATTCATTTACATATAACATTGTACAATACATTGGTGAATTAGGAGCTAATGTCAAAATTTTCCGAAACGATGAAATAACTTTAGATGAAATAAAAAAATTAAAACCTAAAAAAATTATTATATCACCTGGTCCATGTACTCCTAATGAAGCAGGGATTTCGATAGAAGCAATAAAACAATTTGGAGACTCAATTCCTATCTTAGGTATATGCTTAGGACATCAAAGTATAGGCCAGGCTTTTGGTGGAAAAATTATTTCAGCTAAAAAAATAATGCATGGTAAAACATCAAAAATAATACACAATAATGATAAAATTTTTAAAGGAATAACAAATCCTTTTGAAGCAACCAGATATCATTCTTTGGTTATAGAAAAAGAAACAATTCCAAAATGTTTTGAGATTATTGCATGGACAAATAATTCTGAAGACGATGAAATAATGGGTGTGAAACATAATAAATTTCCAATATATGGACTACAGTTTCATCCAGAATCAATATTAACTAAATCAGGGAAAAATATTCTAAAAAATTTCTTGGACTTATAATTATGCATCAATTATTAATTGATAATCTTAAAAATCATAAACTACCAACTGAATCTAATTGTAAATTATTNCTAGATTCAGTATTTAATGGCCAAGTTGAAGATANAAAATTAACGGANGTATTACGTTTAATTAATAAAGTTGGTTTTGGNTCTGAACAATTNACAGGTTTTGCAAAATCTATGAGAGGCGTGTCTAAAAAAGTTATATTCCCAGGAGATCTAGTTGATAATTGTGGTACTGGAGGTGACGGTCTTAACACATTTAATATATCCACAACATCATCTCTTATAGCATCTTGTTGTGATATTTATGTGGCTAAGCATGGAAATAAATCTATTACAAGTAATTCAGGAAGCGCTGATATTTTAATGGCNGCAGGAGTGAATATTAACCTATCTCCAGACAATGTTGGCACATGTTTAGAGAAACTTAATTTTGGGTTTATGTTCGCACCATTACATCATGAATCTATGAAACATGTTGCAAAATCAAGAAAAGCTATTGCTCCAGAGAAAACAATTTTTAATTTATTAGGACCTTTAACAAATCCAGCAAATGCGAAAAAACAATTAATTGGTGTTTATTCTGAAGAAATAATGATGCCAATTGCAGAAACATTGATTAATTTAGATACTAAAAAAGCAATGATAGTACACTCTCTAGATGGTTTAGATGAAATAAGTTTATTTGATAAGACTTATGTAATTGAGATAGATAACTCGAAAATTAAAGAATATATTTTAGACCCTAAACAATATTTTGATTGTGAATCATCGCTACAGGATATAATAGTCAATAATTCTAATGAAAGCTTAAAAGTAATGTTAAGCGTATTTAATAACAAGGAAGGGGCTGCTAAGCAAATTTCTATATTAAATGCAGCTGCACTTTTATACATTTCGGGAAAGGACGAATCAATTGAGCGATGTATTGAATACTGCGAAAAAGCTATATCCAACCTTGAAGTTAAGAATAAATTAGAAAGTATAGTTAAATTAACAAATAGTTTTAAATAATGTTAAAAGAAATAATAGAAAATAAAAAACAAGAAATTTTAGAATTAAAATCTAAACAGAATCTAAAAATAGAAGTTAATCAAAATATTAAAAATAGAGGATTCATTGATTCATTGCATAAAAAGTATCATACAGAGAAAAATGTCATTATTGCAGAGATTAAAAAACATTCTCCTAGCAAAGGGTATCTAAACAAGAATTTAGATGTTGCAAAGATGGCTAAATTATATGAGGACGCTGGAGCAGCTTGTATATCTGTCTTAACTGATAGTAAATATTTTAAAGGGTCTTTAGCAGATTTAGAATTAGCAAAATCATCAACTTCAATCCCTATTCTAAGAAAAGATTTTATTTTAGATGAGGCTCAAATTATAGAATCAAAAAACGTAGGCGCAGATTGTATATTATTAATTGTTGCATGTTTAGAAGAACAGAAATTTAGTCAGTTAAATAATTTAAGCATAGAGTTAAATCTGGATGTATTAGTAGAGGTACATAATGAGAGAGAGTTAGATATTGCATTAAATAATGGATGTAAATTAATCGGTATTAATAATCGTGATTTAAAAACTTTTGAGGTTACAATTCAAACAACTTTAGATTTAATAAAAAAATTTTATACAAAAGATATTTTTTTTATTAGTGAAAGTGGAATAAAAAATATTGATACAATTAAATTTTTAAGAGAAAATAATGTAAATGGATTTTTAATAGGAGAAGGATTGGTTACATCGGAAAAACCTAGTGAAATTTTGAAAGAGCTGGTTGGGTAATTATGAAAAAAACACTTGGAATAAAACATGTTGCTCTAAAAGTTAAAAATTTTAAAGAATGTTTAGTTTTCTATACAAATATATTAGAAATGAATATTGATTGGCAGCCCGATGCAGATAACGCTTATTTATCTAATGGAGCAGATAATTTGGCCTTACATTATGATAGTAAATTAGAATTTAATGAAAAAAATAATAGGCTTGATCATTTTGGTATTATGTTGATTAAAAGTGAAGATGTTGATGAATGGTTTGCTTATATGCAATCAAAAAATGTGCCTATTTATAAAGAAATTAAAGACCATAGAGATGGGTCAAGGAGCTTTTATTGCTTAGACCCAGACAAAAATATTATTCAATTTCTTTGGCATTCGGAAATAAATAAACCATGAAAAAAAAAATTAGCAATGTTAGTTCAACCTTAATCATTAATACTTATGAGGGGTTCTATTATGATAATGCAAAAAATCTTGAGAATATTCAAAAACATATTAAAACCAAGTATGATAATAAAAAATTAATTAAAATTGCTCACGAAATTTCTAAAACTATAAATACTGAAATACTTAACGAATCATCGCATAATTTTGAACCATTTGGAGATAGTTCTGCGTTATTAATTCAAGCTAATTTAAAATTATATAATTCTGGCTCGTTACACTTAAAGGAGAGCCACATTACGTTTCACACTTACATTGAGGATATATTAAATAATTTTATTATTATAAGACTTGAATTTCATATATGCTCTTGCTCTGACGCCAATGTTTTTCATTCTGTAGAAAATATTATTCAGTTGAATAAAGAGTTAAATTTATTTACGCCTGATGTATTTACTCTTGACTATTTAAGGAGAGGTTCTAAATATGGTAAATCACATATGGATATTATTAATGATAATTGTAGATTTAATAATGAAATTTTCTTAAATTTATATAATGTAACTAATTGTACTGCTGAAAAATCAATTTTTGGCACTCAAAATTATTTTTCTATACTTAAAGATGAGATTATGCATGATAAGTTTAGTGGTTTATCAACAGATATAACATCAAATCAAATATATATTTATAGAGATTTTCTTTTTAGAAGTTATGGGGATTATAAATTATCTTCAGACGCATCAAATCTAGATTGTATAGAAGAAGTTAAACATAATAAGTAATCTTTTTCATTATAGTAGATAGTAAATGCATCGATTTCTTTGCTTTGGTTGGCAAATCCTCAGAACCTATTTTTTTAGCAGTATTTCTGTGTCTTTTTTCATCTTTTGCAATTATCTGAAGAATTTCTTTGCTTCTCAAATCTTCTTTGGGCAGCTGTTTTATTGATGCGGTTAAGTGACCTTCTACCTGTTTTTCAGTTTCTTCTATAAAACCAAGTTTCCATTTTTTATCATTTATACCAGCAATACTACCTAGAACAAAAGATGATAAATACCACAAAGGATTTAAAATGCTTTTTTTACCATCTAATTCCCTCAATCTTTGATTACATAATTTTAAATGATAATTTTCTTCGTCACATATTTCATATAGTTTCCCACGCACCTTATCGTCTGATGTAAATACCGCTTGTCCTCTATATAGTCCTTGTGCACAAACTTCACCCATATGATTTATTCTCATAACTCTTTCTGATTGTTTGGCTTTATTTATATCTAATTTCTTATTAGTAGTTTTTGCAGAAACTTTCAAATCACTTATATTATTATTGTTGTAAATTGTTGAAATAGCATAATCTAGCTCAGTTAAAACAACATCGATTATATTTTTATTTACCATATGGTTATTAAATCATTTATAAGCAAAACCATAAATAATTTTTTATAAATTTCTTGTATAGAAGGGTTGTTATGCGTAAAATCATGGATACTGTGGATATGGGTAAAATAGACAATAAAGATTGGTACATTATAGACGCTGAACAGGCTGTTTTAGGCCGTCTTGCGTCTAAAATAGCTACAATCCTAAAAGGTAAACACAAACCATCATATTTGCCTTATGTGGACAATGGTGACTATATAGTTGTAATAAATGCTAAAAATTTAAATGTTACAGGCAATAAGTTAGAGAATAAAATTTATTATAAACATACTGGGTATATAGGAAATATGAAAAAAACTACTTTAGGAGAAGTAGTTAAAAAAGACCCATCTATAGCTATTAAGAATGCCGTAAAAGGAATGTTGCCAAAAAACCCTTTAGGCAGAAGCATGATAAAGAAATTAAAAGTATATAATAATGACGAACATGACCATCATGCACAAAAACCAAAAAAACTAGAAATATAATGCATAAATCATACGGAACAGGAAGAAGAAAAACATCAAGTGCTAGAGTATATTTAAATGAGGGCACTGGAACAATCAAAATTAATTCCAGAAAGCTTGATGATTTCATCAAATCTAAATCTCTCAGATCATACTTGATGGCCCCACTTGAAAAATCTCAATTAGATAAAAAAGTTGATTTAAAGATTACTGTTAGTGGTGGTGGTCAAAGTGGTCAAGTTGGCGCAATTGTACATGGAGTAACAAGAGCATTAATTAAATACCAAAATGATCTTTTACCAATATTAAGAAGAGAAGGTTTTGTGACTAGGGATGCCAGAAAAGTTGAGAGAAAGAAAGTAGGTCTAAGAAAAGCAAGAAAAGCAACACAGTTTTCAAAACGATAAGTCAGTATACTTTTATATTATTTTCATCTGCAACAAGTAAGATATCAGCTTTTCTCATAGCAAATAATCCATTTGATATAACCCCTGGCATATTATTAATTTCTTGTTCAAGTTTTATGGGTTCAAGAATATTAAGATTATGAATATCTAAAATAATGTGGCCATTATCAGTTATAAAATTTTCTCTTAAAACAGGCCTACCATCTAACCCCATCATATTTATTGCTATTTGGCTTTGAGCAATTTTTATTACCTCGATAGGAAGTGGAAATTTACCTAATTGTTTAACATATTTTGTATCATCAATAATACAAACAAATTTATCACTTGCTTGAGCTATAATTTTTTCACGTGTAAGAGCGCCACCACCACCTTTAATTAACTGTTTGTGATTATTTGCTTCATCAGCACCATCAATATATAAAGGAATTTTTCCTGATTCAGCTAGTGTAATAATCCGTATATTTTTTTCTTTTAAAAGCTGTGTAGACAATTCAGAGGATGAAACGCAAGCTTCAATCTTGGGCTTAACTTTGTCTAAAAGGTTAATAAAACAATTAACTGTGCTACCTGAGCCAATACCTAATATGCACCCATTTTCTATATAGCCTAAAGCTGCTTCTGCAACCAAATCTTTTTTATGAGATTGATTCATGTATTTTTCATTAATTTATATTAGTATATGCTGTTATTATACATTATATGTAGGTATCTAATGGTAGAAAAAAAGAGAAAATCAATTATTAACAAAATAAGGACGACAAATGTCTATGACGTTGCCATCAAATCACCCTTGGATTATGCAAAAAGCTTATCTAGGAAGCTTGATAATCATATTTATATAAAAAGAGATGATTTACAGCCCGTTTTTTCTTTTAAGTTAAGAGGAGCCTATGTAAAAATTAAAAAACTAAAAGAGACTAAAAATATAACTTCTCTTATAGCTGCTTCCGCAGGCAATCATGCGCAAGGAGTTGCGTTATCAGCCCTTAGGCTTGGAATAAAAGCTTATATTGTTATGCCTAAAACAACACCAAAAATTAAAATTGATGCTGTGAAATCACTAAAAGCAAATGTAATTTTGCATGGCGATGCTTATGATGATGCTTATGAGTTTGCAAAAAATAAAGCTGTGAAAGATAAGCTTGATTTTATACATCCTTATGACGATCTTGATGTTATTGCTGGACAAGGGACAATTGCAAAAGAAATATTAGAACAAATAAACAAAAAACCTAACTATATTTTTGTTCCAGTTGGTGGAGGAGGTTTATTAGCTGGTATTTCTATATACATAAAACAAGAGAGCCCAAAAACAAAAATTATTGCAGTTGAACCAGAAGATTCAGATTGTTTTCATAGAGCCTACATATCTAATAAAAGAGTTAAGCTTAAAAATGTAGGCATATTCGCTGATGGTGTTGCAGTTAAACAAATTGGTAAATTGCCATTTGCTTTATCAAAAGACCTTGTTTCATCTTCAATTTTAGTCACAACAGATGAAATATGTGCTGGTATTAAAGATTTATATGATGAAACTAGAAGTATTGCTGAACCTGCTGGAGCTTTATCTATTGCGGGCATAAAGAAATTTATAAAATCTCATAAAATTAAAAATAAAACATTTGTTTCTATTTTTTGCGGCGCAAACATGAATTTTGATAGATTAAGACATGTGTCAGAGAGATCAGAATTAGGTGAATTAAATGAAATGTTAATTGGCGTAACAATTCCTGAAAAACCAGGAAGTTTTAAAAAATTCTGTTCCTTGATTGGCAAGAGATCAATTACAGAGTTTAATTATAGATATTCTGATAATAAAATTGCACATGTTTTTGCTGGCATAAAACTATTAAATGGGTTGGATGATAAAAAAAGCGTATTAAAAATTTTGAAATCTAATGATTATAAAGTTATTGACTTTACTGATAACGAGATGGCTAAAATTCATATACGGTATATGGTTGGAGGCTCATCACACTCATCACACCCTGAGTATATTTTTAGATTTATTTTTCCGGAAAAACCAGGTGAATTATTAAATTTTCTTAATTCCATTGGCAGTGAGTGGAATATAAGTTTATTTCACTATCGAAATCATGGTGCTGATTTTGGAAGAGTATTAATTGGGTTTCAAGCAAAAAATTCTGATAGGAAAAGGCTACTGAGACATTTAAATAGCCTTCATTATGAGTTTTTTGAAGAAACATATAATAAAGCCTACAATTTGTTTTTAAGCTAAAAAAAGGCCCTGTAAAGGGCCTTTTAGTATAGTTTAATTATTATCTTCTTCTTCTAGTCTTACGTCTAGCTTTTTTTCTAGCAGTCTTCTTCTTTTTCTTCGCTACTTTTCTTCTAGTCTTACGTCTAGTTTTCTTAGCAGTCTTTTTTCTTTTCTTCGCTACTTTTCTTTTAGCTTTACGCCTAGTTTTCTTTTTAGCAACTTTCTTTTTAGCTCTACGTTTTTTAGCTACTTTTTTCTTTTTAGCTTTACGTTTAGTTTTACGTCTAGATGCTTTTCTACGAGTAGTAGTTGCTTTTTTCTTAGCAACTTTTCTCTTAGCTTTGCGTTTAGTTACTTTAGTTTTCCTCTTAGCAACTTTAGCTCTTTTTCTTGCTACCATACTGTTTTCCTCCGCAGTGTAGGTGGTTATTTTTAATTTATATAGTTAAATATAAAAAAACAAGTTTTTTTTTGTTGTTTTTACTTAAAAATACTTTTTTTTACAAAATAACGTAAAAAACTATAAAATTTTTACAAAATAACGTAAAAAACTATAAAATTTTTATAAAACAACGTAAAAAACTATAAAATTTTTATAAAACAACGTAAAAAACTATAAAATTTTTATAAA